>CAYMOF010000005.1:641-60014 GCA_964392095.1 uncultured Candidatus Saccharibacteria bacterium | reverse complement strand
GAACATGTTTCGATAAATTACGACATAATTAACGTTAGAGTGGTCATGCTGATGAATAGGAATAGCTGTACCTTTGAAGACGTGCATAAATTCATTGGGGTAAACCGCGGCGACAGTCAGTTTTTGGGCATTTGTTTTTTGATTAAGATAGTGAGCGGCTAGATCCAGCCCTTCTCCCCAGCCGAGGCGTCGGTTGTCCAGCAGAGGCTTGGTGAGAGGATTTACATAAGCCAGATAGTGGGGATGAAGTTTTGTTAGGTTAACAGCTTGAGTGGTTAACCCAATGATAAGAATAATGGTTGAGATAAGTCTGATTTTTTTGAGAGGAGATTTGATTAAAAGAATAAAAATTAGAGCAACGACAACGTCAAGAAAAAGAAAAACGGGCAATACGTAGCGGTCACCCATTTTTGATCCGGCTGACATCATTATGGTGAACAGGGCGGCAATAGAAAGGAACGTGATTAGGTGGTAGCGAGCTAGGGGATTATCAGGGAAACTTTTTTTAATTATGAATAAAGGAATAAGTAATAAAAGGGCAAAAAAGTGGAGGGGGGTGGAGAGAAAAAATAAAGCATTTAGATAATAGACATAGCTGGCGGTGTGGAGAGAGGTGTAGTCGTCGGAACGAAAGAATTCTGTAAGGTCTCCATAGACCGATAAAGGAGAGATAATTAGGGTGGGCAGGACAAGAATAGAGGTTACACAGAAGGCGATTGTCCAAAGAGTGATTGGTTTAATGAGGCTGGTTTTAGGGCTTCTTTTTTGGGCGACTATCTCAATGGCAATAATAAAAAAGGAAAAAGGGATGATTATCAGGCCGGGTAATTTGGACCAAAAAGCTAGAGCTCCGGAAGTGCCCGCGTAGATAAGATAGCGGGGGTTTTTATTTTTTTGCCAAAGAAGTAAGCAGGCAAGCGATAAGAGCAGGAAAAGGGCGAGGAGGGAATCCATAGCGTAAACTCTGGTGTGGGCTATGAGATGGGGATTGAGAGCCAGAAACAAGACGAGTAAGGTGGTTGGCCAGAGACCAAAAGGCTTCCAGAGAAGGTGAAATATGTATCCAATAATACCGATGAGGATTATTTGACTGGTGACGAGGGGAAGTTTGCGGATAGTCCAGGAATTAAAAAAAACGGTGGAGCTTCCTATCCACTGGGTGGTTAAGCCGGGATGAGGCTGTTGGATTAGACTGTCCCATTGGCCGTGAGACAGCTTGGTTACGAAACCGGCTGTGTTGGCTATCCACCTTTTTTCGTCGGGGGCAAGAAAAGCGTCAAGGTCTAATAATCGAGGGGTAAAAATAGCTAAGATGAGCAACAACATTAAGATTTTTGGGGGTAATTTCATTTTTTTTATCAAATTTTAGTTTTATTATTTGATATATGAATTCTACTTTCCGAAAAGAGATATGGGTAGCAGGGACCTTGACTGTTATTTTGTTAGTAGGCGTAGTTTTGTCTGGCTTGTATGCCAGGCGCGAGGTTAGAGACGGAATCAGGAAACAGGAATTGCGAAAGATAAAGCATGAACTGGAAATGTATTTTAACGAGTATGATAAATACCCACTTGATTTTAATGATCCAATTCACGACTATGTGGTGGTGGAAAAAGAGGGCGATGGCGCTCTAGGTTGGTTTGTTAGAGCGGAACTTGAGAATGCTCCTAAGCCAACGGCTGGTTTTGATTTAGAGTACAACAATGATTACAGAGTGGTTAGACAGGGAGGTAAGGCTTTTTATGATTTATGCGGGGGTAATTATAAATGCGATTTGTAAGGAGTGTAAAAGAGTTGGGAGCGGAGGGGTTTTTTGGGGATTGCCGTTGACTATCTTGAGGTTTTGGAAGAAGGAACTGATTCTTACGGGACCCACTTCGCTATTTATGGTGATCGGGTAAAACGGGAAAACGTGGAGATCGTCGGAAAGATTGTCGGGGCTGGAGCGATCTTGGTTGATTTACATAAATCTTTTCGGTTGGAACCGGTGGAAGTTAAGATGTACGGGAAAGATGGCGAACTGTTGACTGAAGGGAAAATAACACCGGATGATATAGCGGACGATAGTTTTGCCTGGACGAGGTTTCCTAAGAGAATTGAAGGGAAGGAGGGTGTTAATATTGAATTTTCATCACTGAAGGCAAAGGTGGATAATGCGGTGGGTATTCGTTTTGACAAAGGGAGCGGAGCCTTGTCTTTGGAGTTGATTAAGAGGATTTCTTTAGGAGAGACTACTTGTTTGGACACAGAATAATCAAAAAGTGGTGGACACAGAATAATCAAAAAGTGGCGGACAGATTGACGAAAGTAGTGATTGGAGGTTTGGTGTTGGCTGGATTGTTGTTTTTATTTTCGTTGGAAAGTTTAGGTTCGCAAAATAATTTATTGGTAATTTGGTTGTTGTTTTTAGTTGGGTTGTTGGCAGGGTTTCTAAAAAGGAATTCGTCTTTATTATGGTCTTGGGTGGTAAGATATGCGTCTTTAGGAATGATTGCTTTGTTGCTGGCGGCTATTGTTTATGACGGTTTGAAGACAAAGGAGTATGTATCTCTAGTCTTAACTCTGGTGACTGGGGCTGGATTGGGTGCCGCGACCGCGCGGTGGCCGAAATTTTTTATTCCGGTTGATCTGATGCTGGCGACGCAAGTGGTGGTGATAACGCTGATTTTACCTGAGTCCCGTTATTACTTACAGGTTATTCCATTTTTTTCTTTGGCGCTGATATATGGTTTGTTGGTTTTTTGTGACTGGAAAGGATCAAGGTTTAGCCGAGTCGGTTTGGTTTTTTTATTGGGCATGTTGTGTGTTTATGTTTACGGTGACAGCTCGTTGGCGATGTCGGGGAAAATAAGTGATTATAATGCCAAATCTCATGAGATGACGTTGGCGTTGAGAGTGGCTAGATGGTTAAGAAATGATAATTTTCAAGGGATGGCTGGTCTTAAAGAAGATGAGGGGTTGCCGATAATAACATATTTGGGAGACGAAGGAGTCAGACTTTTTCCTGATGAGTGGTTTTGCGAAGAGGCGAACATGTCTGATGGAGAAGCAATTGGTTGGATAAGCAAAGAAAGGGTAAATATGGTTTTTGAGATAAGCAGTTGTCCGATTTTTTCTACAGTTTTTCATGGTTCCGGGGAATTGGTTAGGGTTAAAGAGTTTGAAGCCGAATATGGTGAATCAAAGGCTTTTGTGTATAAAATGAAGGCTAATTAAAGTAACCTGATTTTTATCAAAGTGGATCTGTGGATAAGTTGAGGTAACTTGTGTTTGTTTTTGTTGACACGTTTTCATACGGTATCATACAATTTTTGTTAGTTCTTTTTTGATGCTTTGGTTGTTCTTTTTGCTTTCGCAAGGAGGGTGTTATGAGTATGATTTGCGAAACAGGTGCTGATGAGAGGGAGTGGCAGGATAACGCTAGTCGAGGGAGATATCTTACGGTTCAGCAAGTCCTGGATACTCTTGTTATGCTTGGAAGTGCAGGGTCTGTTTGGCGTCGTGCTAGTCGTTTTTGTTCAAGAAGAGGAACATTTGCGGAAGTTTTTTTTGAAGAGGTTGATAGAATAGCTAACGATGTCGGCGAAGATGGCCGCTGATAGTTTTCAGAGAAGTTTTTGTGCCCTGCGTTGCCGTCTGTTAAGGGCGGCTTTTTGTATTTAGCCTGGTTACCACTCGGATATATTGAAGAGCTCAAGATATGGTTTGGTTTCCAGAGATTGTTTGCCGAGTTCCGAAAAGAGTTGTTCGGCTAGGGTGATACGTCTAAAGCTGGCGATGCTTAAGGCGGCTTGGTCAAAGCTGGTGCGGGCAAGCTGACTTTTGTGGCAACGTATTGATCTTAGTTTGGTTTTCATAAGTTTGTCTGAGAATTCAAAAGCGGCGTTAAATTTTTTATGAGAAAAAAGAGACCAGGGAGTTTCAAAGCTCCATAGGCTGGTGTGGTGGGGGAGGGCGGCAAGAGCCATGGTGCGGGTGGTGGCATGAGTGGGATGAGGGTCGAGTTTGTGGGGAACGAAGGCAATGTTGGGTTTTATTTTTTTCATTAAGCTCCTAATTTTTTTTAGATCTTTTTCGGGCAGGTTCTGGTTGTTATCGTAGAAGTGACAGCGCAGGGTAATACATTTTGTGCCTAACAAAAATGACTCTTTCTGGACTTCCTTCTCTCTGATCTTAATGCGATTTTGAGTCGTGCCGCCATTGATAACCGCTCTATGTCCGGTAGTGACGATAAGCTCATAAACTTCGTTATTAGCAGATAGAGAGTTCAGGAGAGCGCCGGCACTGATAGCGGCGTCGTCGGGATGCGGAGAAAAAAAGACAATTTTTTTATTGGTGGGTAGATTTAATTTGGAGTAGAGCCTGATTCCGCTTAGAACGGGCGGATAGAAAGAGGTTTTAGTTAGTTTTGAGGCGGCGGCTTGGTCTAAAACAAAAGTTATGTTTTTGTGTTTTTGTAAGACAGAAGCGGGGGTTTTGGGAGAGGGAGTTTTTTCTAGAGTGTCATGGACGGCTTGGGCCTTTGATTTGCCAAAGGCCATAACGATAATTTTTTTAGATTTGAGAATTGTTTTTAACCCTACGGTTATTGCTTGGGTGGGAACTTCTTTTTTTGATTTAAAAAATCGGGCATTGGCCTTGATAGTTGAAGGGGTGAGATCGGCTATGTGAGTGATGGAGTCGGGATCTGTACCTGGTTCATTAAAGCCAATGTGTCCATTTGTGCCAAGTCCCAGTATGGCTAGATCTACTTTGGCCTTGTCTATTGTCTGTTCATATTTTTTACAGTAGGAGGCGGCGTTCTTGGGATTACCGGAGGGAATTTTAACATTGCTTCTTTTAATGTCTATATGGCTAAAAAAATTGTCCCACATAAAGCGGTGGTAGCTTTGCGGGTTTTCTGGAGACAGACCCAAGTATTCATCTAGATTAAAAGTTTTAATCAAAGAGAAGCTTGTTTTGCCCGAGCCTACTTTTTCTTGGAGGAGTTGATATAGTTTCAAGGGGGTACTGCCTGTAGGAAGAAGAAAGGCGGAGTTAGGCTTTCTGGACAGTTGGTTGGTTATCATTGTGGCCACGTGCCGGCTGGCTGTTTGATTGTTGGTCGCTACTATAACTTTCATTAGGGGAAAAGATATATCAACCAAAGTTAATAAGCAAGGAAAGCGTTTGCAATTGCGGGAACAGGGCTTGAAAGTTTTGTGTTATAAAGGGGCGGGTGTAAAATAGGAGGTTGATATGCAATCTAGATTTTCGAAACTGGTTGTTTTTTTATTTTTATTTTTGGTTTGGTTTTTGGCTGCTGGGCTGGCTGAAGCTCAAGAAGAAGAGGTGGTTGAGATTCATTTTTTTTGGTCAAAAGGCTGTCCTCATTGTGTGGCTGAAAAGCCCTTTTTAGAAAGTCTGGCAGACAGCGGTCCGAACTTAAGGCTGAAAGAGTATGAAATAAGTGAGAGGAGAAACGCGGATTTGTTTATTAAGACAGTGAAGGAGTTAGACATTGGAAGGGGGGGCGTGTTTACCCCTCTGGTAGTAATTGGCGACAGTTATTTTATTGGGTTCTTAGGTGAAGAAACTCATGGGCCGGTAATACGTGGTAAGGCAGAGGAGTGTTTGCAGACAGGTTTGTGTCCTAATGTGGTAGGTAAGCTCAGGGAAGGAGAGGAGGATAATCCGGATGACGGAAATAATAACAGAAAGGAAAAGGAAGAAAGGGTTGAAATCATGGAAGAGTCACCAGGGGTTAGCGAAGAGGTGTCTTTGCCGGACAAGATAACCTTACCTTTTTTGGGTTCGATGAATGCTGGTGGTGTGTCTTTGCCGATAATTACTTTTTCGCTGGCTTTAGTGGACGGTTTTAACCCCTGTGCTATGTGGGCTTTGGTTTTTTTAATAAGCATGTTGATTGGCATGGAGAACAGAAGGAGGATGTGGTTGATAGGGGCGACGTTTATAGTTACCTCGGCGGTAGTTTATTTCTTGTTTTTAGCCGCCTGGCTGAACTTGTTTTTGTTAGTAGGATTTTTGTGGTGGGTGCGGTTGGGGGTTGGGTTAGCAGCTTTATCTATAGGTTTTTATAATCTGCGTGAGTTTTATGTAAACCGTAATGTGTGCAAGGTGGTAGGTCAGGAAGGAAAAGCAAAACTAATTGATAGTTTTGAAAGAGTTGTAAAAATTAAAAACTTAGGGTTGGTTTTGCTTGGGGTAGTGGCTTTGGCAGTGTCTGTAAACGCTATCGAGTTAGTTTGTTCGGCGGGGTTGCCGGCTATATATACACAGGTCTTGTCTTTGGCTAATCTGCCGATTTGGAAGTATTATATCTACCTGGTGTTTTATGTGGTTGTGTTTATGCTTGATGATTTGGTTGTATTTGTTGTAGCTATGGTGACTTTAAAGATGACGGGTCTAGACACAAAATATCAGTATTATTCTCGACTAATAGGGGGAGTGATAATGCTTGTTCTTGGTTTGATATTATTGTTTAAACCGGACTGGTTAATGTTCGGGTGAGGCAGGGAGTTAAAATCAGAAATTGAAAGCTAGGGTTTGATTTGCTGTTTGTTTTGGAAGTAATAAAAGCCGCCGTTTGGAGACGGCGGCTTTACTAAATGGCGTGATTATTTTTTAGATACGTTAACTTTAATCTTAGGCGTGGTTTCTTCGCTTTTTTTAGGCATGGTGATTTTAAGAACACCGTCATCGTAGTCGGCGCTGGTGTTGGTTTGGTCAACAGAGCAGGGTAAGCGGACGATTCTCTCGAATTGGCCACGGCGGATTTCACGATTGTAGTAGTTCTTTTTTTCCACTTTTTGTTCTTCCTGGCGGTGTCCAGCGATATGTAAATGATAATCATCTTCGAAAGATATATCGATTTTTTCGGGGTCAATACCCGGCAAATTCATTTCCGCGATTACGGTTTTCTCTTTTTCATAAACGTCAACTGCTAAGTCCCAGCCAAGATTTTTGTTAAGGTCGGGACGGAGAGTGTCTTCAAATAATTTTTCCATTTCATTGAATGGTTCCCATCTTATTAGTGCCATAGTGATAGTGTGTTTAATGATAAAAAGCTAAAATGAGGGTTAAGCCTCATTAATATTTTTGTGTATTTTGTGTCTGTGTCAAGGTTTTTTAATATGAATAGATTTGAAATTATGTCCGTGAAATACAGGCGGTTGGTAAGGCCGGTTTTTTTCTTGACTGACGAGGAGTGGATTCATGATGCGGCGGTTAGGACGGGAGAGTTTTGGGGCGGGTTTGGCTGGGGCAGGGGGGTAACTAAACTAATTTTTGGCTTTAAGTCGCCGGTTTTGGAACAGGAATTATTGGGTCTTAAATTTGAGAATCCGGTGGGGCTGTCAGCTGGTTTCGACAAGGACGGGAGAATGGTGGAGATTCTGGAACCTTTGGGGTTTGGTTTTGGCCAGGTAGGTTCGGTGACGATGGGTCCTTATGGAGGCAACGATCCGCCTCGGGTCACGAGGCTTCCTAGATCAAAGGCGATTATTGTTAATTACGGTTTAAAAAGCGAAGGGGCAAAGGCAGTGGCGGCCAGATTAAAGAAAAAGAGCGAGAAGAAGCTGGTTCCTGTTGGAATTTCTTTGGCAAAAACAAATAGTCCGAATACTGTTGATTTAGAAGCGGGGATTAAAGATTATGTTGACTGCTTGAAAGTGTTTAGGGATAGCGGGGTAGGTGATTTTTATACTGTTAATGTTTCATGTCCCAATGCTTTTGGGGGAGAGCCGTTTTGCTCACCTGACAGGCTGGAGGAGTTGTTGAGAAGAATAAAGGGGCAGGGAGTTGAAAAACCTTTTTTTATCAAGATGCCGATTGATTTACCATGGCCTGAATTTAAACAGTTGCTGGAGGTTGTATTGAAGAAGGGGGTAGAAGGAGTGGTCATTGGCAATATTGCTAAAAAGATGGACGATTTAGTTTTAAAAGAAAAAGCATCTAGCACCAAGGGAGGTATTAGCGGTTTGCCGATAAGGGATAGGGTGGATGACTTAATTGCCAAGACTTACGATTATTGTGGTGACAGGCTGATTATTGTTGGGGTGGGCGGGATTTTTAGCGCGGAAGACGCTTATGAGAAAATAAAGAGAGGAGCTAGTTTGGTACAGTTAATTACCGGGATGATATATGAAGGACCCTCTTTAGTCGGTGGTATTAATTTGGGTTTGGAGCGGTTGCTTAAGGCTGATGGTTATAAGAATATAAAAGAGGCGGTGGGCGCTTACCATTGTTAGTTTAGACTATTATTGTGAGTTTTAATAAGAGAGATATTGAATTTTTGTATGAGGTGGGGTCTTTGCGCAATGTTCAAAGACGCTGGCGGCAGCAGTTGGCAGTTGATTGCGAGAATGATTTGGAGCATACGTTGAGGGTGGTGTGGCTGGCGTTGATATTGGCTAGAAAAGAAGGGGAAGAAGATGAAGAAAAAGTGATGAAGATGGCTTTGGTTCATGATGTGGCTGAATCCAGAACCATAGATTTTAATTACATTCATAAACTGTATGCCAAAGCGGATGGACAGAAAGCGGCGCGGGATATATTTGCTGGTACCAGTTTGGAGGACTTCTTTTTGGAAGTTCTTAATGAGTATGAGGCACGAAAGTCGCCGGCGGCCAAAATTGTGAAAGACGCTGATAATTTAGAGGCTGATTTAGAGCTAAGGGAACTTGAGGAGCGGGGATTGAAGTTGCCAGATAAGTGGAGAAAGTCAAGGAAAAGAGTCAGGGATGAGCGGCTTTATACCGATTCGGCTCGGCAGTTATGGGATGAGCTTGATAAGGTGGATGTGTCGGCTTGGCATTTGGCGGCTAGTAAATGGCTAGATAATCCGAAGGCGGCCAGGTGACGGGAGAAAATAGAAATTAAGAAAATAGAAAATAGTTGTTGGTGATAATCGGGCCTAGGAATTGTTATTAGTGATTGACAGATTTTGGGGAATTTAATAGATTGGCTAAGTACGCTTTTCAAAGCGGGACGTAGTTTAATTTGGCAGAGTCCAAGACGAGGAATCTTGATGTCGCAGGTTTAGATATTGTCGTACCGTTTTGGCAGACTTGTTCATTTTATCTTGTTTCTGAAATTGGGGATGTGGTTCAATCGGCAGAGCGCAAGCGGCAGAGCGCAAGACAATGATTTCTTGAGGTTATAGGTTCGATTCCTTACATCTTCATTTCAGAATGGTCCGTTTTTCTAGGGTTGTTTGGGGGCGTAGCTCAGAGGGAGAGCATTGCTAAGTAGGCCGAGAGGCTATCCTAGGCAAGGCCGGCTTGGCTTAAGCAAGGTTACAGGTTCGAGTCCTGTCGCCTCCATTTTTCATGCAGGGGTCGGTTTTGTGTCACCAGTTTTGTGTCACCAAAAGGAGATGTGTATGAAAAAGAAAATGCCTTAGTTAGCGGCCTGCGTGGCTTTTAGGAAAGCAATGGGTGTGTGATCAATCCGTGGGACCGCTCGAATTCTTTGTCCGAAGGGATGTATAATCACGTGAGGATCGTCTGTTTAAATTAGTTGGGGGTGATTCTCCGTGCGAACTATCAGTAAAGATGAATTCGAGTTCCATCGGTTTTGATCAAGCGGCCATTGCTACCCGCGCAGGCCTTTTTTATTTTGTAGGACTTTTTAAAACTACATGCGGCAATCCCGAGACTGAAATATTGACAGTAGGTATAGAGAGGTGGCGGAGCCACGGATCTTTGTTTGGTGAGATTGTCGGGATTGTTGTTATGATATTAAAGGCATGAAAGACAATGTTTTGGGAAAAATTTCCGCCAAGGTTTTTAGAGGGAGAGTCAAAAGGCAGGAAGAAGACTGGTTATTAGTAAAGGCGGCGCAAAAGAACAGTGATGAGTATAGAAAGCTTTACGATAAATATAAGGAAAATTTGTATCGGTATGTTTTATATCATGTGGGTCATGATAGGGGGGTGGCTCACGATTTAGTGCAGGAGGTTTTTATTAAAGCTTTTTCCCATATTAAAGAGTTTAAGAGGGCTAACGCTTCTTATCTTACTTATTTACGGAGAATCGCTCATAACCAAGTGGTTAATTTTTACAGGAGGAAAAAGACTGTGGGTTTGGACGAGGTGGCTGACAGCGAGGTGGCTAAGTCGGCTAGTCGAGCCGAGATGCTGATGAAGGATATAGACTGGTATGGATTGGGAGAGCTGTCGCAAACGGAAAAGGAAATATTTTCGATGAGGTATAGAGAAGGGATGAGAATAAAAGAGATCGCGGTATTGTTGCAAAAGAGTGAAAATGCCGTGAAGCTCCACTTGTCTAGGTCCAGAAGAAAAATAAGGAAGAGGTTTAGGTAAAAGACGCTTAATGGGAAGCGAACATAAACAAAAAAACTGTGGAAAGGTTGATGGAGGAAGTGACACTTTTGGCGGGGGTTGTGTGTTAAAGTTTAGTAGAGAGGGAAGGGGACTTTAAAAACCTTCTCATTTATTTTTAACGCTAAAACACATATAAATATTATGCCAATATTTAAGGTTCACAAACGAAATGGAGACGTTGTAGATTATAATGTTGATAAAATTGAGGCAGCTATAGAGAAAGCGGCTAAGGCTGTGGGTAAAAACGACAAGGTAGTTCCGGAGACACTGGCTAAAGAGGTAGACATGCAATTGGAAGAGATGTTTGTGGACAAGATCCCGACGGTAGAAGAGATTCAGGACGTCGTGGAAGAAACGCTCATAAAATTTGATTACGCCGATATGGCCAAGGCGTATATTTTGTATAGGGATAAGAGAAGAATGGTCCGTGAGAACAAGAAAGTGGTGGTGGATGTTGACAATACGATAACTGAATACTTGAATCGCAATGACTGGCGGGTACACGCGAATTCTAACCAGGGATATTCCTTGGGGGGGATGATCTTAAATACAGCTGGTAAGGTCACGGCTAATTACTGGCTGTCCTCTATTTATCCGCAAAGTGTAGGTGATGCTCACAGAAATGCGGATTTTCACATTCATGATCTGGACATGTTTTCCAGTTATTGTGCCGGATGGAGCCTGAGAGCTCTTTTAGAGGAAGGTTTTAATGGGGTGCCGGACAAGGTAGAGTCTAGCGCGCCTAAACATTTAAGCTCGGCTGTGGCGCAGATGGTTAATTTTTTAGGGACTTTGCAAAATGAGTGGGCTGGAGCGCAGGCTTTCTCAAGCTTTGATACGTATATGGCGCCGTTTGTAAAAAAATACGCCTTAGAGATAAGGGATGAGTTGGACAGGGCAAAGGCCGGTTTTTCCAGTGAGGCAGAAAAGGAAAAATATATTGATGAGAAGACGTATAAATACGTTTATCAAAACATCCAGTCTTTTGTTTTTAATATGAATGTGCCTTCTCGCTGGGGAACGCAGACGCCTTTTACGAACATAACCTTGGATTGGACTTGCCCGGAAGATTTAAAAGAGCAGAGGCTGGTGTTGGGCGGTGAGCCGTTTGGTTATACTTTTGGGGAGCTGGAAAAAGAAATGAGGTTTATTAACCAGGCTTTTATTGAAGTTATGACGGAGGGAGATTCCAGGGGCAGAGCGTTTACTTTTCCAATTCCGACTTATAATATAACCAAGAGCTTTGATTGGGATGATCCAGACAATTTGCCCTTGTTTGAGATGACAGCCAAGTATGGGACGCCATATTTCCAGAACTTTTTGAATTCGGATTTGAACCCCAGTGATGTGCGGTCAATGTGTTGTCGTCTGCAGTTGGATTTAAAAGAGCTGAAGAAGAGAGGCGGTGGGTTGTTTGGTTCGTCGGAAATGACAGGATCTATTGGAGTGGTGACGATTAATTCGGCTCGAATTGGGTATTTGAATAAAGGCAACAAAGAAAAGTTCTTGAAGAGAGTGGGGTTTTTAATGGAGTTGGCTAAAACTTCTTTGGAGATAAAAAGAAAGGAGATACAGCGCCGTATTGATAACGGGTTGTTTCCGTTTACGAAGAGGTATTTAGGAGGTTTGAGTAATCACTTTTCGACAATAGGGATAAATGGGCTGAATGAGGCGGTACGTAATTTTACTGATGACAGAGAAAGTATTGCTACGCCGGGTGGTCAAAAGCTGGCGGCGGAAATTCTTGATTTTATGAGAGATAAATTGATGGAATTTCAGCAGGAAACGGGTAATTTGTATAATCTTGAAGCGACGCCGGCAGAAGGGGCGACCTACAGGTTTGCCAAGGAGGATAAGAAGAAGTGGCCGGATGTAATTCAGGCGGGTACTGAAGAAGCGCCTTATTACACAAACTCATCACAGCTGCCGGTGGAACACACGGAAGACTTGTTTGAGGCGCTGACTTTGCAGGAAGATTTGCAGAGCAAATATACAGGAGGGACAGTTTTTCATTGTTATATGACAGAAAGGATTAGTAGTGCCAAGGCTTGTCGTGATTTGGTAAGGAAAATTTTAACTGGTTGTCGATTGCCTTACGTGACTATTACTCCTACTTTTTCGGTTTGTCCTAAACATGGTTATCTGGTTGGAGAGTGGGACTTTTGTCCTAAGTGTGATGAGGAATTAGGAATTTTTCAGGCTCCTCGGTTTGATGATCAGTATCGTGAGCAGTATGTAAGCGGTGAGGTGAAAGAGGGGGTTTAAAAACAAAATAAAACTTATAATTAATTAATGAAATAATGACAAAAGAAAACGTTTCAAAACAAAGGACAAGATGTGAGGTGTGGACAAGAGTAATGGGTTATCACCGCCCCGTTTCTCATTTTAACGTGGGGAAAAAAGCAGAACACATGAGCCGCAAGCATTTTCAGGAGGTGGTGGCGGCTAATCGTGAATTTATTAATAAATACAGCGAAAAGGCTGTTTGTAACGCTTAATTTGTTGGTAAGTTGGCGGATTTGAAAGTAAGAGAATAGTTGGTTGAACCGCGTATGTTGATAAGCGGTGTTCATAAGTTCTCGGTACTTGACTATCCAGGAAAGACGTCCTGCATTGTTTTTACTCCAGGGTGTAATTTTAGGTGTCGTTTTTGCTACAATCCGGAGTTTGTATTGCCGGAAGAATTAGCAAAAATAAAGGAAAGCTTTGTTCCAGAGGATGTTTTTTTCAGTTTTTTAGACCAGCGGCAAGAATTTTTGGATGGAGTGGTTATAACCGGTGGAGAGCCGACCATACAAGGAGACCTTTTGGAGTTTATGAAGAAGGTAAAGGGTAGGGGGTTTTTGGTGAAGCTGGATTCTAACGGTAATTTGCCGGATGTGTTGAGCAGGGCTTTTAAGGACAGGCTAGTTGACTATATAGCTATGGATATAAAGACATCTTTGGATAAATATAGGGAGCTGGTGGGTGAAGGGGCCAGGCCAGAGAATATAAAAAAAAGTATAGACATTATTATGAAAAGCGGTATTCCTTATGAGTTTAGATCAACCATAGTTAAGGAAATGCATTCTAAAGAAACATTAGAGGAGATGGCTAAGCTGGTAGAGGGGGCTAGTGTGTATGGTTTGCAGGCGTTTAAGTCGGGAGAAACCCTTGATTCAGCTGTTTCTTCTTATAGTCCATATTCTCCTAGTGAAATGAGGGAGATAGCTGATAAAATATTTAGTCCCAGGGTAAAGAAAGTGGATATTCGATAATTTTTTAGAGTTGATTTTAGTGATTGTTGAAACGGCCTTCAGTATCTTGGGGGCGAGGATGAATCCAGCCGCGCAGAAGAATGGATGATTGGAGCCTTTTTATAGCTAGCTGGTAGGCCGCTTGTCTAAGAGTATTGCTTTCTTTTTGTTCATTTATGATTTCGGTAATGGCCCGCTCCATTTTCATTTCAAGTAGAGAGTCTACTTGTTCTTCTGACCAGTAAAGATTTTGGAGGCTTTGGGTCCATTCGAAGTAGCTGACAGTAACCCCACCGGCGTTAGCGACGATGTCTGGAATCACGTCGATTTTTTTATCTCTAAGGATTTTATCAGCTTCAGGAGTAGTGGGTCCGTTGGCCAGCTCAAGCACCGTTGAAGCTTTTATGTGTTGGGCGTTTTGGGCGGTGATCTGGTTTTCTATAGCGGCGGGGACAAGAATGTCGACGTCAAGCTCAAGAAGCTCTTGATTGGTTATTTGTTGACAGTCATTAGATGTTTGTCCGGCTTGTTCCACGTTCATTTTGGGATAGCAGAGGTTGCGGGTCATTCGGCCGGCTTCTGATTGGGCTTTTATCAGGGCTTTTACATTTAACCCGTTGGCATGATATACTCCGCCTTCATGGTCAGATATGGCGACGACGCGGAATCCGGCCTGGTCGGCGAATAAAGCGAAGTTTTGCCCGACGTTACCGAATCCTTGGACGGCGACAGTTAAATCTCGGTAGTTAATTTTTCTTTGTGATAAATATTCAAGCAGGACAAAAAGTCCGCCGCGTCCCGTGGCTTCATGGCGGCCCCGGCTGCCGCCTAAGGATAGTGGTTTGCCGGTAATAGCTGCCGATGAGTGCTCTTGAGTACTGTTTAGGCGGATATATTCATCAGCGAACCAGGCCATGATTTGGGCGTTGGTGTTTATGTCGGGAGCGGGTATGTCGGTGGTGGGGCCAATATTGGAATCGAGAAGTTCTATGAATGATCTAGAGAGACGTTGTAATTCGGAGTCACTGTATTCTTGGGGGTTTATAGCGATGCCGCCCTTGGCGCCTCCAAAGGGTATATCAACAACGGCGGTTTTAATGGTCATAAAGCCGGCCAGGGTCATCATCTCGTCCAAGTTGACTTCGGAGTGATAGCGGACGCCTCCTTTATAGGGACCGCGGGCGTTATTGTGTTGGACGCGGTAGGCGGGGAAATTTTGGACGGATCCGTTGTCTAAGGAAAGAGGAATGTTTAGGTGAATTATACGTTGGGGTTTGGTTAGGTACTGTATTATGTCGGGGTGAGCGTTGAGAGTAGCGCCAGCCTCTTCGACAGCAGAAGTAAAATTTTTGTATAGGTTGTCTTGGTTCATAAGATGCGTTCAGTATACACCTATGAGTGAGAAAAATTAGACAAAAGAAAAAGGCTCAAGAGAAGAGGAGCGAGCGTATTTAGAGAAAAGGAAGAGTGAGCCTGGTAGAGAAAGAACTATTTGTTGTTTATAAAGGTGCAATTTTTTTGTTAATTATAATTTAACGATAAAAATAAGGGGCGCAAGGTTTTTTCTTGGAACTTTTCCACAAGCTTTCTGGTGAGCCTTAGTCTTGTGAACAGTCTTCACTTAGTTGGTAGTGATGAGGTGGTGGTGGGTTAGACCAAAATTGTATTGACGGGTGCAGAAATCATCTTATCTTGTTAATAAATTTATTATTAATTGAATTTTTATGAGCAAGATAACTATTTACAGTACGCCTACTTGTGGATATTGCAGTATGGCAAAAGATTATTTTGATCAAAATAATCTTGAGTATGAAGAGAAGGACGTGGCTATGGACGAGACGGCCAGGGAAGAAATGCTGTCCAAGTCAGGTCAGATGGGGGTGCCGGTTATTGAGGTGGGAGAGGAGATAATTGTTGGTTTTGATCAACAGAGACTAGGCCAGGTTTTGGGAATATAGCTTTATTTGGTTTTCTGTTTTAAGAGAACCAAAGATCCATGCAATCCGGAACGGTCGCCTAGAGCGGCTAATTTTAGTGGCGGTCGGTTATTAACAATGTTATGGGATTCACGGTAGTTTTTTTCGAGTTTATCAAAAGGGAGACTTTTCATGATTGAGCCTCCAAGAATGATACAGTCAGGAGACCAGTGAACAGTGCTGTTAATAAGGCCGATAGACAGGAGTCTGGTAACCTCTTCCCATATTTTTGGATCTTTAATGTCTTCTGGTTTTTGGTTGTACAGCTTTTTTAAACCTGATCCAGACACGTAGGCTTCCAAGTGACCGGAGCCTCCGCAACCGCAGGGAAGGCCATCAGCGATTATAGTTTGATGTCCCGGTTCCAAAGGGGTGGCGGAATCGATTTTTTTGTCAATGATTCTGGCTCCGCCGACACCGGTGCTGATGGTGAAATAGGCGATGCTGTTGTGTGTTTTTCCGGATCCGAATACGGCCTCTCCCAGGCCGGCCAGGTCGGCATCGTTTTCCATAAAAACAGGAGTGTCAAGACTCTCGTTTATTTGTTCCCGAATAGGCTGATCGCACCAGTCTGGCAGGTTGGGGCTGGTGAGAACACAGGTTTTTTCTTTGTTTAAAACACCTGGAATACCGATGCAGATAGCCTCTAGGTTGTCTTTTGCGAGGTCTTTGCTTTTTTGGCAGATGTTTTGTAGGGCCTGGCCGTATTTTTTCGGTGTAGGGAATATGTGGGGCCGAGAAATTGTTTTTAGGTCTTTAGAGAAAGAAAGGCGCAGATTGGTGCCACCGATGTCAATTAAGAGAAACATGTTTTTATATTACTCTTGTTGTTATTTATTATCTATTTAGGTAGAGTGTCACTGTGTGATTATTATTAGGTATTTATTTGAGTATGAAAGAAAAGGAAACAGAGGCAAAAAAGGAAGAAAGGGGATTGGATATGGGGGTGCCAATGGCAATTGTAATAGCGGGGGCTTTAATTGCCGGAGCTATATATTTTGGGAGTAAAGGGGGGGAGAAAAAAGTGGTGATGGAGGAAAAACCGCAGGCTACACAACAGCAGGAAGAGGGCCAGGAAAATAAAGTGGCAGGCGTGCAAGTGGGCGATATTAGAGAAATAGGCAAGGATGATCATACAAGGGGTGCTAATAATCCTAAGGTGACTATAGTAGAGTATTCGGATACAGAATGTCCTTTTTGCAAAAATTTCCATTTTACAGTGCAGAAGGTTGTGGAAGAGTATCCTAACGATGTTAGGTGGGTATATCGTCATTTTCCTTTGGATCAGTTGCACAAGAAAGCGCGTAAAGAGGCTGAAGCGGCCGAGTGTGCCGGCGAGCAAGGAAAATTCTGGGAAATGCTGGGCTTGATATATGAGGTGACTCCGTCTAATGACGGACTGGATTTGGCACAGTTGCCGCAGTTGGCGAAAGAGGCGGGTGTAGTAAACGGCAGACAGTTTGAAGATTGTTTGGACAGTGGTAGATATAGTGATAAAGTGGCTTCGGATTTTGAAGATGCTGAAGTGGCTGGGGGCAGAGGAACGCCTTACAGTGTTTTGATTGGTCCCGATGGTAGTAAAACGCCATTGTCGGGAGCGCAGCCTTATGAGGCCGTGAAAGGTAAAGTAGACAGTTTGTTATAAAAATAATTCTGTTGAAACAAAGATCGCCGCGGTTTCATCCGCGGCGATTTTGTCAATGTTTATTGACATTTATTTGAGAGGTAATAGGATGTACTAGTGTGGCCGGACAGGTAGTTCGGCTGGTGTACCTTTTCTTGATGGAGGATGTCAGAATGGGATGTCAGGGAGATTGTGGAGGGCGTGTGATTACTCGCTTCAGGTCGATGGCTGACTTGATTGTTCCGCTTGGTCAGGTAGAAGGATGGGGCGAGTTGGAAGAATTGATCAGGCGGCCACCTGACATGGAAAGGGCTTGTGGAGGTTGTGTTTGCTGTGTGTGTCAGAGCTCTTTTTCTTCGGCATCATTGGTGCTTGCTGCTAAGATAGGTCAGGTCGAGGGGCTGGTTCATCAAAGATGTTTTGGCGGAAGCACAGAACTTCTTCCTTGGCATCAGATTGATTGGCAGGGGAATGGATCGGCAAGGTCCGTTAAAATACCTCTTCTTGTTGAGGAGTCGTTAGGCTGTGGAAGTGTGCTGGGTTGTGTTTCTTTTGATCCCAGGAAGATGACTCCAAAAGACAGGGATGAGCTAAATAGAAATTTTCCTGCTTGTTTGGTTTGCAGGTCCGGATGGAAAAGGGGTGGCTTATTTGTTTTTGCTAAGCGGTGTGGTGATATTGGTGTTTGTCATCCCGAGTGTGTTGAGGTTGGGCAAGTTGTTTCCTGGAGTCAAGTGCCCCATGATGCGATAGCTTTGGTTAGAGGCTGTCTGGAGGGGTTTCTAGGTGAGTTGACAGAACGTTTTGGGAGAAGAGTGGCCGAGAAGCCAGGAGATCAGGCTATGCGGGTGGCTTGAAACTGGTGGTTCTTTGTTGTTTTGAGGAGCATTAAGTATGTTCTGAAGGGTAAACGGCGTGTTCGTTTACCCTCTTTTATTTCAATCTTATTGTTTGTCTTGTTGAAAAGGATAAGGGGGTGGTTTAATGTAAAGTTGTAGGATTAATTATTTTTATGTTTGGCGATTTTTTGCAGTCACCTTTTTGGTACTTTGAGTATTGGGAAAACAGCATGCTTGATTACATTTTGGCTGTGTGCTCTTTTGTTGTCCTGATTATTGTTTTTAAGGGGATGCAGTGGGCGGCTATTAGGTTTTTCGGTGGAGTTGCGGAAAGAACGAAGACGGAAATTGATGACGCGGTGGTGACGGTGATTAAAACTATTAAGCCGCCTTTTTATACTTATCTGGCTTTTTATATAGTATTGCAGATGCTTGAGATAAAGGGCTTGGCTGAGAAGGTCGTGGATTTGATTTTGGTGTCCTGGTTGGTGTACCAGGTGGTTCTGGCGGTACAGATTTTCTTGGAGTTTTATATTAAGCGGCGCGTGGAGAAGACCGATGATAAAAGGTCTCGGTCGGTGATGAATTTGTTGAGGACAATGTCCAGTATTGCTTTGTGGGGACTGGGTATTTTGTTTGTTATGTCTAATTTTGGAGTTGATGTGTCGTCTCTGTTTGTAGGGTTGGGAATAGGAGGCGTAGCGGTGGCTCTGGCCGCTCAAAATATTTTGGGCGACGTGTTTTCTTCTTTGTCGATATATTTTGACAAACCTTTTGTTCCCGGTGATTTTATTATCACGGGCGATTTTATGGGGACAGTAAGAAGCGTGGGTATCAAGACAACCAGGATTAAATCTTTGTCGGGAGAAGAGGTGGTTTTTTCTAATAAGGAGCTGACGGCAACAACGATAAGAAATTTTGGCCGCATGAAAGAAAGACGGGTTGTGTTTAATATTGGGGTGACTTACGATACGGCCGCTGAAAAACTAAGAAAAGTGACTGAAATTGTAGAGGAGGTAGTAAAGGAGCGGAAAAAGGCTCGTTTTGACAGAGTGCATTTTAAAGAATTTGCCGAGTCTTCTTTATTGTTTGAAGTGGTTTATTACATGAAAACCAGTAATTACGAAGAGTATATGGATGTTAATGAGGAGATACTGCTGGCTATTAAAGAAAGACTGGAAAAAGAAGGTGTGGAAATGGCGTTTCCAACGAGAATGGTGTATTTAAAGCAGACCTAAATGGTTGATTTTTTGCCGTCCAGAGAGGTGGCTTTATCTTTTTTAGGAATAGATATTCGCTGGTATGGGATTATGTATGTGGCAGGTTATGGATTAGCGTGGTGGCTTATGCCGCGGTTGCAGAGTTATAAAAAAGTTTTTTTGACGAGTGATGAATGGGCGGCGGTGGTAGCTTTGGGGGCGGTGGGGGTTTTGTTGGGGGGGCGTCTGGGGTATGTGGTTTTTTATGGGCTGGAGTATTTTTGGGGCCATGTGGAAGAGGTTTTTTATTTTTGGATGGGAGGGATGTCGATCCACGGTGGCATAATTGGGGTGGCTTTGGCATTGTGGTTGGGGGGAAAGATATTTAAGGCGGGTATTTTGCGGTTAGCTGATGTGGCAGTGGTTCCGGCGGGGTTGGGCATAGCTTTGGGAAGGTTAGGTAATCTTATTAACCAGGAGATTTTTGTTTCGGTGGAAGCTAATTTGTTAGTGGTGTTGGGGATATTGGTTATAGTCGGGTTTTGTTTTTATTATTTGGCCAGGGGGCGAAGCGGAGATGGTTCCGTGGCAGCTCTTTTTTTGTTTATGATGGGAGTTTTTAGGTTTTTCATGGAGTACTTTAGAGTGCATGACTATGAGCGGTTAGGGGTTTTTTATAGAGGGCAATGGTTGTCTATAGTGATGGTTGGTTTTGGGATAGCGGTGGGGGCTGGGTCTTGTCTGATGGGTAAGAAAAATATTAATAATCGGTCTTTGGGACATGAAACAGAAAGTGAAGGAAAAAGCAGGGAGAAAGGAAACGTCTAAATTTGAGAGCGTTTACGGGTTTTTAAATACTGGGCAAAAGAAGGCGGTAGATGCTATTGAAGGACCGGTGATGGTAATAGCCGGTCCGGGGACTGGAAAGACTCGGGTGTTAACAGCGAGGATAGCGAATATTTTGCGGATAACTCAGATGAGCCCCGACAACATACTGTGTTTAACTTTTACAGAATCGGCGGCCAACGAAATGAAAAAGAGGCTGCTGGAAATTATAGGTGAGACGGTTTATCGGGTGAGAATAGAAACATTTCACTCTTTTTGTAATGAGGTTATTCAAGATTGGCCGGATAAGTTTTCTCTGGCTGGAGAGTGGAAGCCGGTGGCTGACGTGGAAAGAATCAATTTCTTTAAGGCGGTAATTGACGAATTAAAAAACGGGAGTCCCTTAAAGCCTTTTGGTAGTCCCTATGTATATCTGCGTGATTGTGTTGAGGCAGTAAGAAAATTAAAACAGGAAGGAGTGAAGCTGGAAGAATACGAACGTTTGGTTGGACTAACTCAAGATTATTTAAAAGAAGCAAGGCGAGTTCTGGAGCCTTTTTTTGAAGCGGCGGTGAGTGCCAGGAGCGAAGTCATGTGCCGAGAGGTTGATCAAAGGCTGCGGAAGGTTAGTGAAAAGATTAAAGCACGGACCCTGGCAACCTCCACGGAAAAAATCTTTGAAGATTATTGGGAAAGGTCTGGACGGTGCAGGAATAATCGGGAAGCCAGCAGGCTTAGGACGGAGTTGAAAAATAATGTTAAAAAAATATTTACTCGAATGACTACGCAGCTGCCTAAGCAGAAAGAGTTGATTAAAGTGTTTGACTATTACCAAAGAAAATTGGTGACTAATGGTAGGTATGACTATGAAGACATGGTTATGCAAGTGGTTGAAAGACTTGAAGGCGACGATGAACTGTTGGCTTATTATCAAGAGCAGTATCAGTACATTTTGGTAGATGAGTTTCAGGATACTAACGGCGCGCAGAATAAAGCGGTTTATCTGCTGGGCAGTTTTTACAAAAATCCTAACCTGTTTGTGGTAGGAGATGACAACCAATCTATTTTCAGGTTTCAGGGCGCTTCGATGGATAATATGGTTAGTTTTTATGATAGGTATAGGGGAGATATAAAAGTGATGTCGTTGATTCATAATTACAGAAGCCAGTCAGTTGTGTTAGAGGCGGCACAGAAGGTAATTAGCAGGAATAGGGAAAGGATAGATGAATATTTGCCGGTAAAGGATAGGTATTTACTGGCGGCGAGTGGCCGATCAAAAAAAATGATCGAGGTTTGGGAGGCTGAAGAGGAAGAGGATGAATGTTTTTTTATAGTAAACAGGATTAAGGAACTTGTTGATGAAGGATGTGATCCGGAACAGATAGCGGTTCTTTATCGTCGCAACAGGGATGCGGAAGAGATGATTTCCGCTTTGGAAAGATCAGGAGTGCCGGCGAGACTGGAGACAGGTGATGATGTTTTTAAAGAAAAAAGAGTTAGACAAATGTTCAGGCTGCTTGAGTATGTAGCGGGAGTTGGCAGAGATGAGTTGCTAGGCGAGGTACTCCAGTATGATTGGTGGGGGTTTGAGGCGCTTGATGTGGTTAAGGTTTTGTATTTTGCTGGTCAAAACAAGAGTTTGTTTAAAGTGTTAACGAGTGGTGAAGAAATGAAAAAGGCAGGAGTAAGGAACAGGAAGCTGTTTCTTGGTTTTGTGGATAGGGTGGTTAGGTGGAGGGTGATTGAGAAGAATAGGTCTTTGCAAGAATTCTTTAGTGTGGTTTTGACAGAGTCGGGGTGGTTAAGGCAAGTGGTGGAGGAAGAGGGAAACCTGTTTGCTTTTTTGGGGGTGAAGGCTGTTTTTAAGGAAATAAGAAAATTGGAAAGAGGTAGCGACGGATTAGGGTTGGAGGAGTTGATTGGTTATCTAAAAATGATGCGGGAAAATGGTTTACCGTTATCGGTGAGACGTGGTGGCGGTAAGGAAGCGGTGTGTTTGATGACAGCTCATAAATCAAAAGGTTTGGAGTTTGAGCATGTATTTATCAAAGGGTTGGATGAAAAAAGCTGGCAGGAGAAGAAAGGGGGAGGAAGGCTTTCACTGCCGGCGGGAGTGATCGCGTTTGATCCGGTGGGGGAAGAGAGTAATAACGAAGATGAAAGAAGGTTGTTTTTTGTGGCTTTGACCAGAGCTAAACAAGAAGTGATTTTAAGTTGGTCTAGGCATGATGAAAATGGCAGGGAAAGAATACATTCCCGTTTTGTTGAAGAAATACCCGAGCATTTAAGGAAGCATGGTTTTGTTGAGAAAAAGATGAGGGAAGAAGGTGCTGAACTCGTGAATGTTAAAATGGCGGACGGAAGCAAGTGGAGATCTGATCAGATGAAGTCGTGGTTGAGTGAGAGGTTGGATAATTATTTGATGAGCGTCACTCATCTAAATAATTACTTGGAATGTCCACTGATTTTCTTTTATCGCAATTTATTAAGAGCGCCAATGGTCAAAACTAGACATATGGTTTTGGGAACGGCCGTGCATGGAGCCTTGAGAGACTTTTATGCTAAATACAAGGAGGGAGAAAAATTGCCGGGCAAAAAATATTTGTTGGCAAGGTATGCGAAATGGGTAGAAGCAGAATCGGGAGTAAATATTACAGAAAAACGAGCGGTTTTGGATATGGGGAGAAAAATTTTGAGCGGCTATTTTGATTGTTATAAAGGGGACTTTAGAAAGGATGTGTTGTTGGAATATGATTTTTGGAGCCACGGTATTTGGGTAAACGATCTTAGGCTAACAGGGAGGTTGGATTTGGTTGAAGTTGATAAAGGCAGTAATAAGGTGAATGTGGTTGATTATAAAACTGGCAATCCCGATAAGGCTTACAAGTATTTGAAAAAAGGAGAGAAGTACAGAAGGCAATTGGCTTTTTATAAGCTGTTGGCGGATAGTTCGAACAGGTTTGAGTATGAGGTGGGGAGTGGAACGATTGATTTTATTCAGCCCAGTAAGCGGACAGGCAGGTACGTGAAGAAAAGGTTTTTGGTTAGCAGTAAGGAAGTTGATGTCTTGAAGGAAGAGATCAAAAATGTTTGGGAGGAAATAAAATCTTTAAAATTTTTAGAGAGAGGCAGTTGGTGCGGGGAGTGTGAGTATTGCCAAATGGACGCAAATGAGCTCAAATAGATTTTTGGTATTTTAACGGTGGTTATATACTTAGTGTAAGTATGAAAGTAGCCATTTTTATTTTGATAGGGGCGATGTTTTTGGTTGGAGCGGTTGGTTTTTGGATGTATCAACCTGGTGGGGAGAGTAGTGAGGAAGTGGGAGTTGGTGAGGAATCGGGCGAAGAAATTGAGTTAATAGAAGAAAAGAAGGATATGGACAGTGTGGGCAATCAGTTTATTCAACGGGCGCCGGCTGGTGAGCCCGTGTTTACAGAACTAGAAAAAGAGGAAGATAGTGGGTCTAAGAAAGACATAATTCAAGAGGAAGGGTTAGTGAAAGTCGAGAAAATTGTTTCGATAACGGATACGGGATTTGTGCCGGAAAATATTACGGTTTCCGTTGGTACAGAAGTAGTCTTTGTAAATAATGGTCAGGGAATGCACTGGCCGGTGTTCGATAGTTATCCGTCAATGTCTGGGTTTGATACTGGCCATGGTTTGTATACGGGAGAAAAGCGCTCTTTTGTTTTTACTGAAAAAGGAGAGTGGGGATATCGGGATGGTTTGACCGAGAGCCTTAAAGGGATGGTGATTGTTGAATGATTATATATAGTTTATTTTTGCCAGCGTTTATGGCTAGGGTTCCATTGAGCATTATGGTGATCGGCTTCCTGGCGATCACGGATGTGTTTGTTTATAAGCTTTTCCTGGCGAGGAGCGCCGATAATGTTGCCGATAAGCAAGCCAACAATCAGCCCGGGTCCGAAGCCTATAATCGTGTATATTCCCAGTAGCAGAAGGAAGGAAAAGATGTTGAAAATTAGATTGGAGGTCATAGTTTTTTCTTGCCGCCGGAAGTTAAAGGATAGCTTAAGGCAATGCCGGCTAAGATTCCGGTAATGAAAAAGGCGGCCCAAAGAAGCAGGTGTTCTACGGGGGTGAGCATTGACAACATAGGATAAAATATTATTTAATGTGACCTACTATAAAATATATAAGATTATTTGATTATGTCGATTTTGTTTTTTGATGTTGAGGACTGGGAAAGGAACCAGTTGCCAAAAGAAATTGCGGGCTTGTCCGTGGGTATGGAGTTTGGCAGGGTTTCGAGCGAGATTGAAGAGGATCCTGAAAAGGTTAGGATAATGTCAGTTTTTGCCTGGTCAGGGGTTAATAAAAAGACACTTGATAGATTTCCTAATTTGGAACATATTGCTACTCGTTCGACGGGCTGTGATCATATAGATTTGGGTTCATGCAGGGAGCGAGGTGTTACGGTAAGCCACGTTCCCGGTTATGGGGAAAGGACGGTGGCTGAACACACTTTTGCGTTGATGCTAGTTTTGTCTAGAAAGATATTGCATTGTAATGATCGCACCAGGCAGGGGATCTTTTCACGTGAAGGCTTGAGAGGCTTTGATTTGGAGGGCAAAACCTTGGGGATAGTGGGGTGTGGAAAGATTGGCGCTAAAGTGGCTGAAATTGCTCGGTCTTTTGCTATGAGAGTGGTTGTGTACGATCCAAATCGGGATAAAGATTTGGCGGACAGAATGGGGTTTTCTTACGTTAAATCGTTGGATGAACTATTGGGTCAGTCGGAGGTGATTAGTTTGCATGCTCCGCTTTCGGAGGAAACCAGACATATGATAAACATGGAGTCGGTTGACTTGATCAAGCCCGGTGCTTTATTAATAAACACGGCTCGCGGGGACTTGGTTCAAACCGCGGCTTTGTTAAAGGCTTTGGATGAAGGCAGAATAGCTGGAGCGGGTTTGGATGTATTGGAAAGAGAAAGGTTGATTCATGAAGAAGCAGAAGTTTTATCGAAGGGGTCTTCTTCCAATCAGGAACTTTCAACTATTTTAGGAAACCATATTTTATTAAATAATCCGAACGTGATAATAACGCCGCACAACGCTTTTAACAGTGAGGAGGCGGTAAAGAAGATTCTTAACACAACCATTGATAATATTAGATGTTATTTGGAGGGGGGAGCGGTGAATTTGGCTTAGGGTTAGAATATAATGTAATATATTATTATAATGTCAATAGATTATATCAAAGTGGGGGACAGAAGGATAGGTTCGGGGGAGAAGGTTTTTGTTATAGCGGAAGCGGGAATAAATCACAATGGCGATTTTAAAAGGGCTTTGCAGTTGATAGATAAGGCTCATGAGGCTGGTGCTGACGCGGTTAAATTTCAGAAGCGTGATTTGGCAGAGGTTTACCAGAGGAAAATTTTAGATAATCCGAACACCGGGGAGCAGAAATACAGGTATCTGATACCGATTTTAAAGGAATTTGAACTGTCGGACGATGCTTTTTTGGAGATGGAAGAATATGCTGATGGGAAAGGGATAATTTTTCTGGTAAATCCCTGGGACAAGAAAAGCGCGGATATGATAGAGGAATTACTAAATGTGCCTGTTTATAAGATAGGTTCGCCGGATTTTACTAACAATGAATTGTTAGAGTACGTCGCAAAATATGGTAAAGACATGATATTGTCCACTGGAATGAGTAAAGAAGAAGAGATTGAAAAAGGAGTGGAATTTGTCAGGAGCTTAGGAGTTAAATTTGCCTTGATGCATTGTAACAACTCCTACCCTGCTCCTTTTGATGAAATTAATTTGAGATTTATGGATGAGCTAAAGAAATATGAGGTGCCGGTGGGATATTCGGGTCACGAACGTGGCATAGCGGTGTCCGTGGCGGCGGTAGCCAGAGGGGCAAGTATAATTGAGCGTCATTTAACAGTGGATAAGAATTTGGACGGACCTGATCATAAAGCTAGTCTGTTGCCGGAAGAGTTCAAAATGATGGTTGAGGGAATCAGAGAGGTGGAAACAGCTTTGGGCAAACCGGAGAAAAGGCTTTCTCAAATCGAATTAATGAACAGGGAAATATTGGGAAAGAGTTTGGTAGCCAAAGAATTTATAGCTGACGGAACCAAGATAGTTAGGTCGATGATTACTACAAAAAGTCCGGCTAAAGGGCTTTCCCCCCAATGTATAAATGAGGTTATCGGATTAACGGCCAGGCGTGATATTCCAGCTAGTTCATCAATAACGGAAGATGATTTAACGGCAGATGAAGTACAGGATAATTTTGACAGCTCCGATATTAAGTGGAAATGGGGGCCGATTGTGAGGTGGGGTGATTTTGAAAAATATTTAAAGTATAATCCGGATTTGTTTGAATTTCATTTAAGTGATAAGGATTTAGACGAGCCAGTGCCTAAGGGTAGCTATCAGCAAGAGACAGTGGTTCATGCTCCCGAATATATGGAAAGAGTGTATTTGAACCCCGCGGCGGAGGATGCTAAAGAAAGAAGGATAACCATAGAGACCTTTAAAAGATCTTTAGAGGTGGCTCGCAAGCTAGGAGAGTCGTTTAAGGGCAAGCCGAAAATGGTGTTACATCCCGGAGGAATAACTTTGCAGCCGGTGACCGATAAGAAGAAAATTATGAATCTTTTTAGGGAAGCGATGGAAGAAATCAGATGTGATGACGTGGAAATTTTGCCTGAAAATTTGCCTCCCAGGCCGTGGGTTTTTGGTGGTGAGTGGACCGGGAATTTGTTTTTGTTACCCGAAGAGATCAGGGAGTTTCTGGAAGATACGGGTTTTAAGATGTGTTTTGATATTTCTCACGCGGCTTTGTCTTGCAATGCTTATAAGGGAAGCTTGGTGGAAATGATAAAGACTCTAAGGCCTTACATACGGCATCTTCATGTGTCAGACGCCCAAGGGATCGGAGATGAGGGTTTGCAGATAGGAGAAGGGGCGATACGTTGGTCTGAAGTCATGAAAGAACTAGAAGGCTATAAGCATACTATGGTGCCGGAAGTGTGGCAGGGGCATTTGCATGAAGGAAAAGGATTTTTACAGGCCATGAATCACTTGAAGACATATATGAAATGAGAGAGAATCTAAGTGAAGGAATTCTAATAATAAGTTACTTTGTAAGCTATGTTTAAACTAAGGAAATTTTATCCGGAAGGTTTTAATCCTCAACAGTATTGGGACGATAAGTATTCGCAGGAACACATTGCCGGCAAAAGCAGTGAAGGGTTTAAGAAGCAGGAGTTTTGGCCAGTGATGGAAAAGTATTTAGATAAAGAGGGGCGGTATCTGGATGCCGGTTGTGGTATAGGAGGATGGATTATTTTTCTTAATGAGCAGGGGTATGGCGTGGAAGGGGTAGATATTGCCGCCCGGACAGTGAGGGCGTTGACAGAATATGATTCCGATTTGAAAGTTAGGGTGGCGCCGATAACAGCTCTTCCCTATCCGGACGATAGTTTTGACGGGGTTTTGGCTATAGGAACTTTGGAGTACGTTGAAGATAAGGTGGGAGAGGCCTTGGAAGAGGTCAAAAGGGTTTTGAAAGACGATGGGTTCTTTTTTATAGAGGTGCCAGTGGCAAACTTTGTGCGTAGATTGTTTTATATTCCGTTGAAAAAAATTGAGCTTATGATTAGGTCTAGGCGAGGAGAAAAGCCGGTTTTTTCAAATTATTTGTTTGACCGGAATGAGTTAAAGAAGATAATAAGAGACCGCGGGTTCGAGTTGGTAGAGGAAAAGCCGCATGAGCTGCCGGAGCCGGATAGTCATTATGGTTTGTATATTGACTGGCCTTTTTTGAGGGGCGAGAAGTCGTATAGGTTGAATGCGGTGGGTAGATTTTTGAAGATGGTGTTTAATACCATTTCGCCCTGGGCGGCTTCTACGGGAGTGGTAATAGTGGCACGGAAAAGGAGTTAATATTTTCAATATCCGCTTTATAATTTTTATGTAATTTTAAATGAAACAGTTTTTAGAAAAGTCCGGGGTTGAGAATAAGATTGTGTTGTTGACGGGAGCGAGTGGTTTTTTGGGCGGGTATTTTGTTAAGGCGCTTGAAGAGGCGGGGGCGATGGTGGTGAAGACAGATATTGAGGGTGATGTTGATTATAAAATGGATGTCACCGATCAGATACAGATTGATGGTGTTTTTAAAGAGGCGGCGGAAAAGTATGGGCGGATTGACGTGGTGGTAAACAACGCGGCCATTGATCCTAAGTTTGGTAAAGATGGGGACCAAAACGCTGTAAACTTTATGAATTATCCAGAGGAGGCTATGCGGCAAAGTGTGGAGGTGAATATGCTGGGAGCTTGGCGGGTGTGTAAAACAGCTGTTGGGTGTATGAAGGAGCAGAAGCGTGGCAATATTGTGAACGTGGCCTCTTTTTACGGAGTGACGCCGCCCAGGCAGGAAATTTATCCGCCAGGCAAAGAAAAGCCGGTAGATTATCCGATGACTAAGGCGGCGCTGATAATGCTGACTCGTCATATAGCTTCGCAGTTTGGTCAGGTTGGAATTAGGGCAAATGCTTTGGCTCCGGGTGGGGTGTTAAATAATCATGATGGATCATTTATTAAAAAATACAGCGTTCATACTTCGGTGGGGCGGATGAATGAGCCGGAGGAGATAGCTGACACATTGTTGTTTTTGGTTTCGGATGCTTCCCGGGGCATGACGGGTGAGACGCTGGTGGTTGATTGCGGGTGGCGGAGTCGGTAAAGGCTGGAATTGAAAGTGGCGAATCAATAATTAAGGTTAATGTAGCTGGAACATTGATAATTTTGGATGACTGTGTATGGATACGGGGTGGTTCTTTTCAACCGGACGCTTTTTGGGCTGAAGGTGTGCTTTAGCTCAATGAGCCCCATGGTGGAGGATGTTCGCATGTCGAACCCCTTTTGTGAGAGCGTTTTTTTGGTTACAGGACAGGGCGCTAAGCTTATGGAGCAGTTGAATGGATTAACGCCAAGTCAAGCGCAAAGGCTTTTAGAGGGCGGATATTTTTCCAGCTTACGCGAAGCGGCAAGGCGGAATGCTTTGCTACCCCCTAATGAATTTGGTTGTTTTTTGGCGGGTCCCTGTCGTTTGGTGTCGGTTTTGATTTTGTCTGGAAGACCATCACCATCGGCACCATCAGCCGTGACAAGTTCCTTTCTGCGCTTAGAGAGCGTGGCATGAAAGTTAACGACTGGACAGCTGACATGAGGAAGAAGGACGTGTTCACCGTCGCTCAAAAGGAAGAGCGGATCGACCTCGTCAACATGTCGGTGGGCAAACTCGGTTTTGACCGCGCCACTCGCTACGACGCCATCTGCGCTCGTGCCAAGGAGCTAGGACTGGAACTCTGCCCGCCGGAAACGGGTCCCCAGCTTCGTCTCCAGCACCTCGACCAGTCGCTCGGTGAAAGGATCACCGTAGCGATGGAACCTATCCGCGACTCTGACGGCAATCTCTACGTCTTTTACGTGGAGCGTCTTGACGATGGTCTGTGGCTTCGAAGCCGTTACGGTGATCCCGGCGTTATCTGTTATCCCGACTACCGTTTCGTTTTCCGTGCCCGCAAGCCTGCCTGTCCGGCAGGCTTGCTTCAGACGCTTTAGCTCCTGGGACCTGTTTTGGTCGCTTGTCGTCTTTGTCTCTTCGAGCCCTTTGCGTTTTACGCACAAGGCTTTTTATCGTAAAAATAGAAGCTAAGAAATTTGTTTGATTATTAAATTTTTCTTAATTATTGATTTCATTATCATACCCCGGCTTGTTCGGGGTATCCATTTCAAGCCGGGCAATAACAGCCTGATAAAGTTAATGTAAAAGGGTATTAATTCACCGCTGGCCAGTGGGATGGATCTACCAGATTTACATCTTTTATCGCCAGCTTGTTAAGCTGGTCAATTATTTTTCTTGGCAGGGGACTGGCTTGGGCGGCTTCAAGGGCCGTTTTGAGATGTTCAGGATAAATAGTGCCGACCAGGGCGGTGGTGACAGCCGGATTAGAAAGAACGAAACGAAAAGCCAGAGAAGGAAGACCGGTGTTTAATTCTTCGGCTATGTTGGAGCAGACTTGAGAGGCTTGCCGCAGGTCGTTGAGTTCGGTCGGCAGTTTTTTAGCGGCTGGTGTGAGAGCTCCTTTGAGGAGAACGGAGCGGCAGATAATGCTGATGTTTTTTTCTTTGGCCTGGGGGAGAACGCGGCGGGACATTCTTTGGTCGAGAATACTGTAGGCGGTTTGGACGGTGGAGAAAAATTTTGATTCAATGGCGGCTAAAGGAGCTTCTTTTCCGCGGGTGGCGATACCGGCTCGCTGGACTTTCCCTTCTTTCATTAAACGTCGCATAATATTTATCAGTTCGCCGCGGGCAATTTGCTCTTTTGTTCCGCCATGGAGCTGGAGAAGCGGCAGAGAATCAAGGCGGAGGCTGCGGAGACTTTGCTCGATCTCCCCTCTTAGGCGTTTTTCCAGCTCCTGGCCGCGCGGATCTTCGCCTTTTTCCAGAAACTGGGCGCATTTGGTGCCGACGATGACACCGGGAATTTTAGTGATGCCGAATTTGCCAATGCGCTCTTCGGCGACGCCGTATCCGCGGGCGGTGTCTATGTAGGTTATGCCGAGATCGATAGCGGTTTTGAGTATTCTTTCAGCTTCTTTGTCGGTGGGGGGCTGATTAACACCGATGCCGTAGGGTAAACCGATTTCTACGGTGCCGAGTCCGATTTGGGAAACGTTAAATTCTTTTTGGAGAGATGGTGACGAGCTATTTTTTGTCTTTTGGGGAGGCGAACCCATCTGGATTTGGGCTGAAAGCTGTTTTGTTTATAAAATATGATTATTTCAGTTCGTCTTCCAGGTCTTTTAATCCTTCCGGGCCTTTTTGCATAGCTTGTTCCACCTTAGATCGCATAGCGGCGGGCATTTTTTCCATAAGCCCGGCCATTAGGTTTTGGGCGGTGACCGTGGAGCTGTTTTGGGCTCGGGTGTTGGCTTCGGCGGCTTGGACTAATTCTTTTTTCATTCTTTTTTTTAGCATGGCCGGCACTGGGGCCTGGTTCACGGATTGTTCGAGGGCTTGTTTGGCCTGGTCGTCCCAGGTTAGGTTGTTGTTTTCTTCCTTTTTATTTTTCTTGCCAAAATTAAACATAGGTTTACTTTAATGGGTGGCTGGATAAATCTCAAGAGCTTTTTCTTGGTGTGTTAATAATTTACGATTTATGGATAAGCGAATAGATTATGTGCAGGCGGAAGGAAGAAGATATTTTTATACTTTAAGGTGTAGCAAGAAGGCAAAGAGGTTATCGATAAATGTGGGTGAAAGAGGGGGGGTTGAGGTTGTTGTTCCCTGGCTTGTGTCAGAAAGAAGAGGGAGAGATTACGCGCGGCAGGAAGCGGTTTGGATTGGCAGGAAGGTTGAGGAGAGGAGAAAATCTCTAGCTGGGGCAGACAGGGGTCCTTTGGTAACGGGGGCAAAACTGCCGTTGTTTGGGCGGTTTTTGAGGTTAGAAATTGAGGAGGACAGGAGTTTGCACAGAGGGCTGTGCCGAGATAAAGATGAAAGCCTGGTTGTTAGGGTGCCGGACTCAAAGGAAGTGAAGAGAGTTTTAAAGAGATGGTACGTAAAGAAGGCTCATAGCTATTATTACGGGAGAGTGTTTGATTTATCGAGAATTATCGGGGTTGAGGTTAGAAAAATAAGCGTGTCCAGCGCGCGTACGCAATGGGGAAGCTGTATTGTCAGGAAAGGAAGAATATCTATTCAGTGGAGGTTAGCGCTGGGTCCGGCAGAGGTGGCTGATTACGTGGTTGCTCATGAATTAGCTCATATGAAAATCAGGTTGCATTCAGATCGTTTCTGGTGCCTGGTTGCTAAGATGGATAAGGATTATAGAGAGCACAGGAAGTGGCTCTCTGACAATGGGTACACTCTGGTGTTGTGATTAAAAAAAGACCCCCGTTTATGATCGGGGGTCTTAATTGAGGATTGTTTATTTAGAAACTCGGGTTTTTTTCTGGGTCTTCAGGGGTTTCCTCAGGTGTTTCGGTTTCAGGAGTAGTTGGTGTTTCGGGACTAGTTTCAGGTTCAGTTGTTGAAGGAGTCTCGGCAGGCTGTTCCGGCGTATCAGGAGTTATGGGGTCAGTTGTTTCGTCCATCATTATGTACTCACCTCCTTGCGAATTAGTTTATAAACAAGACCAGGATCCTGTTTTAGGTCTTCTGGAACTCGGATATGTTAGTAGTACTTATTAGTTTACTTTTTTTGGAGCTATAGAGCAAACAAATGGGGTAGGCGGTCTCATAAGTCCTCTAATTAAGGTTAAGGGCTTTTTGCTCTTTCCGGGTTAAGGGAGATCTTTCTTTTGGTCTTGACAGAAATTGTTTTTAGTATTATTAATTAAAATTATGATTACAGACAAATTTAATGGAATAATTGCTACTATTTTACTAACCATGATGGTGGCTGTTATTTATTTTTCGGGAAGAGAGCTTTTGGGTGCCTGGGGGTTAATTGAAGAAGATCTGGGGCGTTATTTGTCTTCTTCGGTTATTAACTTTGAGGGAGTGGGCGAAGAAGAATTAAGTGATGGTGCGGGAAAAGGAGAGCCGGTAGATTTTGTGGATTATCCGGTATATGAGTTGAATAAAGAAGAGTCTGTGTTTGTGCCTGCGAGTTCGCGGGCAGGAAAAGAATACTTGGCCAAGGCGTATGATATTAATAGTGGTTTAGTGCCGGCTTATCGTTATAATGGATTAACCGATTGTTGGCAGAGAGAGTGTAAAATATATGAGGGGGCTTATTACGTAAACACGACTGATAAATAGTTTTTGAGTATGTTGAACATGGGGCAGATTAAAAGGGGGGTGACTGTAGTTTTTGAAGGAGATCCTTATTTGGTAGTGGCGGCTGAATTTACAAGGAAGCAACAGCGTAGGCCGGTTATGAGAACGGTGCTTAAAAATCTTAAGACGGGACAGACAAAAGAGCATAGTTTTATGCAGGCAGATAAGATTGAAGAGGCCGAGGTGGAAAGAAAAAGTTTTAATTTTTTATATAAAGCTGACCAAGAGTATGTTTTTATGGACAATGGCAGTTTTGAGCAAGTTGAGATCAATGAAGAGACGGTGGGTGACGCGGCTAAGTATATGCTGGAAGGTCAGAATTTAGAGCTAGTTTTTTTTAATGGTGAGTGTATTCAGGTAGAGTTACCTATTAAGGTTGAGAGAAGGGTTTTGAGCGCTCCCCCGGGAATAAAGGGGGACACTTCAACGAACGTGATGAAGGAAGTTGAGGTGGATGGAGGGGCGAAAATAAAGGCGCCGCTTTTTATTAAGGAAGGGGACAAGGTAATAATTGATACCAGGTCTAATACTTACGTTGAGAGGGCCTAGTCTATATTACGGTTTTGGTGAAAGTGACTTTTAAAGTGCCCCCGAGGCGGACAATTCCGTCCGCCTCGGGGGCGTTGTCTTTGTGCCGCTTGTTAGTTAGTTGTTATTTAAATCTAGCTAGACAGAGCTTTACTAATCTTAAAAGATATGGCACCATTTAAGTAAAGTAATAAAATGATTTTTAAGAGTGTCTTAGGCTGGTTTCGCTTAAGGCTTTTTTATCTACTTAGTTGAAGTATTAAAGATTAAAATTTTTCTAAATAATTATTTTTTACATGGTTGCAAGCGATTTAAAAAATAGAAAAAACGGTTCTACCCTAAGAAGTTATTTAGAAGAAATAGGGCGTACGCCGCTTTTAACTGCTAAAGAGGAGGCCGAATTAGGTCGAAGAATTCAGGAGGAGAATGATCCGGAGGCGAGAGAGCAAATGATGAGAGCTAATCTTAGGTTAGTGGTCAGTATTGCTAAGCAGTACGTGGATAAGAATGATCCAGACATGTTTCTGGATTTGATCCAGGAAGGAAACATAGGTTTAATGAGAGCGGTTGACAGATTTTCTCCCAAGTTCAAGACTAGATTTTCTACATACGCGGTTTATTGGATAAGGCAGGCGATTTTAAGATCTCTTAAGTCCAGAAGACTGGTTAGGTTGCCGGAAAATGTGGTGGACAGATTGACTCGGGTGCATAAGGCGAGACAGCATTTATACCAGGTTCTAGGTCGGTGGCCCTCCGTGGAAGAGCTGGCCAAAGAAACGGATTTGGAAGTGGATACGTTGAGAAGTTTAGAAGGAATAGGCGCTGATGTTGTTTCTCTAGATCAACCAGTTAGAGGGAAAGGTGACGAAGGCGAAACAGTATTAAAGGAATTACTAGAAGATACGGAGGTTAAAAATCCTAACCAGGAGACATACAAAGAGTTGGCTCGTGATGAAATTAGGAAGGCAGTCTCAACGTTACCGGACAGGGAGCGCAGTATTTTGGAACTTAGATTTGGTTTAGGGGATAAGCATCCTTATACATTGGAAGAGATTGGTTTGGAGTTTGGGATAAGTCGGGAAAGAGTAAGGCAGTTGCAGAATGTAGCTTTAGGGAGATTAAGGGCTCAGCAGAGAGTGAAAAGAATAAGGTAATTGGTCGGTGTTTGCGGTTTTCTGGGGTTTGCCTGGAGATATGTAGTAAGCTTTAAAGATGAGCGAAAATAGTTTTTTGTGGGGGGCGGCTACGTCTTCTCATCAAGTTGAAGGCGACAATGTAAACAATGATTGGTGGGAGTGGGAACATAAAACTGCCGGGGCCTGTCGTTCCGGCAAGGCTTGTGACCATTATAATCGGTTTCGTGAGGATTTTGAGTGGGCTCAAAAATTGGGACACAACGCGCATAGGCTTTCTATTGAGTGGAGCAGGGTTGAGAATAAAAGGGGTAACTGGAATCAACGAGAGATTAATCATTATCGGGAGGTTTTAGAAGATTTGAAAGAAAGAGAGATGTCCACTTTTGTTACTTTGCACCATTTTACTAATCCTCTCTGGCTGGCCAGACTTGGTGGCTGGCGGTCTAGCAGGAGCCCTGATTTTTTTGCTCGCTATGTGAAGACGGTGGCAGATAATTTAGGACATCTGGTGGATTATTGGGTAACAATTAATGAGCCGATCGTTTACGCAACCCAGTCGTACTGGAGAGGTAAGTGGACGCCTCGGAAGAGGAGTTTGTGGGGTTGGAGAAAAGTAGTTAAAAACATGGCCAGGGCTCATAAGAAAGCTTACCGGATTATTCATAGAAGTTATGAGCAGGCGAGAGTGGGGGTAGCAAAAAACTTGATTGCCTATGTTCCCGATAATGAAAAAAGGTGGTTGGACAAAGCTTCAGTTCGTTTTTTAGATTTTTGGTTTAATAGATATTTTTATCAATTGACTGGCAAGCATCATGATTTCATCGGAGTAAATTATTATTTTTGCGAAAGGAAAAAGTTTTCTGTAAAGCCTCCATTTATTGTGAACAGGGAGTGGTCGGGAGAAAGATCTGACATTGGTTGGCCGATTAAGCCCAAGGGACTGACTCAAGTTTTATTAGGGCTTAATAAGTTGAAAAGACCCGTATTTGTTACAGAAAACGGTATTGCTGATGCTGAAGACAAGAGAAGAGCAGAATATGTACGTAGTCACTTGCGGGCGATTGAGTCGGCGCAAAAAAAAGGTGTGGATGTAAGGGGTTATTTGCATTGGTCTTTGCTTGACAATTTCGAATGGGACAAGGGCTTTAGCCCTCGTTTTGGTTTGCTTGAGGTTGACTATAGAACTATGGAAAGAAGGCCCAGGCTTAGTGCGTATGTTTACAAAGGAATAATTGACGCGGCCAGCGGGAAATTGTAGTTAGGTGCCAGGAATGGGGTTGCAAAAGCTGGAGAAATGTTAACAATGGTTTAGATATGAAGGCCTATTTGGATTATGCGGCGACAACGCCGTGTGGCGAAGAAGTAACTGGAGCCATGAGTTATTTTTGGCGGAAAAATTTTGCTAATCCTTCCGGTATTTACGGATTGGGCAGAGAGGCCAGAGAGGCGGTGGAGGTGGCAAGAGAGAAAGTTGCTGCTCTTATTGGTGCTGATAGCAGTGAAATAGTATTTACCAGCGGGGGTACTGAGAGCAATAATACGGCTATTAAAGGGACAGCTTTTGCGCTTAAGGGACAGGGAAACCATATTGTTGCTTCTGGTGTGGAGCATCACTCAGTTATAGAGGCGTGTAATTTTTTGAAAAAGATCGGCTTCAAAATAACTTTTTTGCCGGTTGATGAATATGGTGTGGTTGATCCGAAAGATGTTGAAAGGTTGGTGACCGAGGAGACGATTTTGGTTTCTGTTATGCATGCTAATAATGAGGTGGGAACTATTCAGCCCATTGAGGAAATTGGACGGATGACCCAAGAATGCGGCGTTTATTTTCATGTTGACGCGGTACAAACAGCTGGTCATGTGGCAATTGACGTTAATGATCTAAAGGTGAGTATGATGAGCCTGTCGGCTCATAAACTAGGGGGCCCAAAAGGGGTGGGGGCTCTTTATGTCAAAAAAGGTGTAAGGTTTACTCCTTTAATGCATGGAGGTCATCATGAAAGTAGGCGGAGAGCATCTACGGAAAATGTTTCGGGTATAGTGGGATTGGGCAAGGCGGCCGAGAGGGCGGGTAAGGGAATGGAACAAGAGTCTATAAGATTGGCTTACTTAAGGAAAAAATTAGAAGAGGGAATAAGGAGGGAAATACCGGAAATTAAGTTTAACGGTCATCCCAGCAAACGTTTGCCAGGATTAGTAAATGTGTCGGTGAAGTTTATAGAAGGAGAATCTATGGTTTTGGCTTTGGATGAAAGGGGTGTGGCTTGCTCAACTGGATCTGCTTGTACGGCTACTGATCTAAAGGCTTCGCATGTGCTATTGGCTATGGGTTTAAGTCATGAAATGGCTCACGGCTCGTTGCGCATATCTATGGGGAGGGAGACCAAGGAAGCAGAAATAGATTACGTTTTAGAGGTGCTTCCAGGCATAGTGGAAAGATTGCGTTTGATGTCGCCTCTTAGAGAAAAAGAAATGATTAGTTGAGTATATATGGCTGGATATTCGAAGAAGGTAATGGATCATTTTATGAATCCGCGCAATGTTGGAGAGATGGAAAATCCCAGCGGAGTGGGAAGGGTTGGTAATCCGGTTTGTGGGGATTTAATGGAGATGTATGTGAAGATTGAGGACAATGTTGTGGTTGAAGCCAAATTTAAAACTTTTGGGTGCGGAGCAGCTATCGCTACTAGCTCAATGGTAACTGAAATTGTTAAGGGAAAAACTATTGAAGAAGCTTTAGAGATTTCCGATAAAAGGGTGGCAGAAGAATTAGGAGGGTTGCCCAGTATTAAGATGCATTGTTCTGTTTTGGGTGTGGAGGCTTTTAAAAAAGCGATTGAAGATTTTCGCATCAAGGACAGCAGTTGACTGGGTGATCATGTAGATTAATAGGGTTCTAGTACTTGGGCCAACTAGTTTGAGTCCCTGTCTTTTATGTTAGGGGAATTTCAAGATATTATTAACTTATGATATCGGTTGCTTTGGCTTTATGTGCCCATGCGGGTAACGCGGTGGTGTTTGTGGTAGATAAAACTTTATTGAGGAGTAAGGGCGGTATTGGCAGTCCAGCCAGATATGCTTTTTATTCGGCTTTGTTGGGAGGATTGGCTGTTCTTCTTCTTTTTTTTGAGTATGAGTCAATTTCCTGGACAGTTTTTGGATGGTTGTTGGCAGGGGCCGTTTTTCATATTATTGCGTTGTATCTTTTTTTCTGGACTTTAAAAAGGGGCGAGCCTTCGAGGGTCGTGCCAATTGTCGGTTCGTCCGTACCTGTTTTTACTGTGCTTATGGCGAGGTGGTTGTTAGGAGAGCATTTATCTGGGCAGAGGTTAGTGGCAACCCTTTTTTTGATTTTAGGCGGGATTGTGTTGTCGGTAAAAATTAGCAGGGTTAAGGGGTTGGGTTTTGTGTTGGTTGGAATAGTAGTGCTTAGCGGCTTTTTCTTTGCGGCGAATTTTATTTTAATGAAGCATGTGTATGGCTTGGTCGAGTCTTTTCTGCCGGTTTTTGCATATAGTAGAGTAGTGGAATCTTTAATGGCTTTGGCAATTTTTTCTCCTTTGGCGGTGAGTGAAATATACTTGAGAGCTAGCAAAAAGAAAGATTTGATAGTTGGGAAAACGACTGGAGTTAGATTTTTGTTGGGTGGAGTAGGAATGGTTTTTGTTTTTAACAAAGCATTGGCAGCAGCGGCTTATTTGCTTCAGCACTGGGCTATTAGTATAGGGAGTGTCTCGGTAGTAAATTCTTTACAGGGGGTGCAGTATTTGTTTTTGTTGTTGTTAGCAGCGACTGTGTCCAGGTGGAGACCCGATTTTTTTAAAGAAGAGTTTGGGAAAATGGCGTTGATGCAGAAAATCGGAGGATCTTTATTGATTGTGTTGGGTTTGGCGCTAATTGTATGAAGTGTTTTAAGGCGGTTAGAGTGGTGGTGATTTTTTTGGCGGGGTTTTTTGTTTTTGGGGCTTTGTTGTCACTGTCTTATGGAGGTTCTTCTAAGCAGGTTTACGGTGTTTCTTTTTCGACAAAGCAGGCTAGGAGTTTGGGTATTGATTGGCGGGAAATGTATGATGCGATATTGGATGATTTAGGAGTGGAGTATTTACGATTGAATGCTTATTGGGATGAAATAGAACCGGGGAATAACGAATATGATTTTTCAACTCTTGACTATCAGATGTCCCGGGCTGTTGAGGAAAAGGCCAAGGTTGTTTTAGCGATAGGAAGAAAGTTGCCTCGGTGGCCTGAATGCCATGAACCAGAATGGCTTGAGAATAAATCCAAAGTCGAGAGGAGGCTGGAGTTGCTGGAAATGGTAGAGGCTGTTGCCAGGAGATATAGTGGCAATCGGTCTCTTTTTATGTGGCAATTGGAAAATGAGCCCTTTTTTGATTTCGGGGTGTGCGAGGAAACGAGTAGTTCGTTATTGAATGAAGAAGAGGAGGTTTTAAGAAGATTTGGCGGCGGCAGGCCTATTGTGATAACCGATTCCGGTGAGTTGAGTTTGTGGTTTAAAGCGGCGCGTTATGGTGATGTTTTTGGCACTACTATGTACCGTTCGGTTTATTCTCATAGCAAAGGCAGGCGAGTGAACTACGACTATAAGTTTCCTGCTTGGTTATATAGAGTCAAGGCTAATTTAGTGAGAATACTTGAAGGAAAGAGAGTAATTATTACGGAATTACAGGGGGAGCCTTGGCTGGACAGACCTTTTAGTGAAGCTTCTAGAGAGGAACGGCTGGATGATTTTCCCCCGCAAAGACTAAAGAGCATAAAAGATTTTTCGCAGAGAACGAGACTGGGGCAGGCGTACTGGTGGGGTGTGGAATATTGGTATTGGGAGAAAGAGCAAGGGGATAGTAGATATTGGGAGCTGGCAAGAAGTTTTTTTAATTAGTATTCGTGCTTTTAGTGCTTGTTTAATTATAGAAAGTGTTTTTATAATGGTCTTAGAGGGGATAAAGATAGATAATCAAGGAGATAATCAAGGAGGTGATTTGAAGTGGAAAACAAAAGTTTAAATTTGTGGGCGGCTGTTTTATTGCTAGTAGGAGGTTTAGTACATCTGATTCCTAGTTTGTATGGTGGGTTGGCAGAGCTTACTGGAGGAACCCCGTGGATACAGGTGGTAGTGGGAATATTGTCTGTTATTGTGGCTTTGGTTATGTTTGCGGGCGATAAACAGGTGAGTAAGGAAATGGAAGAGAAAGCTGAGGAGGGTCCTGATGTTTCTTCTTCTGAACAAGGTATGGAGCAGGACCAGGAAAGAAAAGAGTCTTTGTAGGCCTAGGTTTATAACTAGTTACAGATATAAGAGAGCTGGTTGAATATGTTTGCCGGCTTTCTTTGTGTTAGATTAATTGTATGAGTGGCAGTAATAAATCTAATCAGCTGACTGCTTTTGAAAAGTGGTGGTATGATGCCTGGCCTCATCGTTTAAGGATTAGGAGGTTTGTGCCGCGTTTTCTTCGCGACTGTCCGGAGCCTTTTAGGGGTGAAGTTTTGGAGGTTGGTTCCGGTGGTGGTTGGACGTCTAGGCAGATACTGGAAACTTTTCCTCAAGTGGAGTTGACGGCTATAGATATTGATCGGCGAGCCATAAATAAGTTTAACCGTTGGGAGTATATGTATGGGCGAAGGCTTAAGCACGGGCAGGCTGATGTTATGAACTTGCCTTTTGATAGGGCGTCTTTTGATATAGTGATAGCAATCAACCTTTTGCGTTATTTGTATGATATGGAGGGGGCTATTAGGCAGTTGATAAGAGTTGTTCGTCCAGGGGGTTTAATTGGGATGGGGAGCGAGAAATTGGCGCGCAACGGAGATTTATTGGGGCGGATGTTTTTTAGCCGTTCTTATTTTGAGCCGCATGACGTGGAAAAGGTTTTGCATGATGAAGGTTGTGAAATAATAAAAAAGAAGAGCAAGTCATATTATTATCTGTGGGCGCAAAAACCTCATCCGATAAAAAGTGAATAGGCTGTCTAGACGGAAGTTTGTTGAAGATGAATTAAACACTATTTTATAAATGGTGTATAATTATTGTAATGATGATTTTTCTAAACAAAGTGTAACTAGGAGGGAGGTGGAGGTTATGTTGCTTTCAACACTTCTTATCGCGATTGGGGTTATGTATCTGGTGGTGTTAATGGGTTGGTTCAGTGCCGGTGTGTTTAAGATGGTATTAGCGGTTTTGGCTATTTTAGCTGGTGTGTGGATGATGATGAACGGTACTGATCCGTCTGATAGGTGGTTTAGCGCTGGAGGTCGTAAAAAGAGATAGATGGACAATTGGATATTTGATTAGCCTAAAGAGCGCTGGGTTTGTGTTTGGTGTTATTTTCCCCGGTGTTCTTTTTGTTTTGAAAATATTTTAGAAGACTTCTGATCCATTTAAAGTCGCAGACTTATAAAATTGTGAGGGTGTTGTTTCTGTTTTTTTTGTTTATTGTCTGTGGGATTGAATTAAATATTTTTTTGTGGTAAAAATAGTAGCTATGTCATTAAATATTTTAAGTTCGGACCAAAGTCCTTCTAATCTTGAAACGGGCATTTTGATATTGCCTATAACCGATAAAAAGGAAGTTTTTTCAGGGTTGTCGCTTGCGGCCAAGAAGAAAACAAGGAAGAGAATAAACCAATTGAAATTTAGTGGTGAGCAAGGGGAAGTAGAATTTTTGCCGGAAGGATCGAAAGAGGCAATGATATTGGCTTTGGTAGGAGTTGGGAATTTATCTAAGGAACTGGATTATAGAGAAGTATTTGTTTTGAAGGAGAGAGTGAGAAGAGCAGTGGGCAGGGTGGTTCAAGAAGCGAGGAAGTTGGGAATTAAAGAGATGGTTATGGATTTGAAAAAGGTAGGTGATGAAATGGGGAGGAAGAGTGAAAAGCTTTTAAATGAATTAGTTGAGGCGGTGGTGGATGGAGTTGTCCTGGCTAATTATAATTATGATGAACATTCGGAGCGTATTCGGACTGAATTAAAGAAAAAAGCCCTAAGAAGGTTTGTGTTTTTAGTAAATAAAGAATATTTAAGCAAGACTAGGTGGGTAATTAAAGAAAGAAAACAGCTTCTTGAGGGAGTGAGGCTAACTAGGGATTTGGTTAATAGACCAGCAGAAGACGTAAGGCCAAAGACTTTAGCTGATGAGGCAAGAGGCATTGCTCAAGCCGATAAGAATATTTCTTGTAGTGTATATGATAGGGAAAAGGCCAGAAAGGAAGGCTTTGGAGCTTTTCTTTCCGTGGCCAGGGGTTCTGATGAAGAACCTTATGTTATTCATCTGAAATATAGGCCGAAGAGGGGGCAAAAAAAGAAAGTTTTTATTGTGGGAAAAGGAATCACTTTTGATTCCGGAGGATTAAGCATCAAGCCTTCAGAAGGCATGGAGAGCATGAAAACGGACATGGCTGGAGCGGCTACGGTTTTAGGCTTGTTTAAGGTGTTGACTGCGTCAGGTTGTCAGATCGAGGTTGACGGGGTAATTGCTGCTTGTGAAAACATGCCGGGAAGCAAGGCCTATCGGCCCGGGGACGTGGTGAAAGCGAGGAACGGAAAAACTATTGAGGTTTTAAATACTGACGCGGAAGGCAGGATAACTTTGGCTGACGCATTGAGTTATTCGGTTGACCAGGAGCCGGATGCTATAATTGATCTAGCCACACTTACGGGAGCTTGCATAGTTGGTTTAGGAGAAACCTACGCTGGGCTTTGGGCGAATAGTGATAGTTTGAAAGAGAGTATTCTTGAGGCTGCCAGTCGTCAAGGAGAGGGTTTGGTGGCAATGCCGATGCCGGATGAGTACAAGGCCATGATTGATAGTCGAGTGGCAGATGTTAGAAATATTGCTGTGACCAAAATGGGCAGGGCTATTACGGCGGCGTTGTTTTTAAAGGAGTTTGTTGGTGATACTTCTTGGGCGCATTTAGATATAGCAGGGCCCGCTTATTTGGATAAGGATTTATTGTCTTACTACAGTCCAGGGGCGACTGGTTATGGTGTGAGGACGATAATTGATTTCCTGGTTAATTATAATTAACCAGGAAATTTTTAAAGAAAACGAAGAAGAGATAACGCTGTTTTTTGGTTGGGCCGCGAAGAAAAAATATTCTTGTTGTTCAAATTGGTTTATTAAATTTTACAGCTCTAGATGTGGTAGAATAAACCGTATATGGCAGACAATACGACAACTAGAATACTGGGAGCTTTAGTTGAACGGGGGTTGCTTAAGGATGAGAAAAAAATTGAAGAGATTAATGATCAGGTAGAGAAGGGTGTTGACTTGCGTCAGGCCGTAGTGGAAACCGATTTGGTGGACGATGAGTCGTACACTAAGGTGGCGGCTGAGGTTTTAGGTTTTCCGTATATAGATGTTAGGGAGAAAACTATACCAAGAGAGGTATTAACAATAATTCCGGAGTCTATGGCCAGGGGGCACATGATTGTTGCTTATGAACAAACTCCTTCTGTTTTGCGGGTGGCGATGGCAGATCCTACCGATCGCCAGATAGTTGAGTTTATTAGAAAGAAGGTGGATTTGCCCGTAGAAGTGGCTATGTCAAGCTTGTCAGCTATGAGGGATGTTTTGGGAGTGTATCAGCAGAGTTTGGAGGTGGAGATGTCCAATGTTTTAAGTGAGGATTTAAGTAAGGTAGATTTTAGCGATGAAGATTTGAGCAAGGTCGCGGATGAGTTGCCAGTTATAAGTGTTACGCAAGCGATACTAAAGCACGCTATTTTAGAAGGAGCTTCTGATATTCATATGGAGCCTACCGAAAAAAAAGTGGTGGTTCGCTATAGGGTAGATGGAATGTTGCGTGATGTTTTGGTTCTGCCGAAATCAATTCTTCCTGGACTGGTAGCTCGTATAAAAGTTTTGGCTAAGCTGAAAATTGATGAGCATAGATTGCCTCAGGATGGCAGATTTAAACTGGAGTCGGATGAATATAAGGTGGCTTTTCGTGTTTCTACGCTACCTGTATTTGATGGTGAAAAGATAGTAATGAGATTATTGGATGAGTCTGGTAAGGGTCTTGGTCTGGATGAGATTGGTATAAGAGGCTTCGCCTTGAAAGTGTTCAGGAGTAATGTAAACAAGCCGCACGGCATGGTGTTGGTGACGGGGCCAACTGGTTCGGGTAAGACAACTACTTTATATGCAGCTATGAAAGAGATGAATAAGCCCGACGTTAATATAAGTACAATTGAGGATCCCATAGAGTATCGTATGCCGAGGATTAATCAGACCCAGGTGCATCCTCGGATTGGACTAACCTTTGCTAATGGGTTGCGGGCGTTGGTGCGACAGGACCCAGACATAATTATGGTGGGTGAGATTAGAGACGAAGAGACAGCGGCCTTGGCCGTAAACGCGGCTCTGACCGGGCATTTGGTTTTATCGACTTTGCATACGAACAGCGCAGTTGGAGCTTTGCCAAGACTAAGGGACATGAAAGTTGAGTCCTTTTTACTGGCTTCAACTATTAATTTGATATTAGCCCAAAGACTGGTTAGAAGACTGTGTGAGCATTGTCGTAAAGAGTGGCGTATTGATAAGGAGACTTTGGAGGGGCTGGCTAGTGAATTTGATATGGAGAGGATTTTGTCGGTTTTAAAAGCAAATGAAGTTGTGAAGAAAGACGAAGACTGGGGAGATATTGTTTTTTATAAATCAGAGGGGTGCAAAAGGTGTCGTGAGGGTTACAAGGGACGGGTTGGTATATATGAGGTTTTAGAGATAACTCCAGAGATACAGAAAATGATTACTCCGAAAGTTACTTCTAGTGAGTTGGAGGAGGTGGTCAGGAATGACCAACAGATGGTGTTTATGATAGAGGACGGTTTTATAAAAATGGTTGAGGGTATTACTAGCTTGGAAGAGGTGTTAAGGGTAGCAAGAGATTAGTTGGCGTTTAAAAATAACCTTAGTGATGATAAGTTTAAGAAGAGTCAGTAGCTCAGTAATTGTTATCAATTAAGTGCAAAAAGTATGGCGATATTTGCGTTTGAAGGAAGAAGAGAAAAGACAGGGGAGTTGGTGAAAGGTTTAAGAGAAGCCACTTCTCATGAGTCTTTGGGGCAGGAATTGTTGAGTGAAGGAGTGTTGTTGACAAGATATGTACAGAAGACACAGGGGTTGCCGGGAGCAACCTTCATTTCTTCAGTAGTGAATCGGGTGCCGGTTATTGAGAGGGCGCTTTTTGCGAGGTATTTTGCTTTAATGTTGCGTTCAGGATTGGATGTTAAGAGGTCTTTGGTGGCGTTGGGTCAGCAATCCCGGAGCAAGGCTCTAAAGAGTGCCCTGGAATCTATTTATCAAGATGTTGAGAGAGGAAAAACTTTGGCTGAGAGTATGGGGGCTTTTCCTAACGCGTTTACGCCTCTTTTTGTTAGTTTTGTTAAAGTGGGCGAAACGACAGGCCGCTTGCAAGAGTCTTTAGAGGTGTTGGCTGAACAATTACAGAAACAGTATGAATTGAATAGGGCGGTAAAAGGGGCGTTGCTGTATCCTGTGGTGATAGTTTTGGCATTGATTGCAGTTGGGATGGCGATGATGTTTTTTGTTGTGCCTAAACTGGCGGAGGTATTTGAGGGCTTTAACGTGGAGTTGCCGTTTGCGACAAGGTTTTTAATTGGTTTTAGCGGCGTTTTTCGGCAGTATTGGTTGTTGATATTTCCAGGGGTTTTTGTTTTGGCAGTTGTTGTTTTCGGATTATTGAAAATAAGGTCGGTTAAATCATTTGTGGCTCATTGGTTGATATTGACTCCGATTGTGGGTCCAATAGTTCAAAAAATAAACATTGCTAGATTTTCCAGAAACTTGGGGTCTTTGTTAAAAAGTGGAGTATCTTTTATTAAAGCTTTAGAAATAATAGGAACAAGTACTCCTCATCCGGGTTACGCGGCTGTTTTTACTGCGGCCAGGGAGCACGTTAAGCAAGGAAAAGAACTAAGTGTTTTTTTAGAAGATTTTAAAAGGCTGTTTCCTCCCATTGTGGTTAATATTGTTAAGGTGGGAGAAGAAACAGGGGCTTTGGACCAAGTATTAATGGAGACAGCCTCTTTCTATGAAGGTGAAGTTGACCAAACTATGAAGAATATCACATCGATAATAGAACCGGTGTTAATGGTGGTGGTTGGTTTGGCGGTGGGGGCTTTGGCGGTGTCAATAATTTCGCCGATCTATAATTTGGTGAATGTCATATAAGTTTTTATATGAAGCGGCTGAGTTAAATTAGCAGATTATTTGTGAAGAGAAGACGCTTGCTTTTATGTCCAGTAATAAAAGAATTGTAGATAACCAAGGCTTCACCTTAATTGAGTTAATGATAGCGGTTTTTGTGATAGGTACGGCTTTAGTGGGTGTTTTTGGGTTGTTTGTTTTGGCTTTGCGTACAGCGCAAGAAGGGGAAATGAGGGTTATGGCGGTAGCTTTGGCTAACGAGAAGGCTGAAATGGTACGCAATTTACCTTATATTGGCGTAGGCACGGTAGGGGGGGTTCCGAGCGGAGCGATAAACCAAAATGAAGAAGTGGTGCGGGGAGGAGTCACTTTTTCCGTGGGGGCGGATATTAGATACATTGATGATGAATATGACGGTGAGGCTCCCACAGATCTTTTAAACACTGACTACAAGCAAGTTCGTATAGAGGTTTCCTGGGAAAGTCCTTACGATCCAAAACCGGTAGTAATGTTGATGTTAGTGGCTCCGGCTGGCTTGGAAGGAGAGGAGGGGGCGGGTACTTTAGATTTTAGGGCCGTGGACGCGTCGGTTTCGCCTGTGTCGGGGGCGACGGTTAGCATAATTAATACAGAGGTTGATCCGGCGGTTAATATTGTGACGCAGACTGACGAGAACGGCAGAGTTATATTGCCGGGCTTAATACCGGCTGCCGATTCTTATCAGTTGGCGGTGGGTAAAGATGGATACACAGCGGAACAAACCTATGACGTTACGCCAGATTTTGTGCCGGACACTGATCACTCTCACTTAACAGCTATTCAGGGATCGATAACAGAAAAGGTTTTTATGATAGATGAGCTTAGTTCTGTGACATTAAATACCAAGGATGAGTTCGGGACCTCTGTTGGTCTTGTGGGTTATAGTATGAGGGGAACGAAAACCATTGGTGTAGATGGTGAAGAAGAACCGGTTTATGTTTTTGACGAACAGGGTTCTACAGACGAGTCCGGGTCGGCGGTTCATAACGAAGCGGTTTGGGACAGTTATGATCTGATTATAGATGGTTCGACTACTGGATATGATATAAAGGAGACTAGCTATTTGCTGCCTTTGGTAGTTAATCCCGGTGAAGCAGTTGAACTGGATGTTTTTCTGGTGGATCATACTCCTCTGTCTTTGCATGTTAGTGTGGTAACTGCTGACGTTTTACCAATAGACAATGCCACAGTTAGGTTGGTGGGCAATGGTATTGACGAGACTTTGGGTACGGGGGTAGTGGGCCAAGTTTTTTACGGTGATTTACCGGTAGAGGGGGATTACACGCTTGAGGTGGATGCGTCGGGGTTTATGGCCGACAGCAGTGTGGTAACTGTTGATGGCACCAATAGAGTGGTTGTAGATTTAGCAGCCGAGTAGAAATAATGACTGGTTTTGAATGTAAAAAAAATAATCAGGGAATGACCATAATTGAGATAATTTTAGTTATGGCTATAAGCACTATAATTTTTGTTATTTTGGGAAGGCTTTTGGCTATAGGTTTTCCCGTATCCAAAATAACTTTTATGCAAGCTCATTCTACAGAAACTGCTCGATTACAGTTGGATCGTTTGGCAAAAAGCTTACGGGAGCTGAAAGAATCGGATACAGGGGCGTATCCATTGGTGGAAGTTTTCCCTAATAAATTGGTTTTTTATTCCGATGTTGACAGTGATACGGAAACGGAGCGAATGCGTTATGAATTGTCAGGGACTGATCTGGTGAAGGGGGTTGTAAAGCCGACGGACGAAGGGGGAAAGATTATTTATAATTTGGGTAATGAGGAGGTTAGTGTTGTTGCTACTTCAATACAAAATGGAGAAGACCCGGTGTTTACATATTATTCAGGCGATTATCCTGATGATCCAGCGCCATTGTCCTTCATAGACTTAACAGAAGTAAAGTATATTCAGTTTTTTCTACGCATAGATCCTGACTTGGGTAATGATCCGGCAGCGGTCGAAGTTCGTTCACAGGTGCAGTTGCGTAATTTAAAGACTAATTTGGATAAGGAGCCAGAATAGGTCCAGAGAGTTTCCATGAAGTAGTATTGGTTTATTTTGGTTATATGAGGGTTTGTATAGTAGAATTTTTTTATTGATTTTCTAATAGTTTATGCTGGATTTAGCACAAGAAGATTTGTTGGGTCGTTTTTGGGAAGCAATAAAGAGGGGTCCAGAGACTAAGTGGTTGGCTGTTTTTTTAATTGTTTTGAGCATTTTTGTTCATTTTTCCTGGCTTGATTATCCCTGGGAGGTTGTTTTTGACGAGGTGCATTTTGGTAAGTTTGTGACGGCTTATTGTTGTACCCAAGAGAGGTTTTTTGATATTCATCCGCCGCATGCGAAACTCATAATAGCTGGAGCCGGACATTTGTTGGGATATCAAGGAGAAGGCCCCGAATTTGAACATATAGGAGAAAATTACAGGAAAGAAAATCCGGCGAGTCTTCGTTTTGTACCGGCTTTGGCTGGAAGTTTGTTGCCGTTAGTGTTTTTTGTTTTGTTAAGACAATTAGGCGTGGGACCAGCGGCAGCTTTCTTAGGGGGCTTGGTTGTTATTTTTGATAATTCCCTAGTGGTTCAAAATAGAATAATTTCTTTGGATGGAATTTTACTGCTATCTATTTTTGGCAGTTTGAGCGCTTATTTGGCGGCTGAAAAATTATTTTTAAAGAGTCTTAAGTGGGACAAAAAATCTTTGGCTTACTTTGTATTGGCGGGGGGGTTGGCTGGACTGGCGGCTGGTTCCAAGTTTACGGGGCTAGTGGCCTTGTTGTTATTGGGGGTTTTGTTTTTTTGGCGGGTGTGGAGAAGCGGTAGCTGGGTTTGTGCTAAAAGGTGGGCAGAAGCTGGTTTGTTGGTGTTGTTGATGTCTTTTTTGGTTTATGTTTTGGGCTGGGCTTTGCATTTCCTTATATTAAGTAATCCAGGCCCGGGAGACGCTTGGGGGGTGCCTGAGTGGAAGGAGCCAATAGTGAAAAGCTTTGTTAGAGAAACTATTAATGTTCACAAGACTATGTTAAGCGCCAATTATAATTTGGCGGCCAGTCATCCGGATTCCAGCAAATGGTGGACTTGGCCTTTTATGAAGGTGTCGATATTTTATTGGAGTTTTAATAGTGAGGAAGTTACGGATAAGGCCGGGGCGATTTATTTTATAGGTAATCCCGTAGTTTGGTGGGGGGCTGGTTTGGTGCTGTTTTTGATTTTTTTGAATATAGTTTTGGCGGCGAGGGTTTTTCTAGCAGACATTTCATATCTTTTAGGAACTAAAGGCTGGTTGGTGTTAGGGGGATATTTCCTGTCCTTTTTGCCTTTGGTAGAAGTGCCACGCGCTTTATTTTTGTATCATTATTTAACGCCTCTTTTGTTTTCAGTATTAGCTGTTGTTTTGTGGCTTGAAAAGACAAAGGTGATTTTAAGGAGAAGTGTAAAAGAACAGCCGCCGCGCTATTGGATAATTGTGGGATTAATCATTATTGGTTTTGTTGTCATGAGTCCGTTGACATACGGTTTCGTGATTGATCAGGATGTTCATAGCAAGCTGTTTTGGTTAAATAGTTGGCGGTAATTTTTCTGTTAAGGCCTTCGTGCTCCACTAGAATACTGGTCAAGCCAGATTATTCGGACGATTGAGTGTGAAAATCCTACTACAACTGGTTGCCAAAGGAACTTTAAGAAGTCTTCCGGGAGCAATCTGTAACAGGTGGATTTTGACTGTGTTATTATTAGTGCATGTTTGAGTTGCCAGGAGGGACGTTGAAAATGAATCGGGGTGGTGTTTTGATCATGACATTGGTTTTTGTGACAATGTTTTTGGTCATGTTTTTGGGGTTGGCGGGGATGGTAAGCAGAACGTATAGGCAATCGGTTATTCAGGCGCATGATGAATTGGCGTTTCAGATAGCGGAGGCGGGATTGAACTATGGAAGATGGCGCTTGGCGCATAACAGCGAAGATTTGGCGCTAGAGACGAAGCAAGTGAAAGACCAGTTCGCGGGGGATTTGGGCAGTTATGATGTATCTTTCGATAAACAGCCTGGCAGTGAAGTGGTGACAATTACTTCCGTGGGTAGAACAGCCAGCCAGCCAGCGCGGGAGGTAATTCTCAGGGCTCGTTATGGACCCGAGTCTTTGGCGAGATATGTTTCAATAATAAATGAGGATGTATGGTTTGGGGGTGAGATAAAGGGGGTAGTACATGCCAACGGAGGGATACGCATGGACGGGGAGTCTGACAGTTTAATGACCAGTGCCAAAGAAACGTATATTTGTCAGCCTCACCATGGGTGTTCTTATGAGGAGAAACCTGGTGTTTGGGGTAGTGGGGAAAAAGAAGAATTATGGGAGTTTCCCGTGCCGGCGGTGGACTATAATGCGCTGGTTTTTGATTTAATTGATTTAAGGGATATAGCTATATCCTCTGGTAATTATTTTGGTGAATCCGGCGGTTATGGTTATCATGTGATATTTAATGGAGACAACACCTATGACATTTATCGGGTGACGTCTAAGGGTAGCAAGGTGTGGTCATGGGCTGCGGAGACAGCCTGGCAAAAAACATCTCATGATATTGGCAGCGAGGTCTTTGTGGAAACCAGAGACATTCCTAGCGGCGGAGTTTTGTATTTTGAAGACAACTTGTGGGTGGAGGGGGAGATAATGGACAGAATAACGGTGGCGGTAGGAAAATTTCCAGATATGCCTTCAACGAATGTTGATTTTATTATTAACGGCAATATAACTTATGGAGGAGTAAGAGATGGTAGCCGGGTTTTTGGCGCTATTGCCCAGAGGCATGTTTTGATTCCTTGGTCCGGGGCCCCTGATGAGTTGGAGTTAGATGGCGCTTTTGTAGCACAAAAAGGAAGGTTTGGAAGAAGATATTATCCTGACTGTTGCGGTTCTCAGGCTCACGCTATAAAAAATAAGCTGGAAAGATTTGGAATGGTAGCCAGTAATATGGTGCCGGTTACCACGTGGGTGAACAGTTCAGGCTCCGTTGTCAGTGGTTATCGGGAAGGAGAGGCAACTTATGATCCCTACTTGTTATATTGGCCGCCACCCAATTTTCCGACTACGGGCGAAAGTAAATTTATCTCTTGGGAGGAAGTGGAATAGTTCAGAATACTTGAGAATAATTTAAAATTAAGGATAAATAATTTTATAATTAAAACGTAGTGGGTGGTTGTTAATATGTAAGTAGTATGATTGGAGTTGATATATCGGATAGATCAATAAAAATAGTTCAGCTTTCCAATGATGAAGATCATGCGTTATTGGCGCATTGTTGGCATCGGGTACCCGACGGAGCAATCGAGAGAGGGATTATTAATGAGCGAAATGTTGTTAGGAAGGTAGTGGAGGAAACTTTGGAAATGTGTAAGTTAAAGCCAAGCGTCGGGGATGCTGTGGTAGCTTCTATTCCCGAGTCACAGTCCTTTTTGCGTGTCATAGAAGTGCCGGCAATGTCTGATGAGGAAATTGACGAGGCTATTCAGTGGGAGGTGGCTCAACACATTCCTTTCGGTTTGGAGAATGTATATATTGATTGGCAGCCAGTGGGGTATAAAAAGGAATCGTCTTCGGATCGCAAAGAGGTTTTGGTTGGAGCTGCTCAGAAGCAAGTGATTGATCCACTTGTAAATCTGCTTAACGATTTAAATTTGGACGTGGCCGCTTTAGAATTGGAAAGCCAGGCAATTGTTAGAGCCTTAATATCTCCAGAGCTTAGAAAGCATGAAGGACTCTTGGTGGTTGATTTGGGCGGTTCGGTGACTAATGTGGTGATACATGATCATGGAGCTATGCGTTTTACTGCTAGTTTGCAGGGTGGGGCTGGAAAATTGATATCGGCTTTGTCTGATAAAGAGAAAAGCATTTTTTCTTTGCCTAGAAAAAAAGATCTACCAGAAAAAATATCTAAGCAGGTAGCCGGTAAATTAAGGGCGGGACAAGAAGAATTGGTCATGGAAATTGTGGGTGTAGTTGAGTTTTATAATAGTTTGGATGTTAAACATGGAGTGAGAGAAATTATTCTTACTGGCGGGGGGGCTAATTTTCCAGGTTTAGACAGCGTATTTCTGCTTTATTTTGAGAATATGCATGTGCAAAGAGGCAACCCGTGGGTGAATGTTTTGTCTGTATCGAAGGCCAAAAAGCTGCCGCTGTCCCTATATGAGTCAGTGCATTTTTCAACTGCGCTGGGGTTGGCTTTGAGAGACGTTGACGTTTAAACGCTAGATATTGTTTATATGAAGGACGAAATAAATTTAATGCCGAAACAGTTTGTTTTGAGACGTGAGCGGCGGTTATATGTATTGCGATTTAGTAGGTTAATTAATCGTGTGTTTCCGTTATTAATTTTATTAATAATCGCTCAAGTGATTATTTTGATGTTCTTGAGTGGTTTATATGGAGGTTTAGAAGAAACTAACAGAGGACAAAGGGAGAATGGTTATAGTGTCGTAGCGGAGGTGAATAATGTAAATGTTTTTTTGCGGGAATTTAAAGAAGTGAAGGAGAGCTATCTTGTTTGGTCTCCGCTAATCGAAGACGTGCTTAGTGTTATACCTGATGGAATTAGTCTTCTTTCTTTAGAAGCTGAAGAGGAGACTGGGGATATTATTATTCGAGGGGCATCAACTTCTAGAGAAGGGGTAGTTTCTTTTCAAAAAAGTCTGGAAAAAATATCTTGGGTAATGAAGGTTGACTCTCCTTTGCAGAATTTCGCACTTGAGGCCAACAAAGAGTTCACTTTTACTATTAGCAGGCGGTGATGGAGATTAGTTTATCGGGAAAATTTAAGAATATTTTTTGGGCTTCGATAGTGGAGGTGTTGGCGGTAGCTATTGCGATTGGCGGGGTGGTTTTTTTGGATGCAAAAATTCAGGAGACGAGAAAGAAAATATATATTTCTAAAGAAACTATAAGTCAAGGCTTGAGTAATTTGTCAAAAGAATCAGCTTTGAGGTTGGAGCTGGAGAAGCGTTCTCATGATTTGGACAGGATAAGAGAGTTTGTTTTGAAAAGGGAGTCGGTGGGAGATTATATAACCGCTTTAGAGAGAGAGGCTTCCAGATTGGACGTGGATTTACACATACCATCTGTTGGTGAAGAGATAATTTTTGATAGTAATGGGAACACGGTTGAGCAAGAAGGTGTTTTAAAGAAGGTAAGGATAAAGATTAATGTTTCAGGAGATAAAATCAAACTATTGGATTTTTTAAACAGTGTTGAATATCAGCCTTATCTTTCAGGAGTAGTGGGGTGGAAAATGATAACTGGTAAGGAAGAAGGGAGTTTGCCTTTATCTTTGCGGGCGGGGGTTTTAAATATGCCTAATGAGGGAGACGGAAAAGAGTTGCCTGGTAAGCCCACGGGCAGGGTGGAAATGGATATATTATTGTCTATTTTTAACGATAAGGGAGACAGAGGTGAAAAATAAATTAAGTTGGGATATGAAAGATAAAAAGAAATTTAAAAAATTGGAGATAGAGATGAACAAGGAGTGGTGTTTGAGTAAATTGAGATGGATAAGAGGTATAATGAGAGGATTGCCGCATTGGTTGTTGGTTGAGCATAGTCACGTGGTTAATCTTTTCTTGAGTGTTGTGATTTTGATGGTAGCGGCTTTTTTGTTAATTCGGGTTAGTTTTTTTGCTCCTAAAGACATGGTGGTGCCCAAGGCCGAAAGGGAGGAGTTGGAAGTTAACTTGATTGACGAATTAGAATGGTGGATAGAAGATATTGAAGCCAAAAAGTCCCGGGGCCTGATGATTGATGAAGGAAAAATTTGAAAATATTAAGTAAGGTGGGGGTTGAGTTTGTTTAAACTTGTTTATATATGGGGCAGGATTTCATAAAGTACGATATACTGCTTATTAATTAGGTTTTTTATTATGGTTGGTATAGATATATCTGATCGTTCAATTAAGCTGGTTGAAATAGAAGGGCGGGAAGATCCGGTATTGAGGACTATGTGTTGGTCTCCTCTCGAGGTTAGTTTGATGAGGAGGGGTGTTGTGCAAGATATTCCGGCCGTGACGCAAGCAGTTAGAGACGCTATGGGTAAATATCGGCCAGTTGCGGTGGCTGGAACTGATGTGGTGGCTTCTATTCCGGAAGTCCAGTCTTTTGTAAGAGTTTTGGATTTGCCAGAGATGAAAGAACATGAGATAAGCGAGGCAGTGCGCTGGGCTGTTAAAAGACATATACCTTTTGATTTGGAAAGTGTTTATTTGGATTGGGAACCGGTGGGAAAGGATAAAGGTTCGGCAAGCCGGCAGGTATTGGTGGGAGCGGCTCAGAGGGATGTGGTTGATCCCTTATTATCGGCTTTAGATAATATTGGTTTGAATGTGGTGGCTTTAGAGTTGGAAACCCAAGCGATTCTGCGGTGCTTGTTGCCGATGGATCAGGGAGAAGCTAGTGAAATAAGCGGGGTTTTGGCTATTGATCTAGGGGCTACACTTACAAACATAGTCTTTTTTGATAAAGGAGCAATTAGGTTTACGACCAGTATTCAGTGGGGGGGAGATGATTTGACTCAAAGGCTGGCTCATGAGCTGTCGATCTCTCCGGCAGAAGCGGTGGAAGAGAAGGCCAAGATCGGTCTTGAGGTTTCTGATCAAAAAAACAAAGACGTATCTTCGGTCTTGCGGGCCGCGGTTATTGATTTAGGCAATAGAGTGGCTCGTATAGTTCAAGAGATGACAGTTCAATTGAGTGCCGAGAGTCGGGTTAAAATGATCCTTATTTCTGGTGGAGGGGCTAGCTTAGGCGGTATCGTGGATATTTTTGGTTCTATTTTTTCAGGTATACCGGTGCAGCTTGGAAATCCGTGGACTAATTTAAATAGAGAAGAGCAGAGGAGAAGGGTAGATCTTTCAACAGAAGACGCTATGCATTTTACAACTGCTATAGGTTTGGCTTTAAGACCTAATGATTATATATAAACTGGATTTTAGTTAGCTATGAAAAAGGCTCGCCATTTAAATCTGCTTCCTCAAGAAAGGAGGAAGGACTTAAAAAGAGAGGTTTTAATTAGTGCTACTAACCGTTTTTTGCGTAGTGTTTTGTTTGGTTTGGGTTTGATGACGGCAGTAGCTTTAGGAACAAGTCTTGTTATGGGCGCTCTTACTGTGGCGTCATCCAGTCTAGCGGATACAGAACTGATTAATCAGGTTAAGCTTTATAAGGATGTGGAATCTGAGATTGAACAACAGAATGAAAGATTAAGATTGGTTAATTCTCTTGAAGGGGACCGGATTTTGTGGTCGAGGGCACTGGAAAATTTGTTAGAGATAGTGCCTCCGGGTGCTACCATTGAGATGATCATAGGCCGGGAAGATGGGGCAAAAATTATATTTGAAGGTGTAGCTCCTACTCGTACATCTTTAGTTGTTTTTAGGGAGAGGCTTTCGTCCTTACCTTGGGTAATGGAGGTTGAGTCGCCGGGAAGCAATTTGTTGTCCAGGGAAAATCCTAGATATAGTTTTACATTAATAATTAATGAGGATGAGTTGTTTAAATTAAATAGCGATGGAAAAAAAGACAAATCCTAGGTTGGCTAAGAGGCTGAAGATGTTGATATTGATGGTGGTTGCTTTGTTGATTATGGTTGCGGCCCAGCCATTTTTATGGCGAATGGTGTCAGCGGCGACGGAGAAATTACAGGTGGAAAGATCGAAGGCTAAGCAAATTGAAACAGTAAGATCTTTAAGAAAGGAGGTACAGAATGAGTATAAAAAGCAACAGGCTTATTTAGATCAGTTGACGGTAGTGGTGCCAATGAGAAGGGATATTTTACAGGTTATTGAAAGATTGGAAGAGCTTGCCCAAAAAGAGGGAGTGGTGGTGGAGGTTGTGAATATAAGAGAGGGAGAAAGCATAGAAGATGATAAAAAAAAGAAGAAGGATAGAGAAATGACAATGTCAATATATCCTTTAACTTTGAGTGTTAGCTTAATTAGCGATCCAGGGTTGATATTGAGATATGTAGAGGCGGTTGAAAACGCCCGAGAAATCACTGCGGTTAAGTCTTTTAAAATTAGTCCATTTATGTATCCTTCTGGACAAAGATATGCTTATAAACTAGAGATGGATATCAATTTTTATTTACAAGGCAATGGAGACAGCGAAAGAGGCCAATAAGGGTTTAACGCAGCGTTTCAAGCTGTATGCTGATAAGGCTAGCGCGGTAGCGGTTGTTGCCTTGGCCCACCGGTCGACAAGGGTGGCCGTTATTTTCTTTTTTGTACTATTGTCCATGTGGTATGTGTATAACAAGATGTGGCAACCTTTTAGATCAGAAGTAGAGTTGCCTTTGGGGGTTTCCGAGGAAAAGCCGGTGCTTGACGTTGATGTTTTGCATTCTATAAACACGGCTAGGGCAAAAAGGTCAGAACATATAGTTAAAGACAATTCTATGAAAGCGTCTCAAGTGTTCGTGATAAAAAGTTTTTAGTTGAATGTTTTGTGGGGTTTTCTCATGTCTTCGAGCAAGACAAAGGTGCTAACTTTTGGGGTCTTTGACCCTTTTCATAAGGGACACGAGGATCTTTTTCGTCAAGCTAAAGAACAAGGGGATTGGTTAATAGTAGTGGTCGCAAGAGACAGTTGGATTAAGGTAGATAAGAAGAGAGAGCCTCTTGTAACGGAGGATGAGAGGTTGGCTGTGGTTAAAAAACAGAAGCTTGTTGATGAGGTGAGGTTTGGTTATGAGTGGCCTCCTCCTGATAAGTATGGGTTATTAAGGGAACTTGACTTTGATGTGGTGGCTTTGGGATATGATCAGTCGGTTACTAAAAAAGAAGTCAAAAAGGAATTGTGGAAGAGAGGTAAAGAAGGGGTAAAAGTGAAAAGAATGAGACCTTTTAAGCCGGCGGTTTATAAATCTTCTTTCTTTAGGGAGTAAGATTTATTGATCACGCCAGTTTTTAATAACTTGCTCATGGGTTGTGGGAGTTGATACGTTAAACCATTGGCCCTCAAAAGGAAAGCTAAAAAGACATCCTTCTTCTACAAGCTTAGGAAAAACATCCTGCTCAAGGGAAAGTGTTTTCTTTGAGGGCGGTAAGTAATTGAACACGGAAGGACTGAATACTCCACAGCCAGCAAAAACCAGATGAGAGACCTCGTTGCTAATAGCTGGTTTTTCTGAAAATTCCATTATGAGGGAGCCTCGTATTTTGACCGCTCCATAATAAGATCAGGGCGGGAGCCATCTTTTAGCTTTTGTTGTACTTTATTGGCAAGATGACTGACTGTTATGAAGATTTTATGAATTCCATGTCTGCTTAAAAGTGAGAGGCTATGAGCGATCAGTGGTTTATCGTTTACTGGAATAAGGGGTTTGGGAATTTCGTAAGTAAAGGGTCTTATTTTTACTTTCTTGCCGCTGGTTAAGATAAGAGCTTGCTGAACGGGTGAGGAAAAGTTTTTGGTGAGAATTGATTTCAAAGCGTGGGATCGGTTGCGAATGTTTTCGTAGTCGATGGTGTTGTCGAGGGCGCGGAGAAGATCCTCACGAATGGTTATGGTTATGCGTTCACGCCAGGTTATGGTGTTTGGAAAATTAGAAATTAAAAAAATAGAAATTGGAAATTTAAAAGGGAAAATAAGAATTACTGAAACATTTCTTATTAATATATTTTTGCACATTTTGGGAAGCGGCAGTGAATTTTTTGTGCGGGCGTTGTCAGTCGGCGTTGGCAAAAAATTTGATATGGTTTTGGAGTTTGTTTGAGTTATAATTGATATTAGTTTTATATGAATGGTCAAATTACACTTCCGTCGGGCGTTTCATTTGGGATAATAGCTTTTTTGTTAAGTCTTTTGCCGGCAGGTTTGTTTATCTGGATGTGGTATTTGCGTCGGCACGATCGGCCGGTGCCGGTGGGAATAGTATTTTTGTCTTTTGTCGGTGGGATGTTTCTAGTTTGGCCCGCCTTTCAATTGGAGAAGTGGGCTAGTAATGTTTGGTATGGCTGGTCGCCAAGCACAGCTCATTTTTTTGTGGGGGCTATCTTGCCTTTGCAGAGCATAAAGGACATTGTCTTGCCGGCTTTGGGGACTTTTTTGATTGTTGCTTTAGTGGAAGAAGGCTTAAGATACGGGTTGCTTTTTGTTTGGGCTAGAAGAAGTAAAACCATAGATCAGGTTTTTGATGGTTTGGTTTTAGGCATAGCTCTGGGGCTGGGTTTCGCCACTATTGAAAATACTTTGTATTTTGTGGATTTATTTGCGACTGGAAATTTTGACGCTTTGGTTTTTGTGTTTTTCTTGCGCTTTATAGTGTCAACACTGGCTCATATAGGATTTGGAGGGATAATGGGGACATTGTTGGCGAAAGCGATGTTTGCTCTTTATAATAGATGGCAGTTATATATGGTAGCATTTTTGCTACCTTGGTTTTTACACGGTCTGTACGATTTTCTGCTGGGAGTTAATCAGACTGTTTATGCTGTTTTGATTCTTTTGCCGGTTTTAATGGTTTTAGTGACTTGGGTGAACAGAAGAGATTTTTTTGTTGTAGAGAGAAAGGAAGGCAGAGTTTTGGCTCAGCCCTTTGTTCCTGAAACCTATCAGGCAAAAGTGGTTAAAAAACTTTTTAACCAGCTTGAGTCTCCTTGGAATGTCAATGCTCCTTGGTTGCGGGAAAGGAGGAAGAGGTATAGTATTTTAAGAAAGATTAATGAAGAATCAGAATGAGTAAAGTGCAGGTTTTTATGATTGCGGTGGTGATGTTGTTGTTAGTTTTGGCGGTTGTTTTGTTGGCGACTAGGATAGGGGGCTCTTCGATTAGAGGAGCAAGCCGTACTTATGAGATTGGTTCCATAGAGGTGGGCACGGAAGCACTTATGCCAGGTGTGCCTCAATCGGCGGAAGTTGATTTTGGACTAGCGGGTAATAAAAAAGGTTCGTCTGTTTTGTTAATGAGGATGCCGGAGAGAAGCGTGAAGATCGGGGAGGTTAAAGGGGCAGATTTAATGAAGGGCAAGGTAGAGATTGTTTTGCCCTGCGAAAGCTCAGTTTATGGTGGTAGCAATGATGTTAAGGGCAGATTGGTGATGATTGATAATGAAACCCAGGCAGTGTTGGCGCAGAGCGGTTTGTTGAGCTTGCTTAGGCCGGGTCGGGATTGTGCTTATTAAATGGCTGCGAAAGCTAGTTTAAGCTTTTAAAATACTCAATAGTTTTAACTAATCCTTCTTGTAGAGAGGTGGTTGGTTGCCAGTTGAGCGTTTTTTGGGCTTTTGATATATTGGGTTGTCTTCTTTGCGGATCATCCGCTGGAAGTTGGTGATATTCGGTTTCCGATTGGGAGTGGGTAAGTTTAATAATTTTTTGAGCCAGAGTTTTCATGGATATTTCTTCGGGGTTGCCGATATTGACGGGGCCGATTTCTTTATTCTGGTTCATCATTAAGAGTAATCCTTGAGTCATGTCACTGACGTAGCAGAAAGACCTGGTTTGAGATCCGTCTCCGTATAGAGTAAGGGGTTTATTTTGCAATGCTTGAGTAATAAAATTGCTGACCACTCGTCCATCATGAGAATTCATTCGGGGGCCGTAGGTGTTGAAGATGCGCACGATGCGGGTG
>CAYMOF010000005.1:0-631 GCA_964392095.1 uncultured Candidatus Saccharibacteria bacterium | reverse complement strand
CGGCAGGCGCTCTCTGTTAAAACAGGGAAGTACGATGCGCACTATGCGGATGTCCAGGCCGTGTTCGCGATGGTAGTCCATACATAAGGTTTCGGAGACTCTTTTGCCTTCGTCGTAGCAGGCACGGGGACCTAGACAATTTACAGACCCTCTGTAATCTTCTTTTTGAGGATGAATTTCTGGGTCTCCATAGATTTCTGAAGTGGATGTTTGGAGTATTCGAGCCTTGTGCTTTTTGGCTAGTCCGAGCATGTTTATCATGCCTTTGGTGTTAGCTTTGACGGTGCGAATCGGGTTTTTTTGGTAATATATAGGCGAAGCGGGGCAAGCGAGGTTGTAGATTTGATCAATTTTTTCGTCTATATATAAAGGGTCAATGATGTCGTGTTCTATAAGTTGGAAATTTTTATTATCGATTAAATGATCGATGTTTTTTTTGTTGCCAGTAAAAAAATTATCAACGCAGATAACTTGAATGTTTTGCTCTGATAGCTGTTCACATAAATGGCTGCCGATAAACCCTGTGCCCCCGGTAACGAGTATAGTTTTCATGTGATTATTGTACTTTAATTGTGGCTTTGGAAGTACTGCGTTCGGAAACAATATAAAACAAATGTGTAATTATTGTTTC
>CAYMOF010000004.1:38611-60418 GCA_964392095.1 uncultured Candidatus Saccharibacteria bacterium | reverse complement strand
AACCAGGTGCCCGATGAAATTGCAATGTCGGTAAAGATGCCGACTACCCGCGGCAAGACGGAAAGACCCCGGGAGCTTTACTACAGGTTCTTATTGTCTTATTATTCTAAATGCATAGTATAGTGGGGAGGCTTTGATACTCGCATTCCGGTGCGAGAGGAGCCGCCAATGAAATACCCATCTTTTAGGATGGTAAGACTAATCCCGCTTTTAGCGGGGAACAGTGAGTGCTGGGTAGTTTCAGTGGGGTACTGGCCTCCTAAAGCGTAATGGAGGCGTCTACAAAGGTCGGCTAACTTCGTATGGAAATCGAAGTGATAGTGTAAAGGCACAAGCCGGCTTTACTGCAAGGCGGATATGCCACGCAGTTGCGAAAGCAGAGCTTAGTGAACCTGACCTAATTCATAGAATTGGGGAAGATCAACAGATAAAAGTTACCCCGGGGATAACAGGCTAATAGATTCCAAGAGTCCACATCGACGAATCTGTTTGGCACCTCGATGTCGGCCCATCCTATCCTGGGGCTGGAGAAGGTCCCAAGGGTTTGGCTGTTCGCCAATTAAAAGGGTACGCGAGCTGGGTTCAGACCGTCGCGAGACAGGTTGGACCCTATCTGTCGCAGGCGTGGAAACTTGAGGAGATTCCTTCCTAGTACGAGAGGACCGGAAGGGACCGACCTCTGGTGTACCAGTTGTTGAGTTCTTCAGCATCGCTGGGTAGCTAAGTCGGGCTGGTGATAAGCGCTGAAAGCATCTAAGCGCGAAGCCCACTCCAAGACCAGGTTTCTTTAAGACTCCTCGAAGATGACGAGGTCGCCCTTTATGGGCGGATCATAATCCGCAAGGATTGTGGTTGATAGGCGGAAGGTGTAAGCACAGTAATGTGTTCAGCCGATCCGTACTAATTAGTCGAGCTGTATTATTTTCACGGCGTGACTCACTAGCGTTCGCCACGAATTAGAAAATAGAGTAACTGTTATTTTCTAAATTTCTAATTTCTTGTGACGAGCGGTGGTGAGTCACGCATGTTAGCTAGTGATGTGTGCCCATAAATAATTTATTTGTGGGAAGTTATAAGATCGCTAAAAGTTATTCAAAACAGAATTCGCGGTGCTTTTAGCGGGAGGGAAACACCTGTTCCCATTCCGAACACAGAAGTTAAGCCTTTCAGCGCTGATGGTAGTCGGGAGTGATACCCTGGCGAGAGTAAGTCAGTGCCGCGTACTCTGTTTTGAATGAATAAAAAACAGCTCCTCAGGAGCTGTTTTTTATTGGCAAAGAAAATAGATTGTGTATATTGCGAATATGTGAGGAGACGTGCCAGAGTGGACGAATGGGGTCGCCTCGAAAGCGATTGGGCCTTAACGGGTCCCGGAGGTTCGAATCCTCCCGTCTCCGCCAATTTACAATCGATGTTAGATAAATAATTGGTTATATGAACGGAATTACTTTGACTGACTTTGAGCTCACTAGATTTTTTTTCGCTGTTGTTACGCTCCTTGCTTCAGCTCACGGCATTGGATATTTTTTTCAGCGGATTTTTGACATGCCAAAAGTAATAGGAGAAATTCTTGGCGGACTTGTTCTCGGACCAACTGTTTTAGGTTTTTTCTTTCCAGCTATATATCAATGGATATTTCAAGCATTCTCGTCAGAAGGACAGTTGCTTGCGATTATCTATTGGTTTGGCTTGGTGATTTTGATGTTTTTGTCTGGTTTTGAAATACAAAAATCTATAACCAAAGAAGACAGGAAAATTGCAGGGGCTCTTCTTGTTGGAGCAACAGCGGTTCCTTTTATTATTGGGTGGTTTGCTCCAAGCTTTTACGACTTTTCGCCATATATTGGATCAAACGGAAATATGCTTTCGTTAACTATTATTATCGCGATTGCCGTGGCTGTGACATCAATTCCTGTTATTTCAAAAATATTTATAGATATCGGTATCATCAACACTCGCTTTGCAAAGATTGTTTTGACCACAGCAACGATACAGGATGTTATTTTATGGGCGGCGCTTGCTGTCGCAACGGGGCTGGCCGGCGGAGCAGTCTTGTCCGTTTCAAATATTGTATCCAAAGTGTTAATTACCATTGCCTTTTTTGCCACTGCTCTGCTGGTAATGCCAAAATTCTTTGAGCTTGTGAGCAAATCTCGCTTTAATCTCCTTATAAAAGCTTCCCCTACTGGCTATGTGTTATTTGTCTGCTTTCTGTTCGCCGCGCTCGCAAGTATTTTGGGCGTAAATATTATTTTCGGCGCTTTTTTGGCAGGCATCGTGGTTGGGCTAATCTCAAATGAAAAAGTGGCGAACGTAAAAATCCATATCAAGGAAATCGGCTTGGGGTTTTTTGTTCCCATTTATTTTGCGGTTGTTGGATTAAAACTTGACCTCATTCACCACTTTGATCTCTGGTTCTTTTTGGGCTTTCTTTTGTTTTCTATGGTTTTTGAAACAATAAGCACAGTCGTTGCCGCTCGATTAGTAAGCCAGGATTGGTTGTCTAGCTTTAATTTCGGAGTTGCAATGAATACGAGGGGCGGGGCCAGGTATAGTACTTGCCACCGTTGCTTTTGATCTTGGGCTCATCAATGAAACGTTTTTTGTTACCCTAGTTCTGATTGCCATTGTTACCTCTCTCGCGGCTGGATATTGGTTTAGATTTGTGTTGTCAAAGGGGTGGAATTTATTGAGAGAGTTTTCCTGAATCTTCCTGTAATTTCTAAAGAGTCTGAATTATAATCTGAGGGTTTGCGGGCAAGCGCAAACCAAGGCAAATTAAAAACGGGTTAAAAATCTGGCGTGGTTGAGTGATTATCTTAATAGTGGAAATATGGTGAAAATACTTGTTATAACTGGTTCCGTACGACCGGGTCGTTTTAACATTCAGCCGTCAGAATGGATTTATAAATTAGCTAAAGAGAAAGAGGGATTAAAAACTGAATTGGCTGATTTACAGGAAATAGATTTGCCCTTTCTTGATGAGAAGTCTTCGCCTAGTAAGGGCGAGTATATGAAGAGCCATACCAAGAAGTGGTCTAAGATTATTGGTTACGCGGACGGTTTTATTATGGTGACTCCGGAGTATAACCATTCTTATTCGCCGGTGCTAAAGAACGCCATAGATTTCTTATACAAAGAATGGAATTACAAGAAAGAATGGAATTACAAGCCTGTCGTATTTATTAGCTATGGCGGATCTACAGGAGGAGCAAGAGCCGTAGAACACTTAAGAGTAGTAGCGGCGGAAATGAAGATGTATGATTTGAGGGAACAAATTATTATTCCGAATTATTGGGGCGGGTTGGATGAAGACGGCTGGTACCAGTTTTCGGAGGAAATGGGCGAGAAAGCCCGAAAAATGCTTGATGCATTGGCTTTTTGGGCCGAAACAATGAAAAAGGTGAGAACAGCCATATAACAAGGTGGGGTCGTAACAACTGAGGAGGGTGGAGCTTGAAAATGGCTTATTACAGCTGGAGTGTGTTACTCTATGGACAAATTAATGGATTTAAGTTATCCTGGTTCTCTTATGAAGATAAAAGCTAGAACAAGACAAAACATTAAGATTACCGACCTTTTGGATGAATTAAAAATTTTCGAAGGCGAGTTTCGTGACGCTTTGCAAAAAGGAAAGATCAGGCTGGTTGAGGGCCAAAAAAATCTGGACCAACAGGAGGCGGCCACCGTGCGCAGGATTATAAAAGAGCATAGACGAAGGGAGGCTTTAAAGAAGGAAGTGGTGGATATTCCACCGATAATTAAAGTAAGTGAATTAGCTTCTCGACTTAGTTTGCCTGTAGGAGAAGTGCTAGGAACTCTTCTTAAAAGCGGGGTAGTGGCAAACCTCAATGATGATATTGATTATGACACGGCGGCAATTATCGCGGCTGATCTAGGCTATTCAACCAAAGAGAGCGTGGAGGAGCTGGAAAAAGACAGGCTGACTCCGGAACGACTGGAAGAAATATTGAAGAAGGAGAAAGATTCGGAACAAAAAGAGCGCCCCCCAGTGGTGACAATAATGGGACATGTTGATCACGGAAAAACTACTCTGCTTGATCACATTAGGAAATCTAGCGTGGCCAAAAGAGAGGCCGGGGGAATAACCCAGGCAGTGAGCAGTTATCAGGCCGATTGCAAAGGGAGAACAATCACATTCGTTGATACCCCGGGTCACGAAACATTTGAATTTATGAGAAAAAGAGGAGTTTCATTGGCCGACATTGCTATTTTAGTAGTGGCCGCTGATGACGGGGTTATGCCGCAAACCAAAGAAGCGGTAAAGTATGCTAAGGAAGCGGGGGTGCCTATTATTGTGGCGATAAATAAAGTCGATAAACCAACGGCAAATATTGACAAGACTAAGGCGGGATTAGCTGAAATTGATTTAAATCCTGAAGAATGGGGAGGGAAAACCGTTGTGGTTCCTATCTCGGCCTTAAAAGGAAAAGGAGTAGATGGCCTGATGGAAATGGTGTTGTTAGCGGCGGATATTGATCCTCCTAAAGCAATTTATGACAGGCTGGCTTTAGGAAGCGTGGTGGAAAGCAGGCTGGATAATAACTTAGGTTCTTTAGCGACGGTATTGATACACACAGGAACGATGCGGGTCGGAGATGATGTAGTGATTGGTGATGTTACGGGACGGGTGCGTCAGTTATTAGATTTTAGTAATAAAAGAATAACTAAGGCCACACCCTCTATGCCGGTAACCATTATTGGTTTAAATGATGTTCCAGAAACAGGCGATGTTTTGCAGGTAGTAGAGAATAAAGGAGAAGCGGCGCTGAAAGCGCGGGACAGTAAGGCGCCCATAAAAAAGCTGGCGAGCTCTGACCCTGATGACGAAAGAAAAACATTGGCCTTGGTTATTAAGGGGGATTCAAGAGGCTCGGTGGAGGCAATTGAACAGACCATAGGGGCCATGGTGCCGGAAGAAGTGCGCCTGTCCATGATTAGGATAGAGGCTGGAAGTGTATCAGATTCTGATGTTTTAACAGCTCAAGCTGCCGGAGCTATTATTTACGCTTTTAATGTGAATGTTGGCGGCATGTCTAAAAAGCTAGCAGAAAAAGAGCAAGTGCAGATAAAATCTTTTGATGTTATTTATCGTTTGGCAGAAGACGTGCGCTCGGAAATAGAAAAAAGACTTCCGGTAGATATAGTAAGGACGGATCAGGGCAGGCTTAAGGTTTTAAAAGTGTTCTTTTCTATTAAAAAAAGAAAGATTGTGGGGGTGGAAGTGGCTGAAGGAAAAGTTGAAAAGGGGTCAAGGGTTACATTTTTGCGAGGACAGGGGGGTCAAAAAGTTCCCGTGGGAAGGGGAGTGGTACAGGAAATACAAAGAGAAAAGCAGATAATAGAAGCAGCCCAGCAGGGGGATCAAGTCGGTATAACAATAGAAGGAAAGGGGAAAATAAAGGGGGGCGATTTACTGGAAGTGTATAAGGAGGAAGAGATAAAAAAGGGAATGAAATAGGAGCCTGGGGAATTAGATAATCAATGAAAACGCAAGAACTGAGGACATTTGGGAATAATAATATGTCAAGAAGGATTGAAAAGGTAAATAAGAATATAATGCGGATCTTCGGGGAGATTTTACAGAAGGAAGCCGATTTACCAGAGGACGTGATGGTGACGGTGACTAAAGTGGATACCACTCACAATTTAAGGTCAACCAAGATATGGCTGTCTGTTTGGCCTAAAGAAAAAACAGGCAAGGTGTTAGGCCTTTTGCAAAAGCAGTTATATGAATTGCAAGGCCTGTTAAACCGTCAGTTAAATACAAATCCTTTACCGAGGGTACAGTTAAAAAATGATAATTATGCAGGACTTGCAAGTTGAAAAGCTGATTAACCTGGGTGAAAAAAAGCGCAGAGAAGTTTCTGGTCTTTTGGCCGATTATAAAGAAACAATAGACCGCATCCACCAGTCTTTAAAATGGGCAAACAGTGTTGTTATCGGTGTACATGAACACCCGGACGGGGATGCTGTCGGTTCAGCCCTGGCTTTATACAACGCGTTAGTGATGCAGGGGAAAAAGGTTGTGATTTATGCTCCTGATCCACCGCCGGAGTCGTTGTCTTTTATTCCGGGTTTTGAGAAAATTACTACTCAAAAACCCAGACCTTCCGACTTTGATGTGGTGGTTTTATTGGACTCAACAAGAATATGGCGAACTCACTTGTTCGAAGAGATAAAAGGACATAAATGCACCATTTGCATTGATCATCATTTAGGAAACCCCGGAGAGGCCGATATAAACTTAATAGTCCCAAAGGCGGCGGCAACAGCTCATATTCTTATGGGGTTTTTTGAACAAACGAGAACGCCTGTAACTCAGGATATGGCGACCGGACTGTTGACAGGTATTTTTACTGACACGGGTTCTTTTATGCATGACTCCACCACTCCGGGAGCATTAAAGGTAGCGGCTAAACTGATGGGAAAGGGAGCAAGGTTGTCTCACATAGCTCATGAGACTTACCAAAAGAAGGATTTGGCCGGGCTTAGGATCTGGGGAAGGGCTTTATCAAGAATTATGGTAAACGAGCAGTCAGGAGCGGCGGTTTCGGTTATTACTCCACAAGACCTGGAAGAATGCGGGGCGGAACTGGAAGATTTATCAGGGGTTGTTAATCAGCTGAATACTTTGCCGGAAGCGAAATTTGCTATGTTGCTTTGTGAGTATGAGCCAGGAAAAATTAAAGGGAGCTTGCGTTCAGAGCCTCACAAAGGGATTGATGTAAGCGCTTTGGCGGAAAAGTTAGGCGGAGGGGGACATAAGCTGGCGGCCGGATTTGAATTGCAGGGGTCGATAATAAAAAAGAAGGGCAAGTGGAGAATTATTAAATTAAGAAATTAGAAAATGGAGAGCATGGGTATATTTGTTGTTTTGGTGTCGCCGTTTTCTTAATTTCTATTTTCTATATAATAAAGGAAGATATGCGTTTTTTAATTTTTGGAGATGTGGTGGGAAAAATCGGCAGGAGGGCTGTAACTAAAGTGTTGAACGAACTAAGAAAGGAGTACAGTCCAGACAGTGTAATAGTGAATATAGAGAACATGGCTCATGGAGGAGGGGTTACTCCGGAGACTATGAAAGAAGCAAAAGAATGGGCGGCAGATGTTTTTACAACAGGCGACCATGCTTGGGATAATAAGCTTGGGATTGATTTACTGGAAAGCAAGGACACTAATATTATTAGGCCGGCAAATTACCCTAAAAGCGCCCCGGGGAAGGGTTATTTTATTTACCGGAAAGGGGTTTACCAAATAGCGATAATTAATTTACAGGGACAGGTTTTCTTTAAGAACCATCCGGATAATCCTTTTTATGTTTTGGACCGTCTTCTTAAACAGGATGATATCAATAAGTCAAATATGATAATGGTTGATTTTCATGCTGACGCAACTAGCGAAAAAAGAGCGATGGGGTGGTATGCGGACGGCAGAGTAACGGCTGTGTGGGGAACACATCAGCACGTGCCAACGGCTGATGCCCAAATATTACCTAAAGGGACGGCTTATATAACAGATGTGGGAATGAACGGGGGTTATGAGTCTGTTTTGGGAGTAAAAAAGGAGGGCTCATTTAAAACGTTCTTGACCCAAGTAAAAACCAGGTTCGAGCCGGTTGAAGAGGGTCAATTAGAAATAAACGCCCTTTTGGTCGATGTGGATAATAAAACAGGAGAGGCAATAAACATTGCGCATATCAGGAAAATACTGAAAGATTAATATTAATAGCTTCGTTAAGCTATTAAGGTTTGTTAAAAATTGGTGTTTATTTGTGGGAGGTGAGACATTAAATGATTAATAAAGACGTTTTAGTGGATCAAGCAACGAATATAACCAGATTGCCCCGCAAAGATGTTGAGGAGGTAGTGAACGCTTTTTTGGAGCTTATTATCGAAAAAGTATCCATGGGGGAAAAGGTTAATTTAACAGGCTTTGGGAGCTTTGAGGCTCGCGACAGAAAAGGCAGAAAAGGTGTCGATCCCCGGACGCTTGGGTCTATAGAGATACCAACAGTAAGGGTGGCTAAGTTTAGAGTAGGAAAGACATTTAAAGAAAGTGTTAAGTAGTTTGGTAAGCCGCAATCCGTAACTCGTAACCCGGCAAGGGTTTGTTTGGGTTTGTAAAGATTACTAAGGCTTCTGCTGGAAGAGCAGTTAACGGGGTGTAGTGTAGTGGCAGCACGAGTCCTTTGGGAGGATTTAGCTCGAGTTCGAGTCTCGGCACCCCGACCATTCAAGACCTTACAAATCTTTACAAGCTTTATAAACTAGCTATGAATATACTGCCACTTATATTGCTGATGACCTTAGCGGCTTCCCTGTTTTTTCTAGTAGAGGCAGAAGGCGGGTGGAAAGAATTGCCAAGGCTGTTGGAGAGAGCGGGGATGTCCTGGGAAGAAATTAGAAATAATGAAAATACGACCGGGGAAAATTTGTCTGACGAATTTTCATCTGGTAATTCAAGGTTTAGTCAAGGCGGTTGTAAAAAAGACGGCGATTGTATGGTCACCGGATGTTCGGAGGAGGTTTGCAGTGGCAAAGGAGAAGTTATCACAACGTGTGAGATAGGCGAGAACTTTCCTAATCCTAGAAAGTTCAAATGTAGCTGTGTAGAGGGTGTATGCGGATGGCAAGATTAATAATTTTCAATTTATAATGTTCGATTTTCAAAAAAACTTTAATTTTTCAACTTGCAAAACTTTACTCTTTCTGCTGACAATTATCTCTGCTTGGCCGACTGCGGTGCTGGCCAGCGAAAAGATTGATGTCTTTGAGACAGGAATTACTGTTAACGAAGATGCCAGTATTGATGTTGAAGAGAAAATTGTTTACGACTTCGGAAACACAAAAAGACACGGGATATATCGAGAAATTCCTTATAAATACAAAGCTAGAGGAGGAAATTACGTGTTAAAAATAGATGGTGTCGCTGTCACCGATGAAGCCGGCAATACCTACAAGTTTCGAAGCATTAAAGAGGGTAGCAGGTTAAAAATTCGTGTAGGGGATCCTGATAAGCATGTCACGGGAAGACGGGTTTATATGATCAGCTATTCGGTCAACGGGGCAATTAATTTCTTTGACGATTATGGTGAGCTGTATTGGAACGTGACAGGAGATGAGTGGGAAGTGCCGATAAACAAGGCTTCGGCTATTATTGCTTTGCCTTTAGGGGTAAGCTTGGACCAGGTTAAAATCGGCTGCTTCGCCGGCAAAGTGGGCAGTAATGAGCTCTGCAGTGGACCTAAAGGTAATAATTATACGAAAGAAGACGAGCTACAAAGAGTATTTGCCAAATTCGAGCACGCCAAGCTGGCGGCCGGTGAGGGAATGACGACAGTGGTTGGATTGCCAAAGGGGGTAATAAGAGAGCCGACATTGGTAGAAAAATTGGGCAGAATTACTAGAGATAACTGGGTGGTGGTTGTGCCCATTTTGACCGTGGTTGTTTTATTTTATGTTTGGCTGACGCACGGGCGCGATCCTAAAGGGCGAGGAACAATTATGCCACAGTATAGTCCGCCGGCGGGTTTGTCGCCTTCGCAAGTGGGAACAATTATTGATGAAAGAGCGGACCGGGTTGATATATCAGCTGATATAGTATACATGGCTGTGGGCGGTTATTTAAAAATAAGGCGCCTGGAAGTGAAAAGATTTTTGGGCAAAAAAGTTGATTATGAGTTAGTAAGGCTTAAAGGCGCTGATAGTAATTTATCTAAGCCGGAGAGCGAGTTGTTTAGTAAATTATTTGAGAAAAATACAGAGACGGTGAAGATATCTGATCTTAAGAATAGGTTTTACAAAGACTGGGCCAAGGTTCGGTCAATTGTTTATAAATCGATGGTAGAGAATAATTACTTTCCTAAAAACCCGGCTCGGGTAAGAACTGCTTACGCAGTAATAGGCATTTTTTTACTGGGGGCAGGAGGAATACTATCGTTTTTTTTCGGGGGGGTAATTGGGGCAGTGAGTATGGCTGTTTCTGGTTTAGTGGTGGCTCTGTTCGGCATGGTAATGCCGGTTAAAACAAGAAAAGGGGCGATAATGAAAGAATATATATTAGGATTAAAGATGTATTTGTCGGTGGCGGAGAAAGAGCGACTAAAATTTCATAATGCACCAGAGAAAAATCCTGAGTTATTTGATAAGCTATTGCCCTTTGCTATGGCGCTGAAGGTCGAAAAAGAGTGGGCTAAGCAGTTTGAAGATATATATAAGGAACCACCCAGATGGTATGAGGGCCCAGCTGGTACTCATTTTAATTCAGCGTTGCTGGTTTCTAATATCGGTGATTTTTCTACAGCGGCGCAAAAAAACTTGTCGAGTAGTCCCTCTTCGGCAGCTCATGGCGGGAGTGGTTTCTCTGGTGGGGGTGTGGGCGGTGGATTTGGTGGCGGGGGAGGAGGATCGTGGTAAAATCCAAATGATAAAATCCAAATAACAATTCAAATCCAAATAAATAAATGTCTAAATTGACGATTCCTGATAGATACTGTAAATAAGAAATACCGCGGGTATAGTACAACGGCTAGTATATTAGGTTTCCAACCTGAAGATACGGGTTCGATTCCCGTTACCCGCTCAAATTAGCTAGCTAATTTGAGCGAGGTTCGTCCGAATGAGCGACCCTCTCCCTTCTTCCTTATCGCTGTTGGTGCTCTTCTTGGGGTTATAGGAGACTATTGGTCAGAATCGAATAGGACCATCTTAATGGTTTTGGGGCTAGGAATATATTTTATTGGCAGTGTTTTTTGGGCGTATTCTTTGTGGTATGAACCTTTGTCTGGGGTAATAGTTGTGTTTACTGTGAGTAATTTACTCATAGCTTTGGTGGCAAGGCTGATAATTTTCAATGAAACACTTACGCCTAAGCAAATAGCTGGGGTGGGTTTGGCGATATTGGCTATTTTTTTGATTGAATTCTAGCGGGCATGAGCTCGGACTGATTGGAGCTCGGGCTTATGACAATAAGGAAAGCTGATGACAAGACGCTGTTTTTGAGAGGCACTTGAAGGGAATAATTGTGCTTGGCCCCTTGTCCTTCTTATTATTTGCCTTTAAAAAATAATTTGCCCTTGCTAAAAATGAGGGGCGGGGGCAGACTTAGGTGTTAGAATTTAATTTTAATTAAAGAAAAATATGTTATCACAATTACCTGTTAATTTAGAAAAAGTAAGCGATGAAAATATTGATAAAGAGATATTGCGGGCCGGAATAATAGCCGAGCTGGACGCGATTAACTTTTATGAACAGATGGCGGCACTGGCTAAAGACGAAAATATTAAAAAGGTTTTACTGGATATCGCTCGAGAGGAAAAAACGCATGTGGGTGAGTTTGAGGAAATGCTTTTGAAGATAGACAAGGAGCAGGTGGAAGAAATGAAGGAAGCAAAAGAAGAGATAGACGAGCTAACTAAATAATTTATAAGAGGGAGCGAGGCTGATTAAAGCCGGGAGGGTTGTTGTTTGAGAATGCGTCAATGAGTTTCATCTAATTAAGGGCAGCAGTATTGGGGCAAGAAGAAAGCCTCTGGGAAGCAGAGGCTGGGTTGAGAAGATTGAAAGAACTGTGCTTATTCACAAGTGAGATTTATTTGTTGGGCGTTGTTTCTAAAAACAACGCTTGCCATGGCTTCTTTGCTCGTTTGGTGAAGAGCCAGGAATATCGGTTCGGCGAATTTGATTGGGATTTGATTCAAGTTTTTAAAGTCCCAGCCGAAAGCGACATGAACGAGGTGGGCCAGAACTTCAAAATGGGAAACAGCCACGTAGCAAAAGCTTTTGTCGCCGCGCTCAGCTAGTTGCGAAAGAAGCCGGAAAAGGCGAGCCTTGATTAATTTTTTGGACTCAAAGATTTGGGGGTTATCAAAAATGGACTCGTTCCAGTAGGCCCTGCTTATAGTGTGGTAATTTACGGGTGAGGAGCGAATGTTAATGATCGCCCGAGCTGTTTTCCTGTCTCGAAGCTTAACTTGGTCTAAAGCGGAAATGAGAGTGGGCTGTTCAATAGGTGAGCTCATGGCTTGGGCAAGAGTTTGGCATGAGCCGATGGCGCGCGGTTGGGGCGAGGATAAAAATAACGGGGGAAGGCCTTCTGCGAACTCCACAACTTTGGGGGCGGTTTGGGCAAGCTCCAATGCGCCTTGAGGGGTGATGTCGGGAGGCTTACCAGTGTAAAGGGTGTGTCCGTGGCGGACAAGGGCGACCAGAATGGGTCTATTATGAAGCATTTTAGTCTCCTAAAAGAAAGGTCCAGTTTGGTAATGTGCAAGATTTTATTATTGACTGATAATTAATATTTGTCAATTTTTTTGGGGGTGAACCAACCCCAAACTGCAACGCGCTAAGCTTCGTTAAAGGTTGAGTAATCAGGTTGTTTTCTCAATCCAAATATGGGACGTGTTATAATCACTTCATGAGATTAAGATATGGGCGGTATGGATGGTCTTATTTGTTTTTGCGTTTCGGGCTGGGGTTAACTTTTATGTTGATAGGCATAAACATATTCAGAAGCCCGAGCGCGTGGATAGGATATTTGCCTGTTAATATTCCTTACGGTATTCCCCGGGACGCAATGCTGCAGTTTGTTGGTTTAGCCGATCTTGTCTTGGGGCTACTTTTAATAATCAGGGCCTGGTCAAAGGCGGCTGGTTTTTTGATCACGATACATATATTGGCAACAATGATTTTTAATGGTTTTGACACTGTTTTAATAAGAGACGTGGGGTTATTGGGAGCGGCGCTGGCGGTAGCTTTGTGGCCGGCCGGATATAAAAAGAAGCATTGGTGGAGCAAAAAGAGCAAGTCTAAGGGGGAAGAATAGGGAAGCGATGCCAATGATGCGAATTACATGCGAATACCACTAATGTGGGAATTGATGCTAACCAGGGAAAGACAACTAGTATATCCAGAGCTTTCTTATAAATTAACTGGTATATTTTTCAAAGTTCATAATAAACTGGGTCGCTTTTGTCGGGAAAAGCAGTATACAGACTGGCTTGAGGTGATCCTGAAAGATGAAAGTGTTAGATATGGTCGAGAAGTAGACTTGTTTAGTGTTGAAAATGTAGGACCGAGAGGAAATAGGGCAGATTTTGTAATAGAGAGACTTATTATAGTTGACCTAAAAGCGAAAAGGTTTGTTACCAAGGATGACTATTATCAAATGCGTCGTTATCTAAGGGCGGCGAATATGAAGCTTGGTTTGATTGTAAATTTTAGGAGTTCTTGTTTAAAACCTAAGCGAGTATTAAATTCTGAATATTCGCATCATTCGCATGTCGATTAGCATCATTAGTATCGCTTAATACATTGATAACGGATTGATAGGGCGGCTGTGTTTGCGTATTTCAAAATGGAGATGGGGGCCGGTGGATCGACCGGTTGATCCCATTTTACCAATGGCGGCTCCTTGCGTGACTGACTGTCCCCGGCTGACATAAAAATTATCAAGGTGGGCGTAATAAGTGCTTAGCCCGTTGCCATGATTTAGAATAATCAGGTTCCCATAGCCTCCCAGTCTTCCGGCAAATTCCACGGTGCCGGAGGTGACCGCATAGACAGGGGGCCGAGAGCGATTATCAATATCTACACCAGTATGACCCCAGCGGAAGTATTGGGAAATGTGACGAGTAGTAGTAGGCCAAATGAGGCCGGTGCTTTTGACGGTGGTGGGAGGAGGAGTGGGCTCGTTAGCAATTCGGGTCGAAGAAGACGTGATCGAAGGAGAAGCGGGGCTTGATGATAAGGCGCCATCGGGAATGATAATTTTCTGGCCTATGGATAGGCGAGCGTTGTCTCCCAGGTTGTTATAAAAAATTATTTCGGCGGCGTCGGCGTCGTATTTATTAGAAATTCCGGACACGGTGTCTCCGCTTTTGATCGTGTGCAACACTCCGGTAGTAGGTAGTATGGTAAGGTGATCGCCGATTTTAATAATATCGTTGCTGGAAAGGCCGTTGGCCCACAATATGGTGTTGGCGCTGATATTAAACCGAGCGGCTATGGAAGCTATGGTGTCGCCTTCGGATACAGTATAAATGGTTGGTTTATTGTCAGGCTTTTGATTTTCCTCTTGAGTGCCGGGTTCAGGTACAAGTGGGTTTAAAGGGGCAACAACAGCGTTGCCGCTTAGGGCGCTGGCAAAATTAACCTCGGGGTCGTTAAAAGTAATCATGTCAACGGCGAGATTGGCATCAAGAGCGGCCAGGCGAGCCCCGCCTATGCCAGGCGCGTCGGTACTGGCGTAAGCGGAGGGATCAAGAGGACCCTCGGTAACTTCTTCGCCGGCAATGATGTTATATAGCAAAGAGCTACGGTCGGTAACCGTAGCGATCTTTCCTTGCCAAGCCACTCCCGCCATCAAGGAAATAAAGGTAAAGTGGGTAATATACTTTTTAAAAAGCGGAATCACGTCACTTTCAGAGCCTGCCGGACCTGTGTTTTCCTGTTCTTTTGGCTCAGGATCAATTGCATGAATTGATCCGGGTTGTTGGTTGGTATTTATACCTAACTATCCTTCCTTGTACAGATCGCAGCCTCCCTCTGGCTAATTATTTCAGTAATCTGCGTTCCGATAAAGTAACGAAGTTTGGTGTTGTGGTTTTTATGTTTGAGCCATGAATTACCTATGACAGGAAGGAATTGTAGAGGTAATAATAATACAGTCAATCTTGACTTTTTATGTAATTTAATTTTTAATATTATCAGGTTCTTCTATTGGCTTGGTGGGTGCGGTGTGTGGCGGTTTTGTCAAAAATGTTCGACAAAAAATAAGTGTGGAAAAGTCAATGTTTAAAGAACGAAGAATTTATAATCAAGAATTAAGCCCTGTGAAAAAGTGAGTCTAAATTATAAAAATTTAACAGATAAGAGATATTTGCGGACGGTATTAAAAAGGGCGGGAATCAGTCCCGAGCGCTCCCAGGGGCAGAATTTTTTGATTTGCCAGGAGGTGGTAGAGGCTATAATAGAAGCGCTAAAGGACTATCCCAGAGTTTTAACAGAATTGGGAGCGGGGCCCGGTTCTTTGACGCAAGCGTTGGTGTTGTCGGGCTGGAAAGTAAAGGCGGTAGAAAAGGATAATAAAATGATTGAAGTGTTGAAAAAATCCGTGCCGAAAAATAAGTCCGTTGATTTAGAAGTCGTGGCGGCGGACATGAGAAAAGAAAAGTGGACGTGGAATGAGCCTTATGTTGTGGCGGGCAATATTCCTTATAATTTATCGGGTTTAATAATTAGGAAAATAACCCAGCTTGAGCCGGTACCAGAGGCGGCAGTTTTAATGACGCAAAAAGAAGTAGGAAAAAAATTAACAGCCAAAGTTTCCGAACTAAATTTAATCAGTGTGGCCGCGCAGTTGTGGGGGAAAGCGGAACTGGTATTAAATGTTCCCAAAGACTGTTTTTGGCCAAAGCCAAAAGTGGATTCACAAGTGGTGTTAATGACGCCTCATGATAAAAACAAGGTCTGGTCGCTGGAAGAAAGAGAAGAGGCGATAAAAATTGCCAAGAAATTTTTTGGATTTAAGCGCAAGCAGTTGGGGGGAGCGGCCCGCAGAATATACAAAGGAAGGGCCGAGGAGGTAATTGGAGCGATGGCCGAGGCAGGCATAGCCTTTAATCAGCGCCCTCAGGAAATAGAACCGGAAAAATGGGTGAAGGTTGTTAAGTCGCTTAAAAACAGGAATTAAAAAATAAAGAAAACAGTGTTCGTGGTATAATAGCAGGGGTTATTATATTTGTTATGGATAAGAAATTTTTTGCCAGCATTTTAGTCGGAGTAATGGTAGTAGCGTTAATGGTCGGCGGAGCGTTGTGGTGGTTTAGGGGAGGTGATATTGAAGAAGAGCCGCAAGAAACGGAAGACAAAAAAGAAGATTCTTTAATCAGCAAATTAAGGCCGGCGGAAGAAAGAGGATCCGGAGAAGCTTATCCAGATCCGCAAGAGGACGATGATGGGGACGGGTTAAGCAACAATGATGAAGCGATATGGAAAACCGATCCTAATAACCGAGACACCGACGGCGATGGATATCTGGACGGGGAAGAAGTGGCGGCCGGACACGACCCAACAATACCGGCTCCCAATGACAAGCTGCCTGATGAGACAATGACCGAAACAGCTGATTATCAGGCGGAACAAATTGAACAAAAATACCAAGACAGGGTTCAGGCATCGTCTCCCGACAAGTATGACAAGCTTTTTGTCGATAGAGACGAGCTTTATAAAGAGGAAGAAAATCTGACGGAAAAATATGAAAAGAAATACAGCGAAGGAGAACAGACGCCGGAAACGCTAAGCGTGTTTGTGGGAGAGCTGGGGGTGACAACTTATTTGCCGAAACCGGAAGACGAAGATCTGCCTTCCAGCCAAGAAAATAGCTCCACCAGCATGGCCGCGTATTTAAGGGTGGCTGATAACAGAAACGCTTTAGCCAACAACCAGCTGTACGCGCAGGCTATGGCGGATTTGCATGAACGTAATGATGTTTCCGGCATTCAGAGCATGGCGCAGTTGGTAGGATTATACAGGGAAGATTTGATGTCCACGCCGGTGCCGAAAGCGGCGGTGGCCGTACATAAATTGCTTTTGGCTTATACGGACGCGTTGATTACTACTTTTAACGAGGTAGCTATGTGGAATGAAGATCCAGCCAGGTCGTTAAGAGGAGCCAAGCAGTTGTCGGCGCTGGACAGACAGTATTATCCGATTATTTTTCGGGAGCTGGAAAAATTAAAGGATTTGCGGGGGCAGATGAGTTCGCAATAAATCAAAACTTAAAAGTCAAAAGCCAAAAATAAAATAAGAATATGGCCCTTAGAAGACTTCTTTGAGGAAAATAAAAATTTGATTAACAGAAAATAGAAATAAAGAATTGTTCTGAAGGGACAACTAATTTTTAAAATGGGCCAAAGTGGCTGATAATAGAGAGTATGTTGTCGGAAGTTTTAGGGCTGGTCGGCATTTTTGGTGTTACTTGGGTAGCGCCGTTTTCGGGAGCAGAGCAATCTTTTTTATCGACCAGGTTTGAAGAGCTGAAAGAAGTTTTTACAAAGCAGAAACAGGAATCTTCATTGTCCGGAGAAAAGGATTCGAAATCTAATGTAAGGGCGTTGCCAGCTAATCTCCCGCAAAAAGTAAATTATCTGGAACTCACGGCTAACCGAATAAGATCGGTAGATATAGCCAGCGACCCCGCTTTTTTGTCTGATTTTCTGGAAGAAAGAAAAAGGCTGGAAAAAGGTAAAAAGCAGGAGCCGGCAAGGCCCAGGTTGACGGCTTTTTTGCAAAGCGGAAAAGAATGTGTTCGGGGCGGTGAAAATGTGGGGTTTAGAGCAATAGTAGAGAACAAGGGGGATCAGGCGGCTGATCTTGTGTCGGTACAGGTCAAGTATCCAGAAGGCGTGTCTCCAATCATGGAGGAAAATTTTCCGGAGGCTGACGAAGATAAAGCAAAGCGTTTAATTGTCTGGGAGTTGGAAGATATGCCGCCGAGAGGGCTTAACACTTTTCGGTTTCTATTAAAAACAGAAGAAGATGAAAAAGAAACCCAGACTGTTTCCATAATGGTTTACTATGGGAACGGAACAAAAAAAGTCTATGCAGTGACTAGCGACCTGGTGGTGCCGAGTTGCGATATTATGGCAAATGTTGATTCAGGTACCGGGCAACCGAGAGGAGAAGTGCGAGGGTACACTGTTTATCGTGATTCAGCGTTGCCGGGTTACTGGGCAGGCAGCTCCACTGAAGTCGGGGCTAATATTTTGGAAGAGTACAGCAGTTGGCAGGAAAGTAATCTGAAATATAAAGAAATAAGGATGCCGAACGCGTATTTTTCTTTTCTGCCTTATGAGTATATAAGTCTGCGCGACATAGGCGGTTCGTTAGGAGACAGCAGTCCTTACATCGGGACGAAAACGGGGGAGTGCTGTGCGTACGGATGCTTGCTCGGCGGAGAATTTGAACTTTATAAATCAACATTGTTAAAAGAGTGCGTCCAAGATATACATTCTGAATCCTGTAGAGCAGGAATGTGCGCGCCGCCGCCGGAGGAAATTCAGGGGGGTCATTGCTGTAAGGAAGGTTGTCTGGATCCTGACGAAAACAGAAATCCGAATCCAGACGGAACCAGGATTTGTGGTGAGATTTTTGGGGGTAGTAGGTATGAGCACAAATATTGTGAATCAGGATGCAAGGTAAGTGACGTAGGAGTATGCGGGCTTGAAGGCGGCCAGTGCTGTGCGTACGGATGCCTGCCGGGAGAAGAGAAAGGCTTTGATTGTGTATTTAACTCGGTGACGGATTCGGTTCCGTGCTGTAATCCCGGCATGTGCGTGCCGTTAAGCTCTTTATCAGAGGTTCCTATTGTCGTGGGAGAAACTAAGTCCACTGATAGTGCGCTGAAGGATTCGGAGATTTCAATACTTTCTCGTCTTGTAAGGCTTGGCCGGTCTGGCAAGTGGTATGACAAAAAAGGTGACCAGACGGGATATATTATTCCGGGAGACTGCGTAACTTTGTCTGATTACGCCGCCGTCGGCGAGAGTGAAATTTTTGACGCCTTAAACAGACGCAACGAACAGTTTAACCAAGCTTTGTACGAACGCCGGCAGATGCTGGAAAGCCAGGAGCGTTATAAGCAGATGATGTACAACCATACGCGTTTATTCGAAGATGAGTATGTAGCTTTGGCTTTAGAGACATACAAAACGCCCCACGAGGAAAACTGGGCTTATCTGGAACAGATGATGGAACAGATGCTTAGCGGCGAGGTTGATCTGACACGAGAGCTGCTGGTGGATACAGCCTTTCAGTTTACAGACCATATAAACTCGGTAAATCATATTCTAAATGACGATTTTAGAGAAAGAGTAAAGTCGAGAATGCACGGCTTCGTGGAAGAAGTGTGCGGACAAGCGTATTCGCCGCGGACGATAAGCAGTTGCGGAAATGAGACTTTCTCGGAGCCTAAGCCGTGCGTAGCGCCGTATGATTTGGATCCGGAAACATGTTCATGCGAATACGGAGTATGTAGGCTGTGCGATCCTCCTTTTGATCCGGAACAATGTGCAGTGGCTTTGGAAGCGGATGACGCCTGGGCATACACGCCGGTCTGTCAGAATGACGAAAAACAAAAAATGCTGGATCAGTTGTATGAAAATATTACCAGAACAGCCTCCAGGTACGAGACAAGGTTAAGTTATGCTTCTATATGCTCTTATGGATCTACGCTTGATGAATGCGCGGAACGCCTTGTTAGTATTTATGGAGGAGGGGTAAGTGATTATTATCTGTCTAGGTTGTATAACGTTTACGGAGAAGTTCCGCGAAACGCCCGAGAGCCTTATCTGCCTAGATACTATGCGCTGGGCAATGTTTTTGCTTGTGTGCGGGATGTCCAGGATGGAATAGAGGACATGGAAAGATGCAGGTTTATTTGGAGAAAGGAAAAAGAGAGAATGTTTAAAATCATAATAGACAGTTATCAAGAAAAGTTTATGGACGAGGGTGAAAATTCGAAGTGGCAAAGGATGGCAGAAAGGCCTTTTCACGAAGTAGAGCTGTTTGTTTACAGGGATTACTTTTTGCCGACGCTAGAGATGGCCAAAAGAGAAATAGCCGAATGCGTGGACAATGACAGTCTGGACCCGGGCAGTTTGGCCGTTCGCGACAGCGTGGAGATAACGGCCTGCGAGAGCGGGGGAGCACTTTCTTCTTACAGAGAGCTGGATGAGCGAAAGGATCATTATAATCAAGAGCAGACGCCCGAAGCAGTTGACCAAGAACTGCAAATATTCGAAGATAGTTATTCTGGTGAGGACAGTTTAATACCCCCTGGAGCATGGTGGTCTAGAGACTGTAGTTGTAATTATGCCCAAGTGGTGTTAAATGAGTATGCTTCTGGTGATGTAGGTTACTGTACGCCGGGCAATGATCCTAATGACCTTAATATTACGTCGATAACGGTGGACGAAGGGGGAACAATGACGATAGAAGCGGATCCGTCTTCAGGATTCGCCAGCAGTGAAGGGCCGTTTGACACAACGGTAGTAATTCAGAATGCGGGCAAGATAAGACTGGAGTATAAAGACGAAAGTCGGCCGTATTGGACTCCTTATTTAGGAATGCTGAAGCCACAGAGTTGTTACACTTTCTCTACTAATCCTGACAGTTTCTGTTGTGGGGAGGCATCGCTTGACGGAAAAAGAATGTGTGGAGAGACGGTAGAGGCGGTTGGCTATGACTGGATCCCTTGTGGAAATTACCCTGAGTGCACTACTCCCGGAGACACAAAGGTTATTAAGGGAGATAATTCCTGCGCTGACGGAATAGATTCAGCGACCTGTTTATCTTGCTGGGAAGATGAAGCGACTCTAAAAATAAACCTGCCTAAGTTTCCTATTTGTGGAGGGAATTCCGTTGATCCCAGAACTGTTTCGGGCAGAGAAGCGTACGGCCGGCTGCTTCAGGCGTGCGATTTTGAAGCCGGTTCGCTTAGAGAAGGGGAATATGTGGTGAGGGTGTATGTGGAATTGAGTAAATTTGGCGGAGACGACGAGTACGGAACTTACGATCAGGTCGTGGTAGCGCCGGATCCGAGATGGATACCACCTTCGCAGTTGACTTCGCCATTACCTTCACCGGGGATTCTAGGAATCGAATCAAGCGTAAAAAATATTGAAGAATTTTCAGAAGGGCCTAGCAGGGAAACGGGGACGTCAATGTATGATAGACCAGAGGTGAATAGAGAAGAAGGATCAAACTCACAAGTAGCAGGAATTGCCTCTTCGCCCAGCATGCCTGATCCGGGAGTGTGTCCGTCTCCGTATGTGTGGGTTTGCGAAGATAATCCCGGTTCTAGAATTAGTTATCATGATATAAACCTGACGCAGGCGGAGTGTCTGGCGGAAGTAAGCGATCACTTCAATCCGCCCGCGTGTAGGTGTGATTGGCCTCCGTCCGTGTCACCGCCTCCTTCTGTTCCGCCTTCACCGAGCATTAGTCCAACATCTTCACCAACTGCCTCACCAACTAGCTCTCCGACGGGATCACCGACCATCTCACCAACATCCTCGCCAGCCAGTTCGCCAACCGGGTCTCCTACCGGATCACCGACCAGTTCGCCGACATCTTCGCCAACCAGTTCGCCAACTGGGTCTCCTACCGGATCGCCGACCAGTTCGCCGACAGGGAGTCCATCAGGAGGACCGTCGCCGACAGCAACGCCAAGCGAAGAACCCACGCCCAGCGAAGAGCCGACGCCTTCGGCAGAACCGACGCCTTGTCCGGAACCGACGCCCAGCGAGGAGCCGATGCCTTCACCAACTGGGTCACCGACCAGTTCACCAACAGGGAGTCCGTCAGGAGGGCCATCGCCGACAGCGAGCTCGTTGCCTTCACCTAGCCAGGAGCCGTGTCAAGGGGTGTGCTGTTCGGCTTGTTTGGTTGGAGATGCGGCCCCGGGCATGTGTCCTAATCCAATTCACCCTTGTTGTTGGGAATGTGGCATTCCGTTACCGAGTCCGTCCGGGTCGCCGACAGGATCACCGACGTCCTCTCCGACGGGATCGCCGACCAGTTCGCCGACATCTTCACCGACGTCTTCGCCAACCAGTTCGCCAACTGGGTCTCCTACCGGATCGCCAACCAGTTCGCCTACGTCTTCGCCAACTGGGTCGCCTACAGCGAGCCCGACAATGAGTGTGTCACCGACTGCGACGATATCGACGACGCCTTCGCCTTCGGAGACAATCACGCCGAGCGAAGAACCGACGCCCAGCGA
>CAYMOF010000004.1:0-38511 GCA_964392095.1 uncultured Candidatus Saccharibacteria bacterium | reverse complement strand
TATGCGAAGGGGTTTGCTGTGCCTACGGATGCGAAGATAATTCGACAGCTCCCGGGAAGTGCGATAATAACGCGGCCTGCTGCTGGGTATGCGCGACGCCTTCGCCTTCGGAGACAATCACGCCGAGCGAAGAACCGACGCCCAGCGAAGAACCGACGCCTTCGGCAGAACCGACGCCTTGTCCGGAACCGACGCCCAGCGAGGAACCGACACCTTCGGCCAGCCCCAGTTCGTCTCCTGTATGCGAAGGGGTTTGCTGTGCCTACGGATGCGAAGATAATTCGACAGCTCCCGGAACATGTGGTGAAGAGATGTCCTGTTGCTGGCTGTGCGCGCAGCCCTCGCCATCAGCAAGCGAATCGCCGATAAGTTGCGAGGCTGAATGTTGTCAGATATGCCAGCCGGGGCAGGGAGCAGAGGGGTCTTGTTCGGACAACCTGGTGTGCTGTTGGGATTGTGAGTCGTGAGTTGTAATAAAAAAATCAGCCAGGCTATAGTTAATAATATAAATTGGCTGATGTTCAATATAGTGTGATATTATGGGAGTGTGATTATTAAGAAGATGTATGGTTATGAATAAAGAAACTAAAAAAAATAAAGAGGCTTTTTCTAAAGAGAGCCCGCAAGAAAGCCGGCCCGTGATTGGCGGTAAGAAGTCGCGGGGCAGTCCAGAAGGGACAGACGGAAGAAACGGAGCAGTAAAGAAGGCGGGATTAACCGCGCTGGTGGTAGCGGTGGTAGTGATTGTGGTTCTGGCGGGGATTTACTGGGGAGGAAAAAGGTTGATAAGGCCAGGAGAGGAAGAAATGGAGGGAGAAAAGAGCGAAGAGGTGGTGGTTGAAATTGAAGAGTGTACGCCGGAGAACACGTTTAACAGTATAGATGAAGCTTTGAGGAACAGGGGACGAGCTTGCGCGGTGATTGCCGAAAACCAGGGAATGACCAACCTGACGCCAAATATAGGAAGCTTGACGGGAGTGACTAATTTTGACGTTAGCGGCAATGGCATACCTAAAGTACCAGACCAGATCGGCAACATGAAAAGGCTGACTAGAATGGATATAAGCGATAACCAAATACAGACTATACCGGGGCAAGTGGGGTATTTGACCGAATTAAGAGAGCTTGATTGGGGCGGTAACAAACTAAAAGAAGTTCCGGGGCAGATCAGCTACATGAAAAAGCTTACTAAGATGGACTTGAGCGACAACGAGATAACAGAGATACCCGGACAGATCGGCTACTTGACCAAGTTGATCGAAGTGGATTGGAGCGACAACAGGCTAGAAAGACTGCCAACACAGATCAGTTATATGAAAAAAATCGAGGTGCTGGACTTGAGCGATAATGAGTTGGTGGAATTGCCGGAACACATAGGGTACTTTTTGCAATTAAAGAGACTTGATTTACGCAACAACAACTTAACAAAATTGCCGGAGCGGATAGATAATCTTCATCGTCTGCAGAGCTTAGCTTTGGGGGGCAATCCTTTGCCGCCGCATGAAATTGACAAGGTAAAAAAGAAACTGCCTAAGGCGAATATAAGCGTGGCGGGAGGGTAAAGAAAGTTAAAAATCAAAAGGCAAAAGGCAAAGATTTTGAGCACTGGAATTGGGTGCGACTTTGTGACGGGGAAAAGTTATGTGTGGTATAATTTTGAGTGATTAATTTTTCTATTTTTGCGTATGGAGCAGGTAAATAAAATGGGGATGAGGGTGGCGCTGGTGACAGCGGTGGTGCTGGTGGTTTTGTGGGGAGTTTACTGGGGCGGGAAGACCCTGCTAAAGACTGGCTCGGAACAGGCTGGTAAAGAAAGCGCTGAACAAGAAACGGTGGACAGTGATGGGGATGGCATAGCAGACAATTTTGAGACAGCTTATTATAAAACCGATCCTCATAAAAAAGACAGCGATGGGGATGGGGTGTCTGACCTGGACGAGATTCTAGGTGGGAGAGATCCGCTGGTGCCGGGTCCGAATGATGAAATTAAACCGGCTACAGGCGGAGAGGTGACGGAAAAAATGAATTACACGGAGCGTTACTTAGCAGAGCTCCCCCAAGACGTGCCTAATGAAGAAATTTTGAACAAGGAGAGGCTGGAAATTTTTGTGGAAGCGAATAAGGGGGTTCTGTTGCCGCAGTTAGCCGACGAAGAAATAAAAATTACGACGGCCAGCGACAAAAAGGCAGTGGAAAATTATCTCAATCAGGTATCGGCTAAGCACAACGAAGAAATAAAGGTGGTGACCAGCACTGATATTGAAGCGGCCTGGCAAGCACAGGCAGGAGAGGGTTTGACTGAAGCAGTAGCCGAGGTGGCAGACGCGCTGGACAGGAATCTTAAGACCATTAAAGAAGTTGAAGTTCCTGCTGAAGTAGTCAATTTTCATAAAAAATTAGTGGCCGCTTCGACAGCGTTGCGAGACAATGTCGGGTTGCTGGCCAAGACAAAAACCGACTTTGTGGGTACACTGATCGGGGCAAAAAATATTGAAGAGTTAGGTCCAGTCTTTAAGGAGCTGGCCAACGAGATGGCGGCGCTGGAGGAAAAGTATGGAATTGAATAGAAAGAATTAAGAATTATGAATCAAGAATCAAGAAATTTAATAATTATGCTACACGGGAAGACAGGGCCGGGATTAGACGATGATTGTATCAGAGAGAGGTCAATGGATTATTAAATAGGGGTTGTAATCTGGTTGACGAAATTCAAATGTCAAACAATTATGCAAGGTGGTTAATCTTTTTAGGACTGATAACCCTGGTGCTTTTTTTAATTACGTCTTTTAAGGCGAGGGCACAGAGCCCGTCACCATCGCCAGTTCCTTGCGCGGCACCAGCACAGTGTTGTTATTCCTGCCCCCAAGCGAATCAGACTGATGGGTATTGCGGAGACTCTCGAACTTGCTGTTTAGGAGGCTGTGTGGGTCAAGTGCCAATACCCAGCAGACAGGAGATTTTTTATACGCTGGAAGGACAGTACCAGCTTTTTTACAATATGATGGCGGCTTTGGATCAGGTGGATTGGACTGAATTAGCTACGGCTAGAAAAGCAATAGAAGAAGGACAAGAAATTAAAAATATTTTGGGGTGGGGGTATGAGCGCTTGAATCCTTACTCCTATACTAGAAGTCCGTATTATTCTTATCCGTATTATTATGAATATTTAGACGAACTAAATGAGTACTGGCCGATAGTAAGCGAAACTTTATTGCAGTCGGAAACGGGATCAACCGACCCCAGGCTTGCTCCAGCTGATATTTTAACCCGCGCCATCACCCTGGAAGGAACAGATCTGTACAGTGACTACCTGGTAAGAATGTTCGGGGCGGAGCACGGGAGAAGGAATGCCACCAGCGAGCTGGTGAGGTCTTTGTGCGATTACGGGCTGGGGTTAAAGGATTGTGAGTTTGATACTAAAGATAAAGAGCCGGAAGAAATAGCGGAGATGCTTGATTACCGCAATCAGGCGGTGGTAAGTAATATTTGGAGATGGATCAATATGCCGTTTACTTCAGGGGTAATAGGGGCGCTTAGTTCGGGAATGGAAGAAGAGCCGCTCTTAGACACGGCAGGCAACGTGATAGGAACTGTTCCTTCCGACGCGGAAGTAAGAGAAAATTTATGGTTGTCTGACGGTCCGGACAGGGTGCCTTACGCTTATTCCGAGGATATAGCCAGCTGGAGACAGTGGGTAAAAAACAATACCGCAACCAGTTTTGACCGTATTTATCATGAAAGAGCGTTGAATCAATTATTGGTGGACACAGCCAGGAAATACATATCAACAGGAACAGAGTATCCGTTGAGAAATATTATGTTTGACTCAACCGGACGACCTCATCCCAGGCCGGGGCCGAACGGGACAATATCAGAAGCCAAGCAGGAGATAGGGACTTATGAGATGCTTTTGGCCGAGTATCTTTTTGAAGGCGAAGCAGAGGAAGCTGTGGACAGAGTTTCGACGCAACAGGAATTCGCCCAACAGAGGGGCTTGCTGGCGGATATGACCCTTGCTTCCGATATAGGGGGGTATAAGCCGTGGGGAAATGTACCGTGGCCGCCCAGTCCGTCGCCGGGGCCGTCTAATTCACCCCCTCCTTCGGTTTCGCCGTCGCCAACGCCGAGGCCGTCAATGCCTCCTTTGGGGGAAATAAGCTGGCTGATAGAAAATCCGGTGGCGGCCAGGGTAGCTGGAGTAAACAGCGTGCCGATAGCCATGGCTTTATTAGATACCAGGCAGAAAGCCAGTTCGCTGGCGGGGATTGACGAGCCGGGCAGTTATGGATATTTGGCAAGACCCGGTTTGTACAAGAACAGCTGGTTGTGTTTAGAGCCATGTCCGGGAGAGTGGTGTGGAACCTGCATAGGAGAACCAATAAAAGAATCAAAATATGTTGAGGGGGCAGTTTGTTGCGAAGGGCGGTGTCCGGCTCCGGTGCCAGCTTGTCCCGGAGAATGGTGTAATTACTGTGAAGTAGAAGACCGAATTTATGGAAGTCTGTGGCCAAGAAGAACAACTACTTATAGAATTCCTATGTGTTGCGAGGCAGGCACCTGTACCTCTTCTCCGGATCCCCTGTGTCCGGAAGAAGGACAAATATGCACGGAGTGCGAAGCCGACAAAATTATAACTTATAATGCTTATATGCATCCTACAGACGCTCTTTGTTGTAGTGAGTGCCTAGTGCCGGCAATAGAAGAGGAGTGTGAGGGAACGTGGTGCGCCGAATGCGCAGGCGAACCTTTAGGAGGGCCCAGCGCTTTGGGTGGCGCCTACTGTTGCGATTACGAAGAGGGGTGCGCCGTGCCGTTAAGCTATGATTCTCCTCTGATTTGTGAAGGCTCCGGTTGGGATCCGGCCACGGAGACAGAAGGACAGGTATTAGGTACAGAGGTGGTAAATACAGAACAGGTGCTGGGCACACTGGATTTATTCGAGCCAAACGAATCTGATTATGATACGTGGAAGAAGCCTTTTAGTCAGTGGGTTAATATAGCGGCGGGGCATTTGGAGCAGGGAGTGGTGGAAGCATTGAGAACTTTTACGGCATATGGATTTAGAGGAGAGGCCTTTCCTCTAAAAGCGTGCGGGTTTACATGTTATTATGAATTGTGTTCGGAGCCATGCGCGGGAGCTTGGTGCACAGCAGGATGCGCGGTAGGTTCATCTCCCTGGAGAGAGTCAACGCGTATAAAAGGGGTATACTGTTGTCCGCCGGAGATGGACGCTGATGGAAACCCTACCGGCAACTATTGTGTGCCGAAAATCTGTACTGATGATAATTGTACTATGCCGGGAGAGGTAATTACTTTCTGTGAAAATTAAGAAGGCAGACAAAGAGGGAATGAGGTACTAGAGACTAGAAACAAAGAAGATATAAATAAAGAAAATAAGAACGTGGTATAATTAGTGAAAGAAGAATGAGAATCAAGAATTACGAATCAAGAATTAAGAATTGTGTGAGTCCAGTGTTAGTGGTTGTTTTAGTTGTGATCGGAATTGTTAGTTTGCCGAATATAGCGCGGGCGGATCCGCACGCGGTTTTCTATACTTCCACGGGGCAGTTGCAGTTATTTTACAATATGTTGGCGGCTTTGGATCAGGTGGACTGGTCAGAAACGATGCTTATGAGAGAAAGGCTGTTAGAGCAAAGAGGTTTTGGAGATGACGGTACTGTTAACCCGCCTTTTGACGATGAGTTTTGGCCCTTAACAGATGCAACCAAGATAGCCCGAGATTTTGAACCTACTGAAAGCCAACCAGGTCCCGCTAACGTCATCACCCGCGCCATCACCCTGGAAGGAACAGATCTGTACAGTGACTACCTGGTAAGAATGTTCGGGGCGGAGCACGGGAGAAGGAATGCCACCAGCGAGCTGGTGAGGTCTTTGTGCGATTACGGGCTGGGGTTAAAGGATTGTGAGTTTGATACTAAAGATAAAGAGCCGGAAGAAATAGCGGAGATGCTTGATTACCGCAATCAGGCGGTGGTAAGTAATATTTGGAGATGGATCAATATGCCGTTTACTTCAGGGGTAATAGGGGCGCTTAGTTCGGGAATGGAAGAAGAGCCGCTCTTAGACACGGCAGGCAACGTGATAGGAACTGTTCCTTCCGACGCGGAAGTAAGAGAAAATTTATGGTTGTCTGACGGTCCGGACAGGGTGCCTTACGCTTATTCCGAGGATATAGCCAGCTGGAGACAGTGGGTAAAAAACAATACCGCAACCAGTTTTGACCGTATTTATCATGAAAGAGCGTTGAATCAATTATTGGTGGACACAGCCAGGAAATACATATCAACAGGAACAGAGTATCCGTTGAGAAATATTATGTTTGACTCAACCGGACGACCTCATCCCAGGCCGGGGCCGAACGGGACAATATCAGAAGCCAAGCAGGAGATAGGGACTTATGAGATGATGTTGGCGGGAAGAATAGTTGAGGCGGAAGCGGAAGAAGCCGCGGAAAGAATATTAAAACAACAAGACCTGGTAGAAGAGCAAGGCCTGTTGGCTGATACCGCTTTGGTTTCATCAGGACGTGGCCCAGGAAGACCGTGGGAGGTGCCGCCTGCTTCCCCCACGCCTACACCTTCCACGCAACCTCCTCTTAAAGAGTTAAGTTGGATGATAACCAATCCGGTAGCGGTGAGGCTGGCCGATGTTTACAGCCTGCCAATCGCTTTGGCCCTGCTTGATACCAGCCAGCAGGCCAGCGCTTTGGGTGGAATAGACAGGCCGGGCGATATTCAGCTAGTTGATAGACACACCCCATCACCTACGTCGCCGATTTATTCGCCGACGTCTTCGGTGTCGGGCGCAACGACAGTGGCTCCGCCGTCGCCGGTAGTCCCAGCCGCCGACAAGTCTCCGGAAGAAAGGGTTTTAGGAGTGCTTGATTTATTCGGTGACGTACAAGAGGGATTTGATTATGACCTGCCTAAGGAAAAAACGTCTCCTTCGGCGAATATTATCGCGGGGCATTTGGAGCAGGGGGCGGTGCATGTGTTAAGGGCTTTGACGGCGGGAGGGTTTAGGGAGTCGGCTGATCCGCAGTGCGGGTTTACATGTCCGTAAGATCAGAAAATAGAAATTAGAAAATGGTGAAAGAAGATAACAAAAAGAAATAAAGAAATTAGAAAATGATAATTTAGAATTAAGATTGTGAGCGGAAATTTAAGAATTAAAAAAGTAATGGCGAGGATTGCGTGTTTGGCGGTAATTGTGTTGTTGGCTGTTGTGGTTGTCAATGGGTTTAGGTTTGTTGAAAACGCCAGCGCGCAAGGGTACTCGGGCCTCAATCCGATACTGGTTGAAAACTCAAGGGCGGAACTAAAGGGCTTGGGTTGCAGGGAAGTGCCGTTGTCAAACGAAGAAGATTTGGCGACGGCTAAATCCCTTAGCTGGCGAGCTGTTGTGGCCTCTGACACTTCTGGTGAGTCATTAATTTTTTGTCCATCAAGCGCGGCCGGGTCGCTAATAAGGGTGAACTCTGAAGGGCAGGTAGCCGGCGTTATTAATGAAGCACAAGCACAGGCGGGACAACCAACTGGCTGGGGTCAGTTAGTGGGAGGGTTTTGGGAAGGCGCTTGGCAAGGCCTGGAGTTCACAACTGCGGTGAGAGGAGCAAAAGCAACACTGGAGCTGGGACTTGAATTGATTAGCGGGCTGTTTTTCTTAATCGCAATGGCGGGAATTAAGATTATAAGCATAGGGTTAAACGCTATAAATTTTTCTCTACAGACTAATAATGAGGTGTCGAGCACAGCAGTGGTGCAAAATTTATGGCCTCTCTTTTTAGGAGTGGCTAATTCCGGGTTTTTGTTAGCGCTGGTTTTGATAGCTCTTATGCATGTGTTGCGCCTGGAGTTTGGCGGAGGAATAAGGCGGTTGTTGCCAAAATTACTGATTGCGGCGCTTTTGGTTAATTTTAGTTTAGTTATAGCCGGCGGCGGCCTGGACATAATAAAAGTGGTTATGGCGATTATATCAAGAGCGGCTGCTCCTAATGGCAATCTTGACGCGTTAAGCAGTGAGTTTACCCAACTTGCGGGACTTAATGATTTGTACGGTAATATAGTTACGTCTTTTCCTAAAATAGAGGATTGGGAAGCCATAACAGAGGCCGCGGCTTCTCTGGTGGCAGCGATTTTTATTTGGGTGGTTGCTATTTCCGCATGGTTGGTGGCAATAGGCCTTATATTCAGGTGGGTGGGGTTGATATTGCTGGTTGTAGCTTCGCCGCTGATCTTTCTGGCTATTGCTTTTCCCGGTTTAGGGGGGTGGGCAAAAAAATGGTTTTCTGCTTATGTACGTTATGCTTTGTACGCGCCTATAATTTTAATAATTATGCTGGGCGCTTTAAATTTAAATATTTTAAGAATCCATGAATTTTTTGATGTTAACAGCACCGTCTGTGTTAATGAAGAAGAGACATACCCTGAATGTTTAACTCACGGGCAGAGAGATATGGCTAAGGCGAGCGCTTTGCAGACTGTTATTGTGGCATCTTTTTTGATAGCGGCGGCAAAGGCAGGGAAGTGGGGGGGGATTATGGGGGCGTCAGTGGTCGGAGCAATGGCCATCAGCGGAGGAAAAAGGCTGAAAGGCTTGGCGTACCGAGGGGCACGAGGAACAACCTGGCCGGTGCGGTTCGCGGGCAAGGAGGCGGCAGGCGGAGCCAAGAAGTTTGGCCGTGACTTTTACGAAGCGGGCAAGGCCAGAGGGAAAGCGGCTTTGGGGTTTGCGCCTGGAGCTAAGCCGGCGGGCAAGAAGCTGGGAGAAAGGGCGTTCGGCAAACCGCTGACAAAAGAAAAGAAAAGGGAGAGAGATGACGCGAGCAAGCTTAGTCCGCCTGCGCCGTCCAGAAAAAGCGTGGATAATATTAATAGCTGGACTACCGCCGAAAAGCGGGCCGCGGCGACACCTATTAATAACGCGGACAGTCCCTGGAGGGCGGGACTGGTGGGGCAAAGCCATGTAGGAGGAGAATTAAGCAGGGAACAGCGCATGCATATTATGCAAAATGATGAAGTAAAGAAACCCATCCGGGTGGCTTTGGCCGGGAACGCGGACGCGGTAGATGAAATGACTCCCGGGGAAAGAGATTATATAGAAAATCTTGAGGTTAATCTCCAAACCAATTTCCCCACTGACACGAGCTCGCTAACCACTAACACCAATAATCGCGACACAAACCACAAAAACCAGATAAAGAACGAAACGAATAGGGCTCTTCAGCAAGCTTATTACAGGTCCTTGAACGAGCTAGCCAGAAAAGAAGCCAGTAAAAAATAGACTATGATTGATTTTGACAAATATAAATGCAAGCCGCTGGGTTCAATTTTGAATCTTCAAACAGAAGAACAAAACCGGTTATTAAGACGATCCTTTGATTTACCCAAAGAAGTCCGTGACATATTGGTCGCGGAAAGGACTGGGGCATACATTAGGGGTTTAGCGTCTAGTTATCGTCTATCTGTGGCCGGCGCACAAACAATCGCGCGAATTGTTTTGTTGGTTGCCTTAAAAGAAAAAACGCTGGCCCAGTTGCCCGCCTTGCTGTCAGCGGAACTTAAGGTCGCCAACGACGCGGCGCAGAAGATGGCCAAGGAGATTGAAGATGACTTGCTGGCGCCGGTAATGAACGGGCTGAAAGAGTACTGGGATAAAAAGAAAGAAAGCGCTTCGGCAGAAAATAGCAAAAAAGACCAGCGGGCCGCCGCAGACATGCCTAACGTGATTAATTTGAAGGGGCGGGAGAAACAAGTAATTCCACCGTGGAGAGACGGAGGCGGACAGAATCAAAAGGATGATGGCTTGGAGTTGCCTTGATTCCTGATTCTTTATTCTTAATTCTACGCTTGTGCGTTTCCAGGTTCCCCAATTCGTTGACATACAAGATAAGATTATCGGGCCGCTGACCCTTAAGCAGTTTTTGTATTATGTGTTTGCCGTGATGGCCTTAACACCGGTATATATGCTGGCTGATCTGGGCCTGCTGATAACAATAGCTATTCCGGTCCTGGGGGTAGCGGCGCTGTTCGCGCATGTTAAGTTTTACGGACAGACCTTCGCGGCAATTTTGATGAGCGGTATAAGTTATGTAATGGGAGACAAGATGTTCTTGTGGAGGAGGACCAGCTCGGCTAAATTCATGAGGGTTGGCGGAGGGGAGTATGACGTGGATACTGTATCGGTGTCTCAAGAGCTGCCGGGATCTTCGCTAAAGAATATAGAGAGAATGTTAAACACTCAGGGAAATATTATCGGAGAAGACGCCAGCGATCCGCTAACGGACGAAGAGGAGATATTTGAAGCAGGACGAGGAGAAAGTCAAAGGTCAAAAGTCAAAAGTCAAAAAAATAGTCAGACCGCAACTCGTAAGGATGATGTGTTGAAGAACGACAAGTAGATATAGTGGACTTTGTTATTAATATGGATACTGAAGAGACAATTAATACAAAAAGCTTATTGCATAAAAGGGGCGACAGCTTAAAGCAAAGAAGTTATGTGTTTAGTTTGAAAGCAATAAGGTTAACTGATGATTTACCTAATAAAAGGAGTGCTTGGGTGATTACGGATCAATTAATAAGATTAGCCACCTCGATTGGGGCTAATATCATTGAGGCCCGAGCGTCTAGTTCTAGGCTAGAGTTTAAGAGATATAATGAGATAGCCCTAAAGAGTGCCAACGAAACAATATATTGGTTGGGGCTGTTGAGAGACTCTGGCTTGTCCGATAAGGTAAGGGTTGAGCCGTTAGTATCTGAAGCAATGGAGGTGGCTAACATGTTGGCAGCGGGCGTGATAAAATTAAAGAAGTGATGTAAAATGTTTAGTTTTGACTTTTGCCTTTTAAGTTTTTATTTTATCATGAATGACTATGCCTAGCGGATTAACAAGCGGAAAGGGGCGGCCGACGCAGAGCTTGGTGCAGTTGGAAGAGGTGCGCGACGGGATAGCGGTATTGTCCGACAAGACGATGCGGGCGATATTGATGGTGTCTTCAATAAATTTCGCGTTGAAGTCGGAAGACGAGCAAAACGCTATTATTTACGCTTTTCAAGATTTTCTGAATTCTCTGGATTTTCAAACACAAATCTGTATTGTTTCCAGGAAGCTGGATATTGCCCCTTACTTGGAAGAACTGCGCCAAAGAAAAGAAAGACAGGGAAATGAGCTGTTGCGTATGCAGATGGATGAGTATATAAATTTCGTGTCGGAGCTGGTAAAAGGGAGTGATATCATGACAAAATCTTTTTTGGTGATTGTCCCCTTCTCCCTACAACAAAGCCGCCAGGAAGGGATGGCAGAGAAACTGTTAAAAGGGGTGCAGGCAGTCGCCGGAAAGGGGGGAGAGATGAGCGACGCCGATTTTACTCATTATAAAGCGCAGTTAATGCAGAGGGTGGAGCAGGCGGCTATCGGGTTGCGGGGCGTGGGGTTAAGGGTAGTGCCTTTGCAAACACAGGAGGTGCTGGAGCTGTTTTATAACATGTTTAATCCGGTAACGTCTAGAAACCAGCGCCTGCCTAATATTTTAAGCTTGGACATAAAAGAGACTGACCCTGAAAATTTGCTGAAAAGTAAGCAAAAAAAGGCTCCCTGGGTGAAGAAGTAGGTATTAGAATCTAGAATTTCGAATAAAGAATCAGGAAGCGGTTTGTGTTTAGGATAATGATTTATCTGTGCTTTCTTGTTATGTAATTAATTCGTGATTCTTAATTCTTGATTCTTAAATGGTATACTAAAAAGCAATGTTGGGATTTGATTTTAAAAACAAAAAGAAGGGGGGTAAGAGGGGAGCTCAAAAAGGGGATCAGGATAAAGAAACGGACAAGGAAAAGAAGTTTAAAGAAGGGGTAGCCAGTCTGAAAGACATAGTGGCGCCGGCGGCTTTTAAGGTGGGCCCCAAGCATGTGGAAGTGGACGGCAAATACGTGACGACATTGTTCTCTATGACTTATCCCCGATATTTGGATACTAATTGGTTAGCTCCGATTATAAATTTTGATATTGAATTTGATATATCTTTTTTTATTTATCCTCAAGACTCGCCATCTGTTTTAAGGCAGTTAAAAAGACAGGCAACAAAGGTAGGGGCTTCGATAGTCATGCAGAGGGAAAAAGGCAAGGTGCGCGACCCGCAATTGGAAACAGCATATAAAGACATAGAGGAGTTGAGAGACCGGCTGGTGCAGGGAACAGAAAGGTTTTTCCAATTCGGATTGTATATAACGGTGTACGCGGACAGCGAGGAGTCCTTGGCGGAAATAATGGCGCAGATGGAGGTTCTGCTGGAGAGAAAGCTGGTTTATGTTAAGCCAGCCCTGTTTCAGATGAAAGAAGGCTTTTTGTCCACGTTGCCTTTAGGGCATGACAAGCTGGTCAGATCAACAAACATGTCTTCGTCTTCGTTGTCCACCACTTTTCCTTTTGTGAGTTCTGATTTAACCAGCGACAGCGGTATTTTGTACGGAATTAATTTACATGACAATAGCCTGGTTCTTTTTGACAGGTTTAGCCTGGAAAACGCCAACATGGTTATGTTCGCTAAGTCTGGAGCCGGTAAGAGCTACGCTGTCAAGCTAGAGATTTTGAGACAGTTAATGTTCGACACGGAGGTAATAGTTATCGATCCGGAGCAAGAATATCGCTATCTGGCCGATTCGGTGGGAGGAGCTTATTTGCGAGTGGCGACGGCTTCCGATCATAGAATAAATCCTTTTGACGTGCCGGAATTGCAGGATTCGGACGAGCCGGAGATGGTTTTGCGGGAAAACATAACCCGGATAGCGGGTCTAATATCCTTGATGACGGATGGGCTGGCGCCGGAAGAACAGTCGGTGGTGGATAGGGCTTTATGGGAAACTTACGCCCTAAAGGACATTACCAGAGACAACCGCTGGCAGAATCCGCAAGCGCCCACACTGCAGGATTTCTATAACATAGTAAGCGACATGGAGGGCGGAAAGGGAGTGGCTTTGCGCCTGGAAAGGTTTGTGGAAGGGACTTACGCGGGGGTGTTTAACCGCCCAACCAACATTGATTTAGATAAACAGCTGGTGGTGTTTAACGTGCGGGACATGGAAGAAGAACTGCGGCCGATAGCCATGTACGTGGTGTTGGGATTTATATGGAATAAGGTAAGAAGCGAGCTGAAACGAAGAATACTGGTGGTGGACGAGGCTTGGATTATGATGCAGCACGAAGAGTCAGCCAGGTTCTTATTTTCTATGGCCAAAAGGGCGCGCAAGTATTATTTGGGAGTAACGACGATAACCCAGGATATTCAGGATTTTTTGCACTCAAGATACGGAAAACCAATAGTAACCAACTCTTCTTTACAGCTTTTGCTTAGACAGTCGCCGGCGGCTATAGATTTATTAGGAGAAATTTTCTTTTTGACCGAACATGAAAAGTACAGACTGTTGGAAAGCGACGTGGGGGAGGGGATATTTTTCGCCGGATTGAAGCACGTGGCTATAAAGGTGGTCGCTTCGTACGCGGAAGATCAAATAATTACGTCCGACCCGCAACAGGTGCTGGCGATTGAAGCGGCCAAAAGAGAGTTGGCGGAGAAGGGACAGGGAAAATAATAGAAGACAGAATCATGAATCAAGAAAATTTAATCTCACACAGTTTGACATGGGAGAATATTTAAAAAGTTATGGCAGAAGATCCTAGGGAAATTGAGAATAGGAATAAGCTGGAGAAAGAAGCGCGACGGGCGAGGGCGCAAGAAGAAAGAAGGGCGAGAGAGCTAAAGAGGTTAAAGCAGGCCAAAAAAATGGCCGGAAAAACAGGAAAAATGGTCAGTAGAGAGGGGGCAAGAGTTGCCACAATGCCTACCCACGCGATTGACAAACCTTTAGCGGCTCCTACTTTAGGAGGATCTACTGTTGCCGGCAAGACAATTAGGGCAGGCGCGAAAAAAGCAGGCGCTCGCATAGGCAAGGAGGGAGCTGAACTTCCTGTTGAGGGGGCAATTCTATTGCAAAGAGGGCGTTTAGCGATGGCTAAGGCCAGAACGAAGCAGGCGAGAGGGCGGCTGGAACAGTCTATTGAACAAAAAGAGGGAAAGGACATTATTCCAGTAGACTGGTTCTTGATGTTGCCGGTTAAAGCCAGTATAAAGTTTCTTTTTATTGTTTTGGGCCCATTTCTATTTATTTTGTTAATTTCCTCCGTGCTGTTATTTTCTGTTCTGCTGGCCCTAATATCAATGGGTTTTTTGCCAGCAGTTAGTGGAGTTGTTAATTTTGTGTTGTGATAAAAGGATTTGATTTAAAAAACATCTATTTATTATTGTCGGTGATTGTTGTATTGGTGGCAATCCCGTTACAGGCGCAGGCACGTGACTGTAATGGTGATGGGGTCGATGAAGGATCTGAGTGCTGCCTGTCTTCTGATCCCAAACCCGGGGCGTGCGCAGATCCTCTTTATACTTGTAAAAAAATATCAGGCGAAAGGAAGTGTGTGTGTCGCTGGGGGAATTTAGAAAAACTAGGTTCTGGCAACAGTCTTTTCCCGGGGGCAGATACAAACAACGACAACAAGGTTGATGTTTGCGAGCTGGTGACACAGTTAGGGCCGGGGAGTAATTATGACAATGAACAGATCCTTCCTCAAATAGTTCAAGTGTTTGTTATAATTATTCAGGTAGTGGTGGTAGGAGCGGCTGCGGTTAGCATTGTGATAGGTGGCTATATATATATGACAGCTGGGGGAAGCGCCGATAGAGTAAGGCAGGCGAAAGCCTGGATCGGGGCGGCGATACTGGGAATAATTCTGGTAATGTTCAGCTGGTTGATATTCAACATAATTAATGAGGGGTTCACTAATTTTAGGGGGAGCCACACTGTGGCGCCCAGCTCTACGCCATCATCTTCTCCTTAGCGAGGAGCAGTTGGCGCAGGTTGCTAGAAAAATAGCGACAAGCGCCCAGTGCAGGGCGGAAAGGTCGTTTTTCCAGTAGGTGGTGTCAAACAGGCCGAAAATAAGGAGGGTCAGCAACGCCAGCGCTGCCGGCGGTAATCCGTGATCCACAGTTCTTAATTTGTTGCCGTTGTTCGCGCCAGGTGTGCACCCGTCTGTACACACCTGGCGGGTTGCGACGTGAAAAATTTTTCCGATAATGAGGATATGAATGCCGGCAAACGATACCAGGCCCAGCAGACCCGTGTTTAACCAGAAGGATAAAATCCAGTTGTGGGGATCGCGGAAGACAAACTCGGGCAGAGGCGGGAGGCAGGGGCCGTTTTTCCAATTACAGTTTTCAAATTGTTGAAAATGTTGATGTAGTTTTTGCTGATAGGCCGGCTCAAATGTGCCTAGGCCCGTGCCAAGAAAGAAATTTTCTTTGATCAGATCAAGTGAAACTGACCACAGCTGAAAACGAACAGAAATCGAGTTGGCCCGGCCTTCCAGTAAAGGCGAAGCCAGGTAAGAGAGCCGGCCGGAATAATAAAAATAACCGACTGTGATTATCAAAAGAACAATAAGGGCGGCAAGCGCTTTTTGCCGATAAGGAGGCGGAGAGATAAAAAGACTGACTATTAAAACTGAACCTATGGAAATAATGGCGGCCGCAGACTGGGTGGAGACAAGAGCCAGACCAATGATGAAGGCGGGCAAGTATTTGAGGCAACAAAATTGCCACGGTCTGTCGGAACAAGAATGGCCGCCTTTGGCCTTTTGTAATGATGAAGGGGAAAGAGGAGTGTTTTTTGTAAACAGGGTGACAATAAATATAGGCGTAAGAAAGAGGGCAAGAGAGTTGGGAACAGCATAGATTCCCTTGACACGCTCCAGGGTAAAAACTTGCGGCAAAGCGAAGGTAGCCATGGCTGTGCCGGACGCAATCAGGGACAAGTAGAGAGCATGGCGGAAGCGCGGTGACTGGGCGGTTACAAAAACCAGCCAGCTAAATAGTACGGGAATAACTATCCAGCTTTTTAATACACCTGAACTGGTTAAGGGGTGGGGAGAAACAAGGGTTGAGACAATGGCGGAGATAATAAAAAAGAGCGACAAAAAAAGTATGGAGGAAGGTATTTGCTGGAAGTGTTTCCGCCATTTTTTTATGGTTGTGTTTTTAAGAAAAAAGGAAATAAAAACAATAAGAACCGCTAGTTCGAAAAAGTTTGTGGGCAGACCAAGAATATTAATTCGTAAAAAGTAGGAAGGGAGAAGACCGAAGAGCAAGACAACGGCAGAAGAGCGGCGCCAATAAGAAAGGCTGGCAAAGAAAAAAAGGGCTAGAAAGATTAAGAAGGTGTTAATCATGATGAAAAGAAGCGAGTCCAAAGGAAATAATTATCATAACCGTGATTAACAAGTGAGAGTAAAACAGGGCGTTAATAAATTGGGATTGGATAAAAATAACAAATACGCTAAAGATAGCAGCGCCGGCAAGAGCGCGGCCGCGGCGCCAAAGACCATGAAGAGAAAAAACCAGATAGGCCCAGGGGGTTAAGAAAAGCAAGGACCCGATAACGCCGGTGGTTATTAAAAGGTTTAACAGGCTGTTGTCCGTGCCGGCACGGGAATGAATGGCATAATTAGAGATCAGACCGGTTTGCCGGGCGGCAAATTGATAGGTGTTGTAGCCGACTCCGATAAGAAGATTTTCTTCAGCTAGCGGCCAGGCTCTCTTTAGAGAGTCAAGCCGCAGATTAACAGTCGCGTCGGGGGAGATTAGTCCGTAAACACGGGGCCAAAAAGCGCCTAAAACAACGACTGTTACAAGGAGAAGAAAAAGAGCTGCGTCAGTACCGATAAATAACTGTTTGGGGTTAAGGCGCTTTAGCGCTTTTGATATAAGAATTGGTAAGAAAATAAGAATAGAAACAAAGAAAGCCAGCCAGGCGCTGCGGGACTGGGTGAGAAGCAGGGCAAGGAAAGCAAAAAAAGAGGTAATCCGTAATCCGTAATCCATAGCTTGCGGCTTATGAGCTGATGATCGTGAGTAGAAGGCTGCCGTGAAAAAGAAAGGAAGAGTGACAGCTAAAAAGCCTCCGAAAAAGTTTGGGTCAAACCAGGTGGACAACAGTCTGTGTTGATGGGGGTCCCAACCGCGGGAAGCAAGCCACGAGAGATCGGGAAAGAAAATAAGCTGGAGAAAGCCTAAAAAAACAAGGGTGCTCGCTGAAGCCAGAAAACCCCTGAGCGCAAAACGGGCTAATTTGTCATCTTTAAAGAGTGTTAATAAGGCCGGTAAGAGAAAAAGAATAAATGCGATGCGAAGCCAATAAGAAAAAGCAATCACTGAAGAGTGAAAATCGAGATCTGTGTAAGAGTTGATCGATAAAGAAAAAAGGCTCCAGACAAGAAAGGGAAGGAAGGACAGTAATAAAAAGTAACTCGTAATCTGTTCCGAAGGAGTCCCTTCGAGATAATCCGTAATCCATAATTTGAGCAGATTGAAGACGGCCGACATTATTACCATAACGAGAGCTAGGTCGCTGATTAAAAGGCCTCCGCCCTGACCCGGCAAAGGAAAGCGTATTAATTGTCCAAAGACAAGCGAAAGAAGTAGAAAGAAAATAGACAGGCGAGGGAGATAATAAAAGAGGGCCCGCCAAATAAGCTTATTAAGGGGCACACGGACAGCAAATGCTATGGTCCAGGCCCAGATTATGAATATCAGTCCGCCCGCGGCGATATAAGCCGGTAAAAGCGACGCGTTGAGCGTAATAATATCCATATCGGCTTAGGATAATACTTACGGAAATAGTTGTCAGCCGACTTGTCGTAGAGGGCTGTTTTATTAACTTCTTTTGGAAAGCTGGCGCCTCGGCGATGATAAGCTCGGGCAAAGGGCAGTAAATGGACATCGTAGCCGACATTCTGGGCGCGGCGGCATAAATCCACGTCCTCCCAATACATAAAAAAGCTAGGGTCGAAACCTTTAACCTTAAAGAATAGATCGCGCCTAATTACTATACCGCCGCCGGAGACCCAGCCGACTTTAATGGGCTGGCTCGAGATAGTGGTTTTTTGGTTGGTAAAAAAGCGAGAAAATAAAGACAATGGCGTGACAATGTCGCCGAAAGATTTATGTTCAATTTTTCCAGAGTCGGAATATAGAAGAAGACCGGCAATGCCGGTTTTTTTGTTTTTTTGTAAATAATTCAAGGTGCGCAAGCAGGCGCCGCGATCCAGCTTGACGTCCGGATTTATAAAAAGAAGATAAGGATTAGATAATTTATGGGCGCCGAGATTGGCGGCGGCGGCAAAGCCGCAGTTGTGATCGTTTTTTAGATATGAGAGGCCCTGCCTCCGGGCTGTTTTTTGTACTTCTTGGCTCTCATCGTTAGCGACTATGACAACGTCCCGAATGTTGTTTTCTCTAAGACTCTGAAGACAGGAGACGAGCAAGCTCTTTGGTGTGTTGTAGGTTACTATGACAGCTCCAATCATGATATGGGTTTATGTGTAGGTTTTTCCCGTCTTGCCCCTCACGGCATCAAACAGAGCCCGGCGGACAGTCGGCTTTTTATAAAAAAAGAGTGAGTGATAAATAAGTCGGAGGCGGTTAAAAATCCACCAATATTTTTTCCAGATAAAGGGGGTTTCTTTTTCGAGGAAGATGGCTCCGTTTCTGACCAAGTAGTATAAGCGGCTATCTTTTATATTATCACTCTTGAGACAGTGGTGTTTTATTTTAACTTCGGGCATAAGTTTGAGGGGGATGCCCTTTTTAGAAGCTTTTAAACTAAAATCAATGTCTTCCCAGTACATAAAGTATTTTTCCGGAAGGCCTTTGAGGCGAAGAAATACGCGATAGGGAGCAGAAAAAAAGGCGCCGTGAATGTAAGGAATGGTTTGGAGCGAACAATGAGAAAAGGAGCTATCGGAGTTTTTATCTTGGTTGTGTAGAATGGCCCGCCCATTAAAAAGATTTACTGCTCCGCTTCCAGTTAAAGAAACTCCTCTTTCTTCAACAGAAACACCCACAACCGCGTCCCGATAGTTTTTTTGCCACCATTTTCTAAGCCCGGTAAAGGTATCCACGCTAGTCTCGATATCATTGTTCATAATTACAACTATGTCATTGTCGCTGGCGCCAAGAGAAACCAGGGCCCCTAGACCGGTGTTGACGCCAGCTGAATAGCCGGAATTTTTGTTTCTTCTGATAACTGTTATGGGTTGGTTTTGGGTGTCGAGATCAAGGGGTAAGCTGTTTTGGTCAACTATAACTATTTTGTCCGGGTGTTGGGGGTTGCTAATTATGGCCTTTAGGGCTCTTTTTATGGGTTTTTGGGGGCCGTATTGGACTATAATGGCAAAATATTTTATATTTTGTGGATTCATTGTGGATATATATGTGGAAAAGTGTTGAAAAGGTGGGGATAAATTGACATTTCTTTCTTTTTAGTGGCCATTGCCGCCTAAATGCGGTTTTTTTTAGGAGTGTTTTTGCTTTCTTTAGCTACACCACGCCACAACTGTATAGAGCAGGCTATTTCAAATAAGCGGGGAGTGCTGAATTTTTTAGAGGTAAGCTTTAGTATCGTTTTTAATATTAAGGCGAGTCCCAAATAATAAAAGAGGGTGTGTTTTGTTCTTTTAAAGGGTTTCAGTGGGGGAAGTATATTTTTATGGGGATGCCTTTTTTGAAAATAGACCAGCGATCGACCGGCTTCCAGCTGGCGACGCATTATTTGTTCGGCAGAATAGTGGTGGTAATGTAAACCAACAGCGTCATGGAGTACGTGAAGCTTGAGACCCTGATCGGCCAATCTGGCGCCAAGCTCTAAATCTTCCCACCCATAAAAAGAAGATAGGTGATGAAAGGGTTGGCGTCCTAGGGTTTGGGTTTTTATAGAAACATTTGATCCGTAAAAAAAAGAAGCAGGGTCAGCTTCTTTACAATCCAGTAAAGAATCGAAGTCGTTTTGGGCGCCTCCATGCGTCATCCAGTCCATAAATGGGGTTGGGTAAGAAGCGGGGTCCCACATAATCGCGCCCAGGGCCGCTGCTTTTTTTGAAGGATTTTTAAGATGAAACTCAAGGTGTTTTAAAAGCGCGCCGGATTTAAGTATGATGTCGGCGCCAAGAAACAGCACGATTTCGGCTTGTGAAGCACTGACTCCGGCGTTGCGAGCCTGGGCAGCCCCCTGGTGAGAGCTGGAAAGCAACAGTGAGGGGTGCCAAGCGGGCGGAGCTTTGGTTGATTGAGCGATTTTTATAGTTTGGTCCGTGGATCCGTCGTCAGACAAAATAAGCCGGGGTACCCAATGAGAATGCAGTCGTTGGCTGAAAAGCGCTTGTAAAACCAGAGGCAGGGTCGCAGCGTTATTGTAGGCGGGAATAATTATGTCACAGGAACTGGGCATGAGTGTGTTAGAAATTAGAAAAATAAAAATAAAGAAAATAAGAAACGGGCTCCGAGAGAATCTTTTTGGGGGGAACAAAAATTAGTGAGTGCGCTCATTGGCTAGCAATAAACTGATTCGATCGGCGGTAATGGTTTTTGTAAGCAGATTGACAGCCAGGTAAATTAAGCCGGAAAGGAAAAGTTGGACAAGAAAAGGGATTTGCTCCGGAAGCGCAATGGTAGAAATAACCGTGGCTAGAACAGAAATAGACAGTTGGGCTAAAAATTTTACGGAGGGGCGATAGGCAATAATCCGCAACAGAACAAAAGACGACCACGATATTGCTAAAATCTCGGTAGCGACCGTAGTAAGAGCGGCCGCGGAGGCTCCCCAGATAGGAATAAATATGGCATTGGCAATAATATTAAATAATGCCAGGCTGGCAGAAATCATAAGAAGGGTTTTTTCTCTGTGGCAGGCAACCAGGGCTATGCTTATTACTTGGCCCAGAAACATGGCCATTAGGGCAATAGATAGAATACTAAGCAGGGGAGGGGCGAGCTGGTAATCGGGGCCAGAAATAAAATTTATTAGGGAGCGGGGGAATAGCCACAAAACAGTCAACACAAATACGCCTGACCAAGCAGTCGCGCCCAGGCCCTGATTCAGCCAAGACAAAAAAAGAGAGTGTTGGTGGTTGGCCCAAGTTCTGCTTAAACGAGGCAGAAGCAGTCCGCCAAACATGGCTGGGAAAAAAAGGACTGACTCGATAAGCCGATAAGCTATTCCGTAATTGCCTACTTCTAGGGAGGTTTTGAAAAAAGATAACATGACGATATCAATACGAAAGTACACAGCGTTAAAAAAAAGCAATAAACCTAATGGCCAAGACACTAGAATGGTTTTTTTCCAGGCGAGTATGTTAAAGCTGGGTTTTATTTTTATATGAGAGGGAAGGAGGAATCGGTGAACAATCGCGGATACGGTCGCGCTTAAAGAGAAAAATAAAATCATTAGTCCCAGGCTAGCATTAGCCGCTCCCATAATAATGATGCCAGTTAGCTGAACCAGTCGCCCAGCGATATCCCCGATGGTTATCTTCCAAACAGTTCCGTATTTTTGGAAAATTCCAACAAAAAGCTGGCTAATCGATTGAAAAGCAAGGCCTCCTACTGCTATAAGGTAGCCTTTTATCAGGTGAGATAGGGGAGGCGAAAAGAAAATTACTATAAAGCCGACAAAAAAAGAGACAGCAAGAAAGACCAGTCTTAGGGTTATGACAGGGGACAAATAAAAATTGTCTTTTCCTTTTTGTTTGGAAATGGAGCGAGTTAGGGTGAGATGAAGGCCAAAGTCGGCCGAGATTTGGAGTATGGTTCCCAGGGAAAAAATGAGAGCATATTGACCGTAGGAAGACGCGCCCAGATAACGCGAGATGAAGCCGAGGGCCACCAGGCCGAGAGAGGCGTTAATTACTCTTCCAGAAGAGGAGATAATGGTATTAGTAATTACAGAAGCCATTGGCAAAATTGAAAAAGAAAATAGAAATTAAGAAACCAGAAAAACACCCGGTAAAAAAGCTCCATGCCCCTGCCTTAGGCAGAGAGAATGCCGGCAGTTGTGAAAACTCCCGAATGAAGTATCTTTGAGGGGATGCATCTCAAGTTTCTATATAAATGTTGGCCTAATGATAACTCGACGGTTGGGCTCTTCCCCCAGGCTCTCCGTGTGTATTTCTTGTCGGGAAGCAAGGCAAGAGTGAATTAAGCGACGGTTGGCGGCGTTCATGGGCGGGAGCACGACTGCCTGGCCGGTGCGGACGGCTTTACGGGCACCCTCTTCCGCCTGGTTAAACAAAGAACGCTCTCGGGCAGCTAGATAGTTGTTGACATCTACGGTGACGTGGACAAGGGCATCCACTTGTCGCCTAACAACAGAACAAAGAACGTGGCGCAGAGCATTTAAATTGTTACCTCGAGATCCGATGAGTATTTTTCCTACATCGCCCGCTTCAATATTGATGATAATATGGCACCTGGGATCATTGTCCTTAGAGGCTTCTTTGATCTGACATTCGATCTCGAGATCAAAAAAGCTCATGGAGCGCAAAAGCTGGTCTGCGCACTGCTTAACAGCGGCCGCAACGTCGCTGTTGTCTGGTTTGGATGGATCTATGTTCATAGAGCGGGAACGTTATTAGTATTTAAATGCTTTTTCAAATAATATTGTTGCCCAATACCAAACAAAGTGCTAGCCACCCAATAAAGTGCTAGGGCGGCTGGTATTTGCAAACATATAAACACGGTCATAACGGGAAAAATGTAAGCCATGTTTTTTTGCATAGAGGCCATCATGGCCGCTGTTTTTTCATCACCAGGAGTGGAGGCGGAAGAGGTAGAGGTAATAAGACGCATGCTGATTAACTGAAAAACGCCCGCAAAAACAGCCAACAAAACGCTGGGGGTGGTGAGGTCAATACCCAAAAAAGAAAGCTGAACGGAAACAGGCTCGGGAACGAACGCATATAAAAAAGAAAAAGTTTCAGGCCCTATGCCGGTAAGAAAAACCCTGTAAAGAGCTATAAGTATAGGAAGCTGGACGATTAAAGGAAGGCACCCGGAAGCGGGATTGATGCCGGCTTCTTTGTATAGCTTCATGGTTTCTTCAGCTTTTTTGCTTTGGTTGTTTTTGTGCTTTTTATTGATGCGGTCAATTTCTTTTTTCAACTCACCCATTTTCATCTGGTTTTTGCTCATTGTTTTGGCTTGGTGCCAGGAAAGGGGCAGTAAAACCAGTCTAATTAGAAGAGTCACCACCAAAATACTGATGCCGACATTGTGTCCGGGCAAAAAAATAGTAATGCCCACGAGTAGGTTAAACAGGGGGCGAAATAACAGTTCGTTATAAGCGAGAGAAAAAATAGACATGGCGCAGGCTTAAATAATTAGACAAAGAAACAGAACAGTAGAACATAACCCATTCAAGGAACGGGATCATGGCCTCCTTTAGTAAGCGGGTGGCAACGAAGAACTCTTTTTGCTCCCAGCCAAACACCCTTGAGACCATGGCGGGCGATAGAGAGCCTGGTGTACTCGGAACAGGTAGGATAAAAACGGCAGATACCAAGAGGAAAGAGAGTACGAAGCGGGCCGTGGTCGGGAGAGATTGTTTTTTGATATGCCCTTATAAGACAATTAAGTGTGGCTAAGGAGGCAGTCAAAACCGTGCTCATAAAGTTAAGCCTAAATAAACCGCGGAAGATGGGCAATAAGAATTTATTGGGGGCGGTGAGACGCATTATTTTTTGTTGAAGATATGTTTTTAAGAAAAAGATTAAAGCTGTTTTTAACTTCCTGGTAATCGACGTTGACGATGCTGGGTTTGGCGAAAATAACAATGTTGAGTTTTTGGGGAAGCTGATCAGTAAACTCATAAAAAATGTTTCTAAGCCAGCGCTGATAGCGGTGACGGACAACCGCCGATTTGCTTATTTTTTTACCAACAATAAAAGCGGCTCGCGGGCTTAAGGAAGAGGAATCTTTATAAAAAACTGTTATGTATGGCAGGTGAAGGCGCTGGCCTTTTTTGATGACAAGAAGTATGTCCTGCTCTTTTGACAGCCGGTATTTCTTCGGCAACATAATTAATCAACTAGGCTGGCGTGAGTTGCTTTCTTCCTTTTTTTCTTCTTTTAGAAACCACCTGGCGACGGGTTTTTCTTTTTTTACCAGCCAAAAAACCAAGTTTTCTGGACCTTCGTCTTTTGCTGGGCTGGTAGGTTCTTTTGGGCATATAAATACTTTATTAATAAACTAAAAGCCTGTACCCACAATGCGGCTTTATTGTTAATAGGTCAAGCCTAGGCGGTTTTTGGCGATGATTTGCTGTTGTGGATAAGTTAAGATAGTCTTATTTAATGAATATGGTCTAGGTTGAGATGAAAAAATGTTTTATGTTTTTTTTATTAACATGTTATCCACAAACTATTATCTCTCCCTGGTTGGAATGGTGGTTTGTGCTTGTGGAAAAAGTGTTATGCTGGTTAAGAATTAGTAATGAAAAACAAGAAACCTCTTTAAGTAATTATGAATAAAGATCAACTGTGGCAGGCCGCTTTAGGTCAACTAGAGCTTAGTGTCAGCCAAGGAAGCTTCTTGACTTGGTTTCAGTCAACAAGAATAAAAGAAAAAGAAGGGGGGAAGGTGGTAATAGAAACGCCCTCAGTGTTTACCTATGAGTGGCTGTCAAAAAAATACCATCAATCAATTTTATCGGTCTTGCAAAATCTTGATTCAAACGTTGAGCGGTTAGAGTTTTGTGTTAAGTCCTTACCAACAAGCCAACACAAGCCCCTAAGAAAAAACTTTAGAATATTGGCGCGAAAAATATCTAAAGACTTGCCTGCCAATCAAAAAGAAAAACGGCCTACCTTTCCTCAAGACATACAAACAGACAAGCGAGCGGAAAGACTGGCTCAAACAATGAATCCTAAATATACATTTGATACTTTTGTGATTGGGGCCAGCAACGAAATAGCTCACGCGGCGGCTAGGGCTGTGGCTGAAAAACCAGGGACTACCTATAATCCGCTTTTTATATACGGGGGAGTCGGCTTAGGAAAAACCCATTTACTACAGTCTATGGGAAATTTAATTTTAGAGAGAGATAGGTTTAGTAGGGTGCTTTATATTTCTTCGGAAAAATTTATTAATGATTTTGTCCAAGCCATAAGAGAAAGAACAGCGCAAAAATTTAAAAACCATTATCGAGATGTTGATGTTTTAATAATCGACGACATCCAGTTTATGGCTGGGAAGGGGAAAACACAAGAAGAGCTTTTTCATACATTTAACGCGCTTCAGGCTCAAAATAAACAAGTTATTTTAAGTAGTGATAGATCCCCAAGAGCCATACCTACGCTAGAAGAGAGACTTAGATCAAGGCTGGGAGGGGGAATGATAGCTGATATCCAACAACCTGATTACGAAACACGGTTAGCTATAATATCAGAAAAAGTAAAGCAAAAAAAATACAATATTGACAATGACTCTTTGCAATTTATAGCCAAAAGCGTGCAGAAAAATGTGAGGGAGTTGGAAGGAGCGCTAAACAGGGTTTTGGCTTATTGTGAGTTGGGTGGTTGTCAGGTAACAATAGAATACACTAAAAAAATTTTAGAGGGGGTACTGGAAAAACCCCAGCAAAAAATAATAGACTCTAAAACCATTATAAAAACTGTTAGTGATTATTACGCGCTGTCTATAGATAATTTGTGCAGTAAGTCTAGAAAAAAAGAAATAGTTAGACCTAGGCAGGTGGCTATGTATTTGTTGAGAAAGGAAAATAGTGTTTCTTTTCCAACTATAGGTGATTATTTTGGGGGAAGAGATCACACCACAGCCATGCATGCTTGTGAAAAGATTGAAAAATTACTCGAACACAATGATGAGTTGTTAAGGGAGATAAATTTTATAAGAGAAAGATTATATGCGTAAAAATGGAAAAGTTGGGGAGAGGATGTGGAAAAAAATAACTACATATAAAAATTATCAACAGTGGTGTAATAATATCCACAATAAATACACATTTTATAAATAATTAATTATATGACTTATTAATAGTAAAATAAGCTTTATAAAGTATTATATTAACAAAAAGAGTAAAACTAGGTCTCTATAACTAAAACTACTATTAAATATATAAGTATTTATATGATATGCATTTTATTTGCACACAAGAAAATTTTTTAAGGGGGTTATCTTTAGTGGCTCCATTATCAGGAAGAAATAACCAACTACCTGTATTGCGTTACGCTTTAGTGGAGTCAAAGGATGGGGTATTGCATTTAACATGTACTGATTTGGAAGTTGGAGCGCATGTTATAGTTGGCGGCAGGTTGGAGCAAGAAGGGGGTTGTGCTGTGTCCGCAAGGCAATTATTTGAGTATGTACAACAATTACCGGCAAGTAATCCTATTGTAATTAAAAAAGAGAAAAAAGGATTAGTGGTTGAAACAAAAAACTTTAACGCTGTTTTTCCAGTGGTAAAGACAGATGATTTTCCTCTTTTACCAACTCCTACAGATGAAAACAGTGTAGTGGTTGACGGCAGGGTTTTTTGTGCGGCTTTAAACCAAACCTTGTTTTCCGCGGCCAAGGAAGATACTAGGCCAGAAATACACAGTGTTTATGTTTCAGGAGAAGGTAGTGATATAAAAGTTGCGGCAACTGATAGTTTTCGTTTGGCTGAGAGGGTTATTACTAATGAAAAAGAGGTTGATTTTGGTTTTTTGTTGCCGGTTAATGCCGCTAATGAGGTGGTAAGGTTTTTTAATGGAGTGGACCAATTGAGTGTTGTAAATCAAGAAAATTTTGTGGCTTTTAGTGGGGAAGGTAAATATATGTCAACCAGGTTAATTGACGGCAGTTATCCAAACTACCACCAGATTATTCCTAAAAAACATAGGACTAGGGGGTTGGTTAAAAAAGAAGATTTTTTGCGAGCCCTAAAAACATTGAGTGTGTTTTTAACCAAAGACACAAAAAGGGTGTTGGTGGCGGTTAAACCAAGTAAAGGAACTATGGATTTAAACGTTGAAGGAGGAGGTAGTGGGCAGGGCATGGTAAAGATAAGATTTGAAGGTGATGGGGATGAAATAGAGTCTCTTTTTAATGCTCAATATTTAATGGATGGGGTGGCGAGAATAATTGGCGATGATTGTGATATAGGTTTAGGGGATAAGGGTGAACCTTTGGTGATTAGACCAAAAAGTAAAAATATTAGGTATCTGTATATAGTTATGCCTATTCAGGCTTAACGTTTAGATAAAATAAGGGGGTTTATGGAGATAAAAAAAATTTCTTTAAAAAGGTTTCGTAATTTAAGAGAAGAGGAGATAGAGTTTCCTCAAAATGGTTTGTTGGTAGCTTCGGGAGCGAACGCTATAGGAAAAACTAATTTTTTAGAGAGCATCGCGGTGTTATTTAGAGGGAAGTCTTTTAGAACAAAGATTGAAAATTGTATAGCGTGGGGAAGTGATGGTTTGGCGGTAAAAGGGGTGGTGAATAGTAAAGGAGTGGGGGAGACAAACTTAGCCGTTCGTTACCATAAGCCCTCCAGGCGGTTAAGGATAGAAGAGGATGGAGAGCCTGTGTCAGCGGTTTCTTTTTACGCTAAATATCCTTTGATACTGTTTTTGCCCACAGATACACTATTGGTTTTAAAAGGCCCGGGCTTAAGACGTAATTTTGTAAACCAGGTGTTGGTTTCTAATCAAAAATATATTTTTTCTCTAGTGCAGTATCAGCGGGCCTTGAAACAAAGAAATTCGGTGTTAAGAAGCGGGGTTAATGTTGGGATGATTGGTCCCTGGTCAAACTTGTTAGCCGAACACGCTGAAGTCTTGTGGCGTTTTAGGGAGGGGTTGGTGTTATTTATTAACGACAACATCAACAAGATTTATAGTGAATTAATGGGTGAAAAGATTGATTTTAAGATTTGGTTAAACAAAGGGGTTCCTGAAGGGGGGCAGTTTAGAGAAGTTTTAGAGGCGATGATAAGTCAGGACAAGGCAAGGGGATACACCGTGTGCGGACCCCACAGAGATGATATGGAGGTGGAGGTAGAAGGTAAGGCGGCTAAAAATGTTTTATCACAAGGACAAGTCAGGGGCCTGGTGATTTCTTTAAAGATAGTGGCCCATAAATATATTAAACAAATAACAAAGAACGAACCTTTACTTCTTTTGGATGATGTTTTGAGCGAATTAGACAAAGAAAGACAGAGAGCTTTGTTGAATAATCTGCCTTACACTCAAACTGTTCTAACGTGTACCTATATACCGGAGACGGTAAGCTTAAGAGAGGACGCTTTTTTGTTGGACTTGGGCTTGGTGGCAGGCTCTATAAAAGGGCGTGAAGAAAAAAGGGAAAGAAAAAGAATACAAGGAAAAAAAGAAAAGGTGGTGGCTTAAAGCAGGAAATAGTCAGACGTTTATTCTATATTATGCTAAAATCTATTGCTTCTTTGTTAGACAATAAAAAAACAAAGGTAGAGGAACAAGATGTTGGTTACTTTGTGGGAGACTATTTAAAGAAAAGGTTAAAAAACGGTGGTGTTTATTGTGAAAAAGTGGGCAGTGGAAAAGCTTGGGTGGTAGTGCCTGGGGCAACACTGCAACAGGAGATTTTGATGATTGAGAATGAATTAAAGGCGGCAGTGAAAAATGAATTGAATTATAAATTGGTTAGAATTGTTGTTAGGGCAAAATATTAACAGTCTTTTAAGCTGATTTTGCTGGAAAGCTGGGTTGTTTTTACGCTCGATTGGCTTAGTACCAGAAGGCTCTCGTTTATTTTATTGTTATGGTGTGTCGAGACGATTCGTTGGTGTTGCCGGTTTTATCGTAAGCTATAGCGTAAACCGTGTATTGGCCAGGCCCTGGCGAATCGTTCCACTTGACTTCATAGCGGTTAGGAGCAATCGGTGAGATTTTAGAAGCGCGGCCAATGCGCCTGGTGCCGGATTGTCCTTCTTTATTGTAGAGTATGTCAACCAGCTCGATACCACTGGGGTCAGAGGCGGTCACTTTGGCTGTTATGGGGAAGTTTTCGGGAGTATAGCTCTTGTTGTTTTGGGGGGTGTGAAGAGTCACGGATGGAGGAGAGTCGTCTGGATTGATAATAAATGTTCGGTGAGCTTTCCCGACAAGGTGATCTTTAGTGACGGCTAGAACGAGAAGTGTTTTTCTTCCCGAATAATCGGGCTTAAACGAAAAAGAGGCTTCTAGAGGCTGGTCGGGATTGCGCTTGGCGATTTCTTCTCCGTCTAACAGAAAGCGAACGTGATCCAGGGGCTGGTCTGACTCAACGGCGACTTTTACGGTGACGGGGCTGTTGTTGAGAGTGGATGTGTTGGGTTCAACAATAGATACTTTGGGCAGATTTTCGGAGTTGGCGGAGTCGCAGACAGGAGTGGGCAAAGAGGCTACGTAGCGAGGTTCTTCTGGGTCGGATGATTTTTCCTGGTTTTGTTTTTCCCGCCAGGCGGTCACTCCTTCTTCCCAGCGGCTGAATTGAGGATCTTGTTCCGCTCGTGAAGGCGGTGGGCCGAGAGGGTTTTGTCTTTGTAAATAGTAAAGAACAGTGTGGAGCTCCTTGAAGGTTGTGGGTTGACCAAGAGACACTGGGCAATCTAAGGTGTAGACGATACCAGCTTCTTTTTCCCACTTACCCTTAATTTCCGGCAGTTCGCCTCGCATGATTCCGTGAGGAATGTTGTTAGAGGGTTCTGGGGTGACAAAGTGTTCAATAGTGGTACCGCTTAGGGCGTTGCGCATAAATTCGTTCCAGACAGGAGCAGCTGTTCGCACCCCGGGGGAGTGGTTTCCCATAGGAGAGTTGTCATTGTTTCCTGCCCAGACCCCAGCGGCTAGCGAGGGAGTGTACCCGACAGTCCAGCCGTCTCGATAGTCTTGAGTGGTTCCTGTTTTAGTTGCTACGGGTCGGCTGCCAAGCTGAAGAGGACTGTGGGTGCCGAATGTTAGGGAGCGAGCGTGGTTGTCCGAGAGGACATCAGTGACTGTGCGGGCAAGATTGTTTGGTATAACCTGCTCGCCGTCGGTTTCATCTTTGCTGACATCTATAAGGACGTCGGAGTCCGACTCTATTTCCGTTTTAAGAATGGCTCGGTGGGGGAGCCGCAGGCCGTCATTGGCGAAGACTCCATAGGCAGAGACCAGGTCTACTAATCTTACTTCCCCTCCTCCCAAGACTAATGACAGACCGTAACGATCGGGGTCGGTAAGGGAAGAGAGTCCCATCTTTTGGGCAAAGCTGGCGGTTTCTTTGAGGCCCGCAAGATACAAGGTTTTGACGGCGGGGATGTTCATTGAGTTGGCTAAAGCGTTGCGCATAGTGACCGGCCCTCGTTGAGAGAGGTCGTAGTTAAGGGGTTTGTAGTCTTGTCCGAAATTTGTTTCGGCATCAACCAGAATAGTTTCAGTCGTGTAGCCTTTTTGCCAGGCGGCTGCGTAGGCAAGGGGTTTAATTGAGGATCCTGGGGAGCGGTGGCGGATGGCTACATTAACGTTGCCGTCGATGTCTTCGTTAAAATAATCTATGGAACCGGCCATAGCTAGTATGTCCCCCGTTTTGGGGTCTATAGCAGTTATGGCCGCATTGGAGGCGCCAAGGCTATTCAGTGCTTTTTGGTGATTTTCCAGGGCCTGCTCGGCTGTCTTTTGTAGTTTCATATCCAGAGTGGTTAAGACCTTTAGTCCTCCTTGTTCGACCATTCGTTCCCCGAGTTCGCTGTCTAGAATTTCTTTTACGTAGAAAACAAAGTGGGGGGCAAGAATTGATTCATTTCGGGGCTGAAAATACAGCTCTTCCTTCTTTGCCTCTTCGGCTTCTTGTTGGGTGATCATGCCAAGGCCGGCCATGCGGCTTAGGATGTGTTCCTGTCGTCTTTTAAGGTCTTCGAAATGAGAGCCGTAAGGGGAGTAGTAGCTGGGTGCTTTGGGGAGGGCGGCTAAAACAGCGGCTTCAACAAGGGTAACGTTGGAAGAAGACTTCCCGAAATATAGTTGGCTGGCCGCTTCGACTCCGTAAGCCTGGCTACCGTAGGGTATTTCGTTGAGATACATGCCAAGAATTTCATCTTTAGAAAATCTCTGTTCCAGCTCAAGAGAAAGAACGGCCTCTTTGACTTTACGGCGAACCGTGCGTTCGGGCGTAAGAATTGAATTTTTTATAAGTTGTTGGGTGATGGTGGATCCTCCTTGCGCTCTTTGGCCGCTAAGAGGTTTTAGAACAACGCCTCGCAGAATGCCTTGAAAATCGAGGCCGTGGTGTTCGTAGAACTGGTCGTCTTCGGCGGCTAGAGTGGCTTGGATTATGTAAGGGGAAATATGGTCGAGAGAAACAGAGGTACGATGTATTTCGCCAATTTCGTATAATAGGTGGGAGCCGGTGCGGTCATATATGCGTGTTGATTGGACAACCTGGCGAGAGCTGATTTTCTTGGGGTCGGGCAGATCTTTGCTCCACCAAAGAATGGTGATGGCCGAACTTAGAAAAAGCGTGCCTGCAATTAGGAGTACTGCTGACCAAAGACGTTTTTTGCCGAGTTTTCGCATGGCGGATAATTTGCTGGTGAGAAGTGTTCGGTGGGATGTTTTTATACGACGAGGGGACATGGTAGGGAAAATAGAAAATAGAAATTAGCTTCTACGAGGTTTTTTCAGAAAAGACCTTCATAGGAGTCTTATAAGTAGAAGAGGTATAAGAGAGCGAGGCTCGCGTGTTATAAAGTACAGATTTATGATTTTTTGGCAATGCCGGGTTGTTTTCTTTGGGGCTCAATTAGGAACTCTACCAAGTCGCGGCGGCCAACAATGATTTCATATTTCATTTTAGAGCGATCAGCGAGAAAAGCACTGGTTTTAACAGAGTGGTCGCGAAGAGAGAAGGATAGTTCTACTATTGGGCGGTGTTGTTTACCTAGAGCGCTGCGCACATGCTTGCGTTCGAGAATATTAGAGTGAAGACCAAGCTTTTTGGCCAAGCTTTTGTCTATGGTTGTTCGCCAGGCTCCGGTGTCAATTTTGGCAATGGTGTTGTGGCGATTGCCCTCTAAATCAACGATAGAGATAGGTTCAACAGTGTTGATGATTGTCTTGCCCGAGATTTCCTCAATTTCCTGTTCTACGTCCTGACCAAAAAGGCCTCTGCTGATTCTTACTCCTCGCTGGGGGTTAGAGATATTTAGATCCTCTACGCGCCGAAGGCGGGAACGTAAAGGGGAAAGGTTGGCCAGCTGGATATCTAGTCCAGGATTACAGTTTATCTCCAGGACTAAAGGGCCGTCGTCGCGGTCAATGGTGATATCAACGCCAGCAAAAGTGAGGCCGATGGCTTGAGACGCTTGAGAGGCGAGTATAAGAATTTTATTCCAGTGAGGAATGCGAATTCCGCTTAGGCTAAGTCTTTTGTGGGGAAGAGATTCTATGACGTGGCCGCGATAGGTAGCGTTGGTGGTGGTTCCTCTGGACAGGTCAACACCAACGCCGATGCCGCCGGCGTGGAGGTTGGCTTTGCCGTGTGATTCCTGGGTTGGCAGACGGAGCATGGCCATAATTGGAACTAGATTATAGATAATAACTCTAATATCAGGAATGCCTTGGAAGCTGTGTTGTTTGAGGTCAGGGTGATTTTTAACACGCTGTTCTATAAGGGTGATGTCAGGAACATTATAGGGCGAAAAATTACCATCCAAGATGTTCAGAACATGATTCTTTAATTGTCGGATAAATATTTCCGAGCGGTCTCCCAGGACCCAGTTTCCCTTTTTGTTGCGTCCAAAGACGACCAAAATTCCGCCGCCGCCAAAAGCGTTATTGGGTTTTATTACGAACGAGGGGGGGAGTTTGGTCCAACGGAATTTTTTTAGCTCTTGGCGGTTGGTGATCAGGCCGTGGAGTCGAGGCGTTGGCAGTCCCGATTTTTGGAGGATTTTTTTGGTGGCCAGTTTGTTGTGGGCGGTTTTTTTAGCGGAGGAGGAGCCAAGGTCCGGGTTTGTGTAATGGAGAGCGCGAGCATTATAACCAAGAATGCGGGATAGTTGTTTAGTGAGCGGATTTGTCATAGTGTAGCAAATGACGGAAGCGGAAGTATTCAGACAGTCGCAGACCACTCCACTTGCCAAGAATAAGGTTTAAGGGGATGGCCAGCAGGGTAATTTCCGGATAGGACAAAATGAGCGCGCGGAAAATTTCTGAATTAACCAAAAGGTAGCAGGCGGTGGCTAGGGCAAGGGTCCAGGCCGTGACAGTGAGGGCGGTTCTTAGGCCGAGTCGGAATTGGGCGGCGATAAATTCTTCGGCGAGTATCGTAAGAATAAGGGCGGGAAAAATTGAAAACGACAGAATTGAACTGCGGTCGCCGGTTACACCCAGGCTGAGCAGGAGAAGCAGGGAGAAGCTGACGCTGGTAAGGACCAAAGCCATGCGGGGCAAATAAAGAAGCCTTAGTTTGCGCAAGACAGAACGAGTGACGGTGCCTGACAACAAGACGACAGTAAAAACTATCAGTCCGTAGCGAAGCCCCATAACCAAAAAAGAAACTGTCGTCATAGCGGGTGTAATAAGACCGAAAGCCTTGATGCCAATAGCCTGACGAGCAAAAGCTATAATAGTGGCTATAACAGGCAGCATAAGAATAAGAATTATGCTGTTTACGGGGACGCCGCGGTTTACTAAATAACTGACGCCAAAGGACATGAAGTTTGATATTTGCAAATCTGATACAGTGCGAGTGCTGAAGGCGCCAAGTAGCCGATAGGGGGAGGAAGATTTTAGAATAGCGGACTTGGCTTCCGCTGAAGAGGTGGTGGGTAAGAGTTGATTAATAACTTGAGGGTCAGAGAGAAGAACGTAATCTGGCTGAAGCTGGTCGTAAGCAGATTGGGCGGTGGGGGCAATAACAGCGAACGGGGTTTGGGATAAAATAACTACGCCGACTTTGCTGAAATTGTTTTGTTTAGGCTGGTTATTATCGGTTTGTTTTATTTGTTGAGAAAACTTTGTGAGGACGTTGGCTCCGACGCCACCAGAAGTCCAGGTGATAATAAGATGAGCTTCGTTTAGCAAGGAGCGATTGTTGATTAGCAGCTTGGTTAGCTCTTCTTCGATGAGAACATCGGGTCCGCTTCCCTTGGCTTGGGCTATCAAGAGAAGAACGCTTTTGGAGGCTGCTTGCTGGCGGAGAAATTCTAGTTGTTCAGGGTTAGCGGTGTTGTCGGCGGCTAGGAAGATTAGATGATTGTAGGCGTTTACTTCTGCGGTATCGGAATAGGATTTACCGTTTTCTATGGTTACAGAAAGGGTAACTGTGTATCGACCCGCGTTGGAATAGGTATGTTTGACCTTATCGCCAGTGGCTTTAATGCCGTTACCGAAATCCCAAAGGATCTCTTGCACGGTGGAGGGGTCAAGATTAGAAACGGAGCCGAGATCGATTTCAAAAGTAATAGGGTTGTTTATAGGGATGTCACGAGAGGGACCGGCGTCGATGGATATTTCGTCTTCTTTATTTTCATTAAGGGAGAGGGTGGCGTCGTTGTTATCTTGTTGGGTTTGAGCGTTGGCAACGAGCTTAGCAGAATTGTTTTTCGGGTTGGTATAGCTGTTAGCTAAAGGCAACGATAAAGACAGGGCAAAGGCGAGAAAAAGCCCCAAAAGAAACTCTGCTTTTTGGTTTAACTTAAAGAGGGTCATAAATATTATTATATAAGCTGGTTCGAAGATATATTAGGGGCACAAGAATTGTTGTCAACAAGACAGATGGCAGCCGCAAGAGCGTCGGCAGCGTCGTCCGGTTGGGGGGTGGTTGAGAGGTTGAGCCTTTTTGCAACCAGTGATTGGACCTGATATTTGTCAGCTTTTCCGTAGCTGGTTAGCTGGGACTTGATTTGAAGGGGGGTGAGCGTGTGGGTGGGAATGTTGTGGCGGGCTAATGTTAAGATAAGGGCTCCTCGGGCTTGGGCAGTAAGAATGGCGGTTTTTGTGTTGGCGCCAAAATAGATGCTTTCGACAGCCGCAACGCTCGGAGAGAAATTTAGAAGGAGTGTTTCCAGGTATTTAGCCAGTAAGAGCAATCGTTGAGGGAGAGGGGTTTGGGGAGGGGTGGTGAGGCAACCGCACTGGACGAACAAATCAGAAGAATCAGTGTTTAATATTCCGTAACCCGTGCGAGCTATACCAGGATCAAGGCCGATGATAACCATAAACTAAGGATCGATAATTTCTACTCAATAATCAAGGAAACAGAAATAGGCAGAAAAAATAGTTAAAGATTATCAGCGTCTGTGTAAACATGTTCGATATTAGGATGGTTATTGAGGTCCTTAATTAGGCCGAGAAAATTGTTTTTGTTGTTTTCGTTGACCGTCGATTTTTGACTAGGGATGTATTCCTGGGAAATTTTTTGCGGTTTCAGTTGATAAGACTTAAGTATATTTATGATTGAGTTTTTGTTTGATAAAGGAGAGATGATTTTTGCTGTTTCGTCTTTAAATTTTATGTCAGTCGCGCCGGCATCTATGAGGGCTAATTGAATTTCATCAGCCATTTTTTGATCGGGGCTTTTAATAGTTATGATAGAAACAGAGTGGAATTTCCAGAGAACGCTGCCGGTTTCAGCCAGAGTGGAGTTGTGCTTGACTAGAAGGTGTCGAATTTCTGATACAGTGCGGCAGCGGTTGTCCGTTTGGGCAATAATAAGGATAGCGACGCCGTTGGGTCCGTAAGCTTCGTAGGTTATATTTTCTTGGTGATTAGACTCTGGAGATTTGAGCAGGTTTTTAATTTTTGACATGGGCATGTTGGCGTTTTTGGCGCGCGATATGGCTTCGGCTAGGGCTGAATTAGTTTTGGGGTCTTTGCCCTCAAAAGTCGCTTGTTTGATTTGAGAGGCTAGGCGGGTAAATTCCTTGCCGCGATTAACGTCGGCAGTCTGTTTTTGATGTTTTATGCGGTGCCATTTTGAATGACCGGACATAATAGAATTAAGAATTTAGAATAAAGAATCACGGGGTTAATTACTGGAGAGGGAGGGAGTGGGAATAGTTGAGTTAGCGATGTTGCGGACTTGGTCGCGACTGGCGGAAACAGTTGTGTTGTTTATAGAAGGAGAAGCGTTTATTGAAACGATGCCATCACGAATTTTTCTGATTAGGCTATTGTTAATATGACAGTTGTCGGTAGTTGTGTATATGCCAACAGAACCGGATTTAATAGTTGAGTTTGATATGGTGGCAATGCTTTCAGGTAAACAGCTTAGGCTGACAGCGGCATGTTTGAAATGAGCATGATTGATATCGACCTGGCTTCCTGAAGAAGCTATGATTCCTCCCCAGGTTTTGTTTTTAGGATTAACTTCATTGGTGCTGAAGAGAACAGGATGATAAGGAGAGCCGTTAGCGTTTAGTTGGCCTTCTATTTTTAGTAGAGTGAATTCATGGAAGTAAAGGCGGGTTCCCGGTGAAATGGAGAGTGAGGCCTCAGGATAAACAAGCACAGGAGAGGCGACTATTACGGGGTTGTCTTCGGGTGTCAGCTGGACGTTTTTATTGATTACAGGAGGCAGAAAGGTGCCTTGGTAATAGAGAGGGGTGTGAAAATGGGGCTCAAAGGCGTAGTTGGGACTGAACAGTCGCTCGGAATACACTTTTTTATTTTCATGTTCGGCCCAGATTATCAAAGGCGTAAGAAGCAGGGTGATTACTATTAGGGCTGTTGATAAGTGCTTCATGTTAATTGTGTATGTTTATTATACTAGGAGATAAGAAGGTAAAAAATATCCTTCCTTTCACTGTAGACATGCAGAAGGTAAGTGCCGAGGATAAAAGTCGTATTATGAATACCACTTAGGTCCGATCTGGGTACAAACCCCACAAAACCATGTCTACAGTGAAAAGAAGGGGAACATAAAAATATAGCCTTTAATGGGGACTTGGTCAAGAGCAAGCGGTTGGAGAGGCTTGGTTTTTAGGTTACCTTATATAAGGTAACGTTTTTGTATAAGTTTTAGTAATAAGCATGGCAATTACTCAGACAGAAACCTCGGTGGTGGCGAGTGTGGGGAGCGGCGAGGAAGATTCTTCTTTGGATCAAAGATTAAGGCCTCAAAACTTGAAAGAATTTGTTGGTCAGGAAGAGTTAAAGAAATCAATGAGCGTTTTTTTGACCGCTGCTAAGCAAAGAAGTGAGGCTTTAGAGCATGTGTTGTTGGCTGGTCCGCCTGGTTTGGGCAAAACGAGTTTGGCGCATATTATCGCTAGAGAGATGGGACGTGATATCAGAGTTACTTCGGGTCCCGCCTTGGCCAAGTTGGCTGATTTGGCGGGAATTTTAACTAATTTGCAAGAGGGGGATGTTTTGTTCATTGACGAGATTCACAGGTTGCAGAAGTCGATTGAGGAAGTTTTGTATCCGGCAATGGAGGACTACGCGCTTGATTTAGTGGTGGGTCAGGGTCCAGGGGCGAGGACCTTGAGACTAGATTTACCCCAATTTACTTTAGTGGGAGCAACTACCAGGGTAGGGATGCTGGGAGCGCCGTTAAGGGACAGGTTTGGCATGACTCACAGATTGGAACCGTACAAAGAAGGCGATATGGTTAAAATCATGAAAAGGTCGGCTGGATTATTGGGTATTAAAGTGGAGCAAGAAGCTTTAAGAGAGGTGGCTAGGCGTTGTCGTCGCACACCCAGGATAGCAAATAGATTATTAAAAAGGATACGCGATTATGTTCAGGTGAAGAACAAAAAAGCTGTGGACAGAAGAGCGGCAAAAAAGACACTGGATCTTTTAGGGGTAGATGAGATGGGCTTGGACAAAGTTGACAGACAAGTTTTATGGGTTTTGATTGAGAGGTTTGAGGGTGGTCCGGTGGGACTACAAACGCTGGCGTCTGTTATGGATGAGGAACAGCTGACGCTGGAAGAGGTGGTGGAACCCTTTTTACTGCAATGCGGCTTTATTCAAAGAACGCCCAGGGGGAGGGTGGTGACGGACGCCGGGCGAGAACATGTGGGCTGGTTTGATGATCAGAGTAAGCTGATTTGATTGGGATAGTCTTGTTGGGGTGGTCAGCAAGAGCGACTGTTTTTATATGAGATTAACAATAGCGAATTTGGTAACGGCTTTAAGGCTGGGGTTTTTTACTGTTTTTGTTGGCGCTGTCCATAAAGGCTTGACTGGTTTAGTAGAAGGATCTTTCCTTTTTGCGTGGGGGTTGGACGCTGTTGATGGTTGGCTGGCTCGCAACTTGCGTCAGGAAACAGATTTTGGTTATGTGTTCGACAAAGCGACCGATAGGCTGGTACTATTTGGCGGCATTTTGATTCTTTTGGCTTATGGGCTGGTGCCCACTTATACGGTCTTTGTTTTGGTAAAAGATTTGGTAGCTTTGCCGGCAGTGATGATGTCGTATTTTCGAAAAGAAAGGGTGCGGGATGCGGGGTGGACTGGCAAGGCAGTGGTTGTTTTGCAGGGAGCAGTGGTTGTTTGGGCTTTGCTTGAATGGAAGGGCTTGATTTATGGAGTTTTGGGGACAGCTATTTTGGGGGGGCTTGTTGGTTGTAGTTATGTTTTAAGGCAAGGCGGGGGTGGGGGGGC
>CAYMOF010000003.1:18727-61681 GCA_964392095.1 uncultured Candidatus Saccharibacteria bacterium | reverse complement strand
GCCTGTTGGCGGCGCTGGTTTCAGGAGACCTTACTTCAAGTTTGTGAGTAGGTACCTTCGTTGTTGTGTCCAGGAGTTCTCTCCAATGTGTTTTTTTGTACGTTGAGGCCGCAACTTAAGCGTCGCTTTGACAGGGGCGAAAGGCGAAAGTTTTTTATGGCAAAATGTATTTTATTTTTTCGTGGGTTTTGCTTTCGGCGGCTTCCAGCGAAGGGGCGGTGATGGTGAAAACGAGAGCACCATTTTCTTTTTGGGCGGCTAGGGTTTGCTGGATTAGTTGACGCTTTTGTTTAAGGCCCCGGCCGAGTAATAGATAAACTTGGAAGGAGTGTCGGGGTTCAGTGGTTTTGGGGGGGTGAGGGGGGTTGGGCATGGCGGTTTTTTGGGATTGAGACGAAGGAAGATCTTTCGGCGTGTCTGCTTCATAAATAAGAAAAGCGATGTTGTAACCGGCGATATTGTTGGTTAGTTCTTTCATGGCCGTAGGGATGTCATCTTCGGAAGCTCCGGTATTGGCAAAATCCCCGCTTTCAAGAGCTGTCCAGAACAAGTGAGAGCTTTCTTCGTGGCGAAGGCGGGCGTAGATTATTCCTAGCAGTTTAATGAGTCGCAAGGGTTTGGTTTTTATAAGGTGTTGTATGGTGTCATCGCGGTTGGCCTTGTATTCGATCAGGTTCGCAGCGACCTGGAAAGATCGGGGCGTGGTGGAGGGTTTTTGAAAGGAGTCGGTGCCGGCTATGATGCCCGCATAGAGGGCGGTGGCTATGTTGGAAGTGATTGTTTTTTCTAGGCGGCTGGATATAAGACCATAAGCAACTTCCGCTAAAGAGCCGGCGGTGATATCGACAAGATTGACGGTGCCAAAGTGTTCGTTCTCGGCCCGGTTGTCTATGTTGATAATAGGAGTGTTGTAGAAGAAGTCGGTGTGACGGGAGAAATTCTCGCCCAGTTCCTCTAAGTCGGTGGCGCCAACAACAATAATAGCTTGGTAGGGAAGGGTCCGGACAGAAGTTTCGATCTGGTCTTTAGAGATTGAAGTGTTAGGTGGTAGGGACAGGTGAAGCCTGGTTCCTCCGCGCAGTTTTTCGTGGCGAGTGTTGATTATGGAGACAGAGCCAATGATGTCCATAATAACTTCTGGTTGTTGGACCAGGCTGGTTTTTACTTGCGAGGAGCCGGGGAGAAATTGGATACAGGAAGGAACGTGAGAAGGACTGATTTCTTCCAGTAATTGAACGGGTGAAGAGGTATCGGCTGACGGTTTCTGTAAGGCAAGGTAGAGAGCTATCATGGAAGAAAGAGCGTCAACTGAAGCTTTCTCGGGCACAATGATTAAAACATTATTAGAACGGTTAATAATGTGGTTAGCTTGTTGGGTTTCGGTTAGGGCCATGAAGTGAGATTCAAAAGTTAAAAATTAAAAGTCAAAACTTAAGACAAGCATAAATCTAGGTATGTTACAGGGCGGTGGAGAAAATGTGAACTGTGGATATGTTGATAACGTAGAAAATGAAAAATGGAAAATATGGGGAGTTGGTTGGAATTAAGGCTTCACGGGGGAGGTTTTTAGGCTTAGTCTTAGGGTATGGGTGTTGGAGAAGCTATTGTTTTGGCGGCTGTTCAGGGCCTTACGGAGTTTTTGCCAATTAGCTCAAGCGGGCATTTAGTGGCAGTTCGGTTATGGCTGGGAATTTCCGATGTGGAGGGAACGGCCTTTGACGCTTTTTTGCATTTGGGAACATTGTTGGCCGTGCTGGTTTATTTTAAAAAAGTTTGGTGGGGGATTGGTCGGGCGGTGGTAGTGAACGACGAGGAAAGTAGGGACAAGAGAGAATTGGCGGCAAAGTTGGCATTAGCAACCGTGCCGGCGGCAGTGGTTGGTTATTTATTTAAGGATCGGGTAGAACTTATGTTTCGTTCTTTTGCGGGCGTGGCTGTTGGCTTGATAATAACAGCCGTGGTTTTGTCTTTGATTGAATTTAAAAGAAAAAAAGACTCAACTGTGGAGAGAGCTAGCTTTTGGGACGCTATTCTTATTGGTTTGGCTCAAGTGGTGGCATTGCTGCCGGGAGTGTCTCGTTCCGGGGTAACGATTGCGGCAGGGGTGGGACGGGGGTTGTCGAGAAGTCAGGCAGTGGCTTTTTCTTTTTTAATGTCGGCGCCGATTATCGCTGGGGCGGGGTTAGCTAGTTTGTCATCTTTGGCGGCCAGCGTGAGTTTGGGCGTACTGGTGGTGGGGCTGGCAATATCTTTTTTGTCAGGCCTGGTGGCTATTTACTTATTGATTAAGATCGTTGAGAAAGTGACTTTCTGGCCGTTTGTTGTTTATTTGATGATATTAGTGGGGCTTATTGTTTTTTAGAAAGATGAAGGACAGCAATTTAAAGATTGGCAATGTTGTTGAGATGGGTAGGTTTGCGAGTGAGGTAGCGGGAGAGTTGGGGGCGGGGGATGTGCTGCTGTTGTCAGGACCGCTGGGCAGCGGTAAGACTACGTTTGTGCAAGGGCTGGCTAAGGCTTTGGGCGTTAAAGAAAAAGTTACGTCGCCGACGTTTACAATTGCGTCTGAATATAAAACAGCGGGAAATAGTAAGATTGATAAGCTGACCCATATTGATCTTTACCGGTTTTCCGAGGGGGAAGCGGATAAAGATCCAGTTGTTTGGGAAGCATTGGAAAGCGGAAGCGATAAGGGAGTGGTGGTAATAGAGTGGGCGGACAGGTTAGAGGGGCCGGACTTTAGGCAGGCAAAAATGTTAAGGTTTGCATACGGTGATGGGGAAGGAGAGAGGGTGGTGGGGGTGAAATCCAAAACTAAAAAACCAAAAGCCAAAAAGAATTATGGTTAAGCGGTAGTGAGAAAATTTGTATGACAGAGAATTTTGAGATGAAGCAGGGCAAAAAAAACAAGAAAAAAGCTAAACTGGCTTTGATTGACGCGCACGCGCTGATTCATCGGGCGTATCATGCCTTGCCGCCGATGAGCACCAGGTCCGGGGTGCCGACCAACGCGGTTTACGGTTTCGCGCTGATGTTTTTGAAAATGCTGACGACGCTGAAACCTACTCACGTGGTGGCAGCTTTCGATATGAAGGGACCGACTTTTCGTCACAGGGAGTTTAAGGATTATAAAGCACAAAGAGCCAAGGCTCCCGATGAGCTGGTGTCACAGTTTGATTTAGTCAGGGAGTATTTAAAGGCTTTTAATGTGCCAATAGTCGAGAAAGAAGGCTTTGAGGCTGACGATATTATAGGCACTTTGGTCAGAGAGGTGGATGGTGGCATTAGTAAGGTGATAGTTACAGGCGATCTGGACACATTGCAATTGGTGGATAAAGACACTTCTGTGTTTACTTTAAAAAGAGGGGTAAGCGACACTGTTTTATATACGGAGGCGATGGTAAAAGAGAGATATGGTTTTGATCCGGATATGATAGCGGATTACAAGGGGTTGCGGGGGGATCCGTCTGATAATATTCCGGGTGTTGAAGGGATAGGAGAAAAAACCGCCAAGGAGCTGGTGGCTGAATATGGAAAAATTGAGGACATTTATAAACACTTGGAGGAGTTGTCGGCAAGGGCAAGCAAGAAATTGAAAGGGCATAAGAGCGAGGCGGTGTTTAGCAGGAAGCTGGCCACAATTAGACAGGAGGTGAAAGTGGATTTTGATTTGGACAGGGCTGTTATGGCTGATTATGACGTGGCGGACGTGAGAGAACTACTACAAAAGCTGGAGCTTAAAAGCTTGTTACAGCGTTTGCCGGGAAGTACTCGCGACAGCCAGATGACATTATTAGGAAAAGACAAAGACAAAAAATTGCCGTCTAATTATCATCCGGTGATCGATAAAGAGGGAAAAGAGGATTTAAAAAAGAGATTGTTGAGGGAGGGCTTGGTGGCTTTTGACACAGAAACGGACGGGCTGGGCGCTCGGGAGTATCCGGTTGTCGGGATGAGCTTCGCGGTGAGAGTTAAAGGCAAAAGTGACGGCAGTAGCAAAGGAATAGAAGCTTGGTATGTACCGACAGGGCCGGGAGAAATTGGGAGCTGGAAGGAATTATTGGAGGGCGAGGGAGTAAACAAGGTGGGGCATAATATGAAGTATGACATGGAGGTTTTAGCTCAATCGGGTGTGTCTTTGAACCCGGTTAAATTTGACTCCATGATTGCCAGCTATTTGTTGCATCCTGGAGCTCGTCAGCACAGTCTGGACACCTTGGCTGTGCAGGAGCTAGGTCACCATCCGATACCGATTACGCAGTTGATTGGTGAAGGCAAGAAACAGAGGAGGATATCAGAGGTGTCGGAATTAGAGTTGACGCGGTATGCGTGTGAGGACGCGGAATTGACCTTGAGGTTGTATGAAAAATTGTTGCCGGAAATTAAAAGAGAAGACCTGGAAGGGGTTTTAAATGACTTGGAGCTGCCTTTAATTCCGGTCTTGGCGCGGATGGAACTGGCTGGAGTAAAGCTGGATAAGAAAAAGTTGGTTGAACTGGCCAGAAAAATAAAAAAGCGGTTGGGGTTTTTAGCCAAGAAAATATGGGAAGAAGCAGGAGAGGAGTTTAATATTAATTCCACCCAACAGTTAAGAAAGATTTTGTATGAGAAGATGAAGTTGCCGACTGATGGGATAGTTAGGACGCAGAGCGGATATTCCACAGCGGCGGCGGAACTAAAGAAACTTGAGGAGAAGCACATAATAATTTCGTTTTTGGAGGAGTATCGGGAGTTGAGTAAACTTTACAATACTTATATTGAAACCTTGCCGGAATTGGTGAAAGAGGAAACGGGGCGAGTTTACGCTTCTTTTAATCAGACGATAACGGCGACGGGAAGATTAAGCTCCAGTGATCCGAATTTGCAAAACATTCCGGTGCGCACGGAGACGGGTCAAAAGATAAGAGAAGCGTTTGTTGCGGAACGGGGCAACGTGTTGGTAAAAGCCGATTACTCCCAAATTGAATTGCGATTAGTGGCACACATGTCGAAGGACGAGAAAATGCTGGAAGCATTTAGGGTCGGAGAAGACATACACAGAAGCACAGCGGCTTGGGTTTACGGAATAAAATTGGGAGAAGTTACGAAAAAACAAAGGAGCGAAGCTAAAGCTTTGAATTTTGGGGTTCTTTACGGCATGGGTCCGCAGAAGTTTGCTCGGGAAGCGGGGGTGAGCAAGGAAGAGGCTCGTTCTTTTATTGAAAAGTATTTTGAAAAATACGTCGGTTTGAGTAGGTATATGGAAGAAATTTTAGATTTGGTTAGAGAAGTTGGTTATGTGGAGACATTGTTAGGTAGAAAGAGATATATTCCGGAGATTAATTCTCGTGCGCCGGCGGTACGGGCGCAGGCGGAAAGGGCGGCGATAAATTTTCCGGTGCAGGGGACGGCGGCGGATGTATTGAAGAAGGCCATGATAGTTTTGTATGATAAAATGCAGGCAGACTTTCCCGAAGCCTTGATGGTTTTGACGGTGCATGATGAGCTGGTGTGTGAAATTAAAAAGGAAAACGCAGAGCAATTGGCTAATACTATGAAAAAATGCATGGAAGGCGTGATTTCTTTAGATGTGCCGCTGGTGGCAGAGGTGTCAATTGGCAAAAACTGGCAAAATGTGAAAAAAGTTACGGAATAGAGGCAATAAATAGCAAAAAATTGTATTAAAGACGTTTTTTTGTCTTTGCTCTTGCGTTGGAGGAGGGAGTGCTGTATGGTGCACGGTTATTTGAGGTTTTATTAATTAAAAAATGTTTTATGAAAGTAGCTGTTATCGGATCCGGCGTAGTGGGAGAGGCAACGGGTCGGGGGCTTATAAGGCGGGGGCATAAAGTGAAGTTTATAGATATAAAGAGAGAGACAGTTGAGAGGTTAAAGCAAGAAGGGTTGTCGGCGTTTACCTGGGAAGACTTGGGAGCAAAGAGTGTTGATGACGACGCAGTGGTGTTTACGGTGAGTACGCCGACAGAGAAAGGAAAAATAAATTTGGAATATTTGAAGGCGGCCGCAGTCGCGGCTGGCAGGCGCATGGTGGGGGTAGATAATTATCAGGTGATAGTGGTGCGCAGTACGGTGTCTCCGGGGACGACGGAGGAAGTGGCTAAAGTTGTGGAGGAGCAGTCAGGGAGGAAGTCGGGCAAGGACTTTGGTGTTTCGATGAATCCGGAATACTTACGGGAGGTAAGCGCGGTGGATGATTTTGACAATCCCTGGATGATTACCATTGGTCAGCTGGATCAAAGGTCGGGGGATATGGTAGCTAAGCTTTATGAGGGGTTTAAGTGTCCGGTAGAGCGGGTGTCAGTTAAAGAAGCGGAGATGCAAAAATATGTGCACAATCTGTATAACGCGGTCAAGATTACATACTTTAATGAGATGAGGGAGGTTTGTGAGCGATTAGGTATTGATGCTAATAATATTTTTAGGATTACGGCCGTGAGCGCGGAGGGGATGTGGAACGTGGCTTACGGAACGAAAGACCGGGGGCCTTATTCAGGTATGTGCTTACCTAAAGACACCCAGGCTTTTTTCTATTGGGCGAAAAAGAAGGGTTGGAAGACAGCTCTTCTTAGGACCACGATTGATGTTAATAATGGTCTAATAAAGAGGAAGCGGGCGGAAGATAAAATAAAGATAGGAGAGAGAATGCTTAGACTCATTCCGGGGATCACAAGAGGTAGGAGCTAAAGAAAGGTTTATAGCCTTATCCGGCAAGTATGGAGTATGGGCAACAAATAGCCGCGGAATTGATTCAGGCGGTTCCCCTGTATGTTCCGCTGGGAGCAGTGGGGGCTTGGCGGTGGAGTGTGTGGGGCATAAAGAAGATAATAGCCAGATTGTATAAACCGGATGAGGGGGGATATAAAGCGTCCGTTTCGGTAGTGACGCCGGTTTATAACGAAGCACCGGGCGTTTTTAGAAAAGCTCTTGATAGCTGGGCTAGATGCGGGGTAGATGAAATTGTGGCGGTGATTGATTATACCGACAAGAAGTGTATAGCGGTGTTTGGGGAGTTTGCTGAAAATTTTGGAGGAGCTAATTTAATTGTTACTAAGAAACCGGGCAAAAGACCGGCTTTGGCGGACGGAATAAAAGTGGCCCGATCTGAAATTGTTGCTCTGGTGGACAGTGATACGGTGTGGGGAGCAGGAGTTAAAGAAAAGAGCCTGGCTCCTTTTAGAAGGGAGGGTGTTGGCGGGGTAACTATGCGGCAAAAGATTGTCAGTCCCAAAACTTTAGCGCAGAGGATTTTTGATCTACAACAGGATTTGCGCTTTGTGGACGAGTATCCGTTTTTAACCGCTTTGGACGGGTCGACAGTGCATTGTTTGTCGGGAAGGACCGCTTTTTACAGGCGGAACATACTGGTGTCTTTGGCTGACGAATTAGACAATGAGACTTTCTGGGGGAAGAAGGTGATAAGCGGTGACGATAAGTGGTTGACATATTTGGTAGAGGCTGGAGGCTGGAAGGTGGCTTATCAGAAGAACGCGATTGTTTATACTCGGGGGGAGCCCGCTATGAAAACATTTTTAAAGCAGCGCTTGCGCTGGACAAGAAACAGCTGGCGGGCGGATCTAAGGGCATTGAGTCAGGCCTGGACTTGGAAAAAACCTTATTTTGCTCTTTATTTGGCGGATAGGGCGATACAGCCTTTTGCTCTATTAATGGGCCCAATATATTTTATTATTTCTTTGGTTTTAGGGTTGTGGATACCAGCGGCTCTGCTTTTTGTGTGGTGGAATGTAAGCAGAGCGGTTAGGTCTTGGTCTCATCTTAGAGCAAGACCTGGAGACGTGTTTATATTACCGGCCTATGTTTTATTTAGTTTTTATTTTGCTTTAGCGAGAATTTACGCGCTGGCAACAATTAATCACCAAGGCTGGATTACCCGGTGGGACAAGAGTCGGTTGCCGGCTTTGAGATGGTTGAGGCTGGTGCCTGGTTATGCGATTACGGCTGTTGTTTTGGTGATGCTGACAGGGACAGTTTTTGCTTACAGGAACGAACGATTGAATGTTATGGGCGAGTTGCTTGAAGAAGAGATAGTTGGGGAATCAGAGGAGGATGGAGGTGTTGAGGGTTACAGTGTCATTTATCACGAGAAGGGCAACGCGGTAGTGGTGACTAAGAATAAAAAGTTCGGGCCGGTGAGAATAGGATTGGCACAAATTGGAGACGAACCAGGAGTGGAAACGGTTGTTCAGACAGAGCCGGGGGTTTGGGAATTGAGGTCAAATGTGTTGGTGGAAGAAGGCGTGGAACTAGATTTAGAGAGAGACGGTGTTAAGCAGATAAAGCTATTGGAGACCAGGGCTGGGCGGGTAAGGATAGCAAGAATAAGGTCTTTTTGACTAAAAAACGTTTTTGGCTATAATGACGGGTTGCAATAATTTATTATGAAAATGATTAAAAGACGTAAATTGGCGGTGAAAGGCGGCTTGGGGGTTTTGGTGCTTTTGGGTGGAGTTGGTTTTGGGGGCATTAACGAGGCTCGGGCGGCAACCTGCGGACCGAAAGATGTGCGGTGGGCTTCTTCTTCTAATAGAGTGTATGTTACGGGGGACGTTACCTGCACATTGTCTGATCTGGCTGTGCTGGAACCTCATGCGGGGATAAAGCCAGTTGAGGGGCAGGAACATACTTGGCTGTTAGGCTCGAATGTGGTTTTAAAGGGCGGAGCTAGGCTTGATTTGGTGGGAAGCGGTTTGGGTGGAGACGTGGACGAGCTGCGACTGAAAAGCAACAACAACGGAGAGGCTAATAGCATAGTTTATATTCGGGCGCATTGGGGAGAGATAAATATAAAAGGAACTAAGATAATTTCCTGGGACGAGTCGGCGGGTGGGCCGGACACGGAGTATGGGACTTACGGCCGATCATATATACAAGCTCGCTCTTATCTTGACGGAAGCGAAGCAAGAGAGTCGCGCTTGGATATTATTGATAGCGAGATTGGTCATCTCGGTTATTACGGAGCGGAGGCTTACGGTTTGTCCTGGAAGGTTTTGGGTAAAACAAAAGGCATTTATGATCAGGTTAATGTGTATGGCGATGTGACGGGAAGTCATATTCACCATAATTATTTTGGCGCTTATACATACGGGGCGCAGGACATGAATTGGTTGAATAATGAAATAGATAATAATGTTGTGTATGGCCTTGACCCCCATGATGATTCGGACAGACTAGTGATTAAAAACAATAGCGTGCATGATAATGGCTATCATGGGATTATTGGTTCGCGCAGATGCGATCATCTGGTGATTAGCGACAACGAATCTTACGGCAATGGCGGTAACGGCATTATGCTGCATCGGCACACTGACGAGGCGGTAGTGGAAAATAATAAGGTGTACGGCAATGGCGATTCAGGGATAGCCGTGTTTGACAGTCATCGTAACGTTATTCGCAATAACTTTCTGGAAGGGAATGAAAAAGGCATGCGTTTTAGCGTAGGTAGTTCTGATAATATTGTTGAAGGAAATCAGGTTCTAAACAGCACCAAATACGGTTTTTACTTTTATAAGGGCAGTGATTTGCCGGCAACAGGGGACGGGCGGCTAAGAAGGAATGTTTTTGAGGGGAATAATGTAAAAGGCAGTGGCATTAACGGAATAAAGCTGGGAGAGGGAGAGGAGAATGTTTTTACTAACAACGATTTTGAGAACAACGGCAAAGACATAGTGTTGATAGACGCTCACAGGAACAGATTAGAGAGCAACAGAGTGAGTGGTAATAAGATGTATGGAATCAGGCTCAAGGTGGGATCAACCGGCAACGCGGTGATCGGAAACAGTATTAAAAACAATGGTAAAGTGGGTGTGTATTTGTGGGACAAGAGCAACAATAATGAAGTGCGGGAGAATTATGTAAGCGGACATTACCATTACGGCATCAGACTGATTGACTGTTCTAATAATGTGATTAGGGATAATCAAATAGAAAATAATAAAAGAGGAATTAATTTTAACTCGGGAAGCGGCGCTAACATGGTGGTCGGGAACGCGATTAATGACAATGAGCAATATCCTGTTTACTTGCAGGTGTCTGATGGTAACGTTTTTAAAGCCAATGAAACAACAGGGAACGGCAGAAACTACTATTACGCGAAGAGTAAATCTATTACTACTATCATGGACACGCCGGTTTTGGTGGTCAAGGCGGGCGACATGGACAGTAAAATGATTATTGAGGACGACAATAACGGGGTGTTTGATAATGAGCGTGAGATACCGACGGTGGTTAACGAAGAAGGTTCGACAGTTGTTTTAACTAGAGACATAACAGGGGCACCGGTTGATTTTAGGTTAGCCGATTTTCAAGTGACTCCGTCAGGGGGTTCGGCAAGCGTGGTTTTGTACAGTGTTTGGGGAGAAGGAGCGCCTGAATGGACGGCGCAGTCACAGTCGGGAGCGATAAATGTAGGGTATAGAATGGGTGGTTTGCAGGCGGGCGACACTTATGTGATAGAGAAGGACGGGGAGTTTATTTTGTCGGTTGAAGCTGATGATAAAGGGATGATCGAATTCAGAGACGATTTGGTGGATGAAAAAGTGGCGAGATTCAGGATCTCGCTGGCGGCTACACCGTTGGGAGAAGAAGAAATTGAATACAAATGATTATAAACTTCAGGAAGCAAGACCCAGGCTTTGCAAACAGTTGTTATAGTCTTTTATTTGCTGGTTAAGCTTCTTGGCCAAGGATTTAATTTGCTCGCCGAGGTCGTTGTATGAGTTGATGTCTTGGTTGACCGCTTCTTGGGTTTTGGTTAGATTGCTTAGCTGTTTATCATAAGAAGACTGTTTTTCTTTGGCGGTTGAGATTATGTTTTGTCCTTCTTCTTGGAGGGCGTGGCCTTCGTCCCAGTATGGCTGGGCCTGTTTGGCTGATCCTGTTTCTTTGTAAACAGCGTTGCCTTGGTCAATCTTGGCGTTGCCTTGTTTGATTTTGTTGTTACCTTCTTCGTAAAGGTCGTTAATTTGTTCAGATAAAGTTTTTAATTCTGCTGATCTTTGCTCAAGGGACGCCTTTTGTTTTTTTATAGATGATTTCAGTCGAGTTTGTTTTTCTTTTTGTGAATCAAATTGTCCTTGTATTTCATTGCTAGGATCGGGGCAGGCCGAGGCAGGGATTGAGAAGATTTGGACAGCTAGCCAGGCGGGGTGTTCTTCGAATATTCCTTTTCCGACGGCCAGGCCGATTTCGGAAAAATTTTTGTTGAGTATATTGGCCCTGTGTCCGGGGCTTTCCATCCAGGCGGTGACTAGAGCGGCTTCGGACTCGAAGTTGCCTAGGGCCAGGTTTTCTCCGATAATTAGGTATTGATAACTGGTTTGAGAGACAAGTTCAGCGGGGGTGGTGCTGTCTGGGGAGACGTGTTCGAAATATTGTTTGGCGAACATATCCTTTAGTTTTTTTTGGGCGGCTTGATCAAGCCGGTGATGCTCTTTTAATAGAGGAAGTTGTCTTTGGTCGCGCTCCTTATTTGTTTCTTTTAAAATAGCGACTTTATCAAGATTAGCGCCGGAGACGGAAAGCGATCCGCGCAGGGGAGGGGGCGTGAACTGGTCTGCCTTTTGTAGGGGGGCAATAAGAGAGCGGGTAAAATTTTTAAGCTGTTGTTGGGTTGGGGCCAGATAGCTTTTAAACAAATTCGGGTTGTAGGTAGCGAAGGCGATACCGGCCGTCAGGGAGAAAAAGCAGAGAAGGAAAAATAATTTTTTGCCCACAGGAAACTTGGTCTGTTTATGATTGGTAATGATTGGTTGACTGTTTTTTTCTGGCGGCTCGGGAGATGAGATAGATAATAATTAGAGTGGTTGCCCAGAGAGGTGAAAAGACAATTATCCAGATTAACTGGCTGGCAATTTTTTGGGCCGTGAGAAGGAAGGATCGGGAGGCCTCTTTAATGATTAATGATGGTCGCCAACGGTCGGCGGGATCTATGAGGGGCAGGTTTTTTTCGTCGGTGGAAATGGTGATATTCAGGGTGGCCAACTTGGCCGACCGTTCCAGATATTGGAGGCTTTCTTTAGTTGTTTCGATTTGTCCGCGGACTCTTTCAAGCTGTTGTTGTACCTGGAGGATGTCTTCTATTTTTTGGGCTCGCTTCATGATTTCCAAGAATTGTTTTTCGCTGGCTTCCAGATTGCGCAATCGAGCTTCGTGGTCCACGTATTCTTCCGTAACGTCGGTGCCGGTGACACGTTCGTTGATAACCCTTTGGGCTAGTTGGCGGATGAGCTCGCGGGTGTCCTCGAATTTTTCTACGGGTACTCTGACGGCGAGGGTGGCCAGGGGCACTTGTTGGGGGTAGCGGATTTGTGATTGAGTGATGAAACCGTTTATGGATTCGACATGTTTGGTTAACTGTTCCAGGATTTGGGAAACATTTTCGCTAACAATGGAAAAGTTGCCCGACTTGATAATCAGGCGGTCTTTTCGGGTTACGTCTTCATAGTCGGCGGAGCCGGCCGGGTTTGGATTGGGGGGGATTATTTTTTTTTCGGAAGAAGAAAGCCTGGCTCTTTGAGCGAGACCTAGGGGCTCGCTTTTGTTAATTGACTCTTCGGTGGTGACGGCAGGAGAAGTGATGAAGCCAGAAGGGCTTCTGGTTTCAAATTTGTTGTTTAGAGAGTTGAGGACGATGAAGGCAAGAGCAACAATTCCTACGGCAATGAGAGCTTTTTTTGTTGGCATAAGGAGTTTTTTTGTGACAATTAGATTTTAGCACGCGTTTTAGGCCAGATAAAGAAAAGCCCCGTCAATACAGTTTAGGATTTGAAGATGCTGCCGGGAAGCAGGCGGCTATATTGACAGAGCGTTGATAGAAATAAAGAACGGGGTTAGATGAGTGTTATTTAATAGATGCGAAATAGGATTTAGGTAGGCTGTGGAAAAGAAAGGAAGAAATTTTGGTAGGATGGTAATTAAGTAGGTGGAGGGGAGGGGGATGCTTTTTACCCTTCGTCTGAAAGCTTTGGTGTTAAGAAAAAAACAGGGCGGAAAGATGAATAAGAGAATTCGGGGGCGCAGAAAGAATTGCGCTGGTTGTCACGCGGAATTTTACTATAAAGGAGGTGATAAAAATGAATAAGAAGATATTTCTTAACGTGGTGTCGATTGTGGCCACTTTGTCGTTGGTGGCAGGAGCGACGTTTGCTTTCTTTACGGATTCAGAAACCAGTGAAGGCAATTTGTTGCGAGCCGGAAAGATTGATTTGAGAGTGGGAAACAGCGCCTGGTACAACGGGGAGAAGCAATCTAGTTCATCCTGGAATTTGAAAGACTTAACGGAAGCGGAACTGTTTTTTAATTACTCGGACTTAAAGCCGGGTGATTGGGAGGAAGACACGATTAGCTTGCAAGTGGCGGATAATCCTTCCTGGGTTTGCGCGAATTTGAAAGTGACCAGCGACGACGACATGGACTGCACGGGGCCGGAGCTGGATGACGATGTTTGTGAAGAAAATAATGGAGACGCGTGGGACGGGGAATTGGGGAGAGAGCTAAGCTTTATTTTCTGGGCGGACGATGGAGACAACGTGCTGGAGACTGACGAAAATATCGTGTTGTCCGGAACACCGGCTGACTTGCCGCGGGGGGACAACAATGTCGGCGAGACATTCCCGATTGTGGACAGCGTGAACAGCGTATTGGAAGGAGACGGGGCATTGCCTGCTGGGGAGGTTGTTCATATCGGTAAGGCGTTTTGTTTTGGTAGCTTAACTGAAGCGCCGGTCGGCAGTGGTGTAGATCCAGGAGAGAATCCTGGGTTTACTTGTGACGGCTCGCTGGTGACAAACGCGGCGCAGACGGACAAATTGATGGGGGACTTGTCGTTCACGGCGGTTCAGTCAAGAGGCAATGATGGTTTTGTGTGTGGAGAAAGGACCGTGCTGGGGCTGGATAATAAGGATCCGAGTAGCTGGGAGAGGATTATGGACGGACGGTACGGCCAGGTCAGTTTTGCTTCAGCTAGCGAAGAGTTTGATTACCAGCTGGAAGTGCGGGAGCTGAATGCCAGTACAGACTATACTCTGATCTATTATAAAGATCCGTGGCCGGGAACAGGGAGTAAAACCATAGTAAATTTTACTACGGATGAAAATGGTAACGTTAACGTGAGCGGGTCTGTTGAGCTGGGAACAAGCTTGCCGGTTGCCGGAGATGAAAACGGCGCCGGGGCCAAACTATGGGTGGTGTTGTCGAATGACTGGGATGGAACGGGGATGGATGGCTGGAATCCGGAGGAGTATTTGTACGAAGAAGAGCTGGTGGCGTATGAAGACACCGGCGCGTAAGCACGGTGTTTTGTTAAGGCGGGGCGAGGCGTTGGATTTGCTGGAGGGTGGCTAATGTCTTGCCTCGGGAGGGTTTATAAATTGTTATTAAAAATGAAAGATATTTTGCGGGGTCTGATAAGGACGAGGCTGGCTGGTTGGCTGGGCGTGTTTCTGACAGTTCTTTTGGCGGTGTTGGCGGCGGGGCTGTTAGTCGCGGCGGTACCGGTTTTTGGCAACAAGGCGCTGATTGTTCGTTCGGGAAGTATGAGCCCGGAGATTGAAGCGGGTGATTTGGTGGTGGTGAGACCTAATGCCGGGAGAGGATCCGGTTATGAAGAGGGGGAGGTGGTTGCGTTTAGAACGGGAGGGGGCGACGGGGCTATCGTGATGCACAGGGTAGTAAACAAAGAAAAAGTGGGGCAGGGTTTTTCTTACACGACAAAGGGTGACGCCAACGATGAGCCGGACGGGGACGGGGTTTTATCAAAAGATATTATCGGCAGAAAAATTTTTACGGCGCCTTATATAGGCAGGTTTTTGGCGCTAGGCAAGACCCGGGCCGGGCTTTTGGCGTTTATAATTATCCCTTCAGTTTTGGTGATTATTGGTGATGTGTGGTCGATCGTGAAAGAGGTTCGTAGGGGGTCGAGGAGACATTCGGTGGTAAGAAGCGGGCTAAGAATGGATGAAGTCGAGAATATAGAAACAAAAGGAGACGCTTTTGTTTTAGGTGGAAGGCGGGCGCCGGTTAGGGTGAGGGTGGACAGCGTGATGATGAAGACATTGTTATTGATTATGTCCGTGTCGGTGATTATTCCTTCGGGTTTGTCTTTGTACACCGATTCCGAGTTAAGCGGTAATAATGTGTTGGTGGCGGCGAGTGATTTTGGTATAAGTCCGGAGCCGTCACCGACTGCTTCGTTAGAACCGTCTCCGAGCGAGTCTCCGGCCCTATTGGCTGATCATCTGGTAATCAGCGAGGTGCAAATTAAGGGAGATGTGCCTGGTCCAGCAACAAAGGACTTTATAGAGATATATAATCCGACAGACAGCGATGTTGATTTAACTGGCTGGAAGTTGAGGAAGAAAAACGCTAATGGAAATGAAGAGTCAGTGGCCGCACGAGGATTTGAAGGCGAGATGATTGCCGCGCATGGATTTTTCTTATGGGCTAATAGTAAAAACAATTTTGCTGAATCTGTGGGGGCTGACATTGCAACGAGCGAGATTTTAAGTGAGAACAATAGCGTAGCTTTGATAAACGCGGCGAATGAAATTGTTGACCAGGTGGCTTGGGGAAACACCGCTAACTCTCAGTTTGGGGAAGGTATAGCTTTTAATCCTAGTCCGGATGTTCTTGAGAGTTTAGAGCGCAAGGCTTTGCCTGGATCATCGGCTGAAGATATGGGGATTGGTGGAGCGGACGAATTCAAGGGAAATGGGCATGACAGTGATAATAACGCTTCTGATTTTATTTTGCGGGATTTACCGAATCCACAAAGTAGCAGTAGCGACAAGGAGAGTTTATGAAAAAGGTTATTTTTCACGTATTAATATGGCTGGTGGCTGTGGCGGGGCTTGGTTTTGTTGGTATGCGGCTGGACTGGTGGCAGACAGGTACGGCTCAGGCGGTGGGTGATTTTACTATTGACTGGGGGGTACCGACGGGAGAGCCGATATTTACAGTTGAGAATATGGTGCCGGGGCAGACAGAGACGAGGGAAGTGGAAGTTGTTAATAACGCCGCTGTATCCAGACAAGTGGGGTTGAGGAATCAACAGACAGCAAACACCGGGATGAGCGACGCGTTGAGCGTGGTGGTGAGGGTTAACGGTGAGCCGGTCTATGGGCAAGGAAGTGAAACCGGAGGCAGGACGCTGACCGACTTGTTTGCCGAGAGTGGTCAAGATGAAGGTTTGCCGTTAGTTGAGCTGGCGTTTGGAGAAGAAGCGACGATTGCTTTTACCATAGGGTTTGATAATGAGGGAGGAGATTCTTTTCAGGGAGGCAGTGTAGAGTTTGATATTACATTAGGGGTAACAGGAAAGGCCGCGGAAGTACCAAAAGAGTGTGAAGGGATTGAGTTTGATGGAGAACCTATATTCGGAACAGAAAAAAGTGATTATATAAAAGGTACCGCCGGCAATGATTTGATATTTGGTTTAGAAGGAAGCGATTTAATTAAAGGAAAAGGAGGAAACGATTGTCTGGTTGGCGGAAGCGGCAGTGATTCATTGCGGGGTGAGAAAGGTAACGATGTGCTAGTGGGCGGGGGAGGCACTGATACTTTGCGGGGAGGAGATGGTGATGACTATTTGTACGGTGGAGACGACAGAGACAGTTTGCGGGGAGGAGACGGTGATGACTATTTGTTTGGCGAAGGCGGTGGTGACTCTTTAAGAGGTGGTGACGGGGATGATTTCTTATTCGGAGGAGAAGGGCAGGACGTGGCCAGGGGGCAAAAAGGAAACGATTGGTGCGAGGCGGAAGTGAAAAAGGGGTGTGAGAGTTAAGTAGCGTCAGGAATTGGCGGAGCGGCCGCATAAAAAAGTTTTCCACAGCTACTCCTCTTGTGTAGGCGCGAAATGATTGTAGATTTAATTAGATGTACTCAATTAGGGGGAGCGCGAATATCTTTTTGTTAAGGAGGGCGTTGAGGGTATTTTTTGTGTTGGCGGCAGTTTTTGTGCTTGTTGCTGGTCCGTTTGAAGCGGAGGCGGTTATTGATCGGGAGGTAAGAAAAGCGGAGCGGGAGGCAGAAAGAGAAGCAAGGAGAGTGGAAAGAGAAGCAAGAAGGGTTGAACGAGAAGAGGCGCGGGAAGCGAGAAGACTGGCAAGAGAAGCAAGAAGAGCGGAGCGGGAAGCGGACCGGGAAGACAGCGATGAAATTTCCAATAGTTGTGATTGTTCTACCCGGTTAAGGTTTTCAAGGCCGGAGCTGGTTTGGAGAGGGGATCGCTTAATGTTTGTTCCCCGGATTGATTTGGATATCAGATCGCGAGGAGAGACTAGTGATCCGCGGTTTTCGGCAATACTTGATTACGAAGGCGAGACGACGCTTTTTTCAGAAGATATGAGGGTTTCTGAAGGTAAAGGCTTTGCGGGAAAAAAAGCGGTGGTGGACGGCGCGATTTGCGGAAGTGATTACAGTTTTGAAGGTATAAGACTGGGCGAGGTTGAATTATTTAAGATGGCCGGATCCTTGTTTAGTTTTATTGGGGAATTAGAAGGGGGTTTAAAAATGAAAGCGAGTGTTGAGGGGTGTGAGTATGATGAAGATTATCGGCAAATGGAGTTTAGCGTGGAAGAGTTCGGTAATTTGTCGGTGGGGCGTTGGAGAAGAGCTCGCTAGGTCGGAGTTAGAGTTTATGAAAGTTTCGAGCAAAGGATTTATGGATGAAATTGTTTTTTTCCACACCCCAGTGGATTACCTGTGGACAAATGTTATTGCTAGAGAGATTAAGCGTTGGTACGAAGATATGAGGCAAAAAAAAGAGCTGAACGAAGGAATTGGTAGTTTTGCTCTGTTTAGGAGGGGGTCTCTTGTTGGGTTTAAGTTTTAATTAGCCATCTTTGTGTTTTTAGATAAAAGGATGGATAAGAATTCCACGGAGAATTATTTGTTGAAAGGAGGTGAGTACAGATGAAGGTATTCCTACGTGCCTTGTTTGGTGTGTCTGCGCTCGCTATCTTGATAACCGCGGCGCCTGTGTTGGCGGCCGAGGTGGATGTTGCCGGTGACAATGTTGACACTGGCGCTTCTTCTAACAACGACAACGATTTTGACGTGGAGTCAGAAGTCGAATTGGATGTTGATAACAATGGCGAAGTGGATAATGAAGCGGACGTTGAGGCCGACACCGGTCACAACGACCAGAACAAAAACACCAACGCTGGCGATCTGGAAACCGGCGAGGTGGACGCCACTGGTGACTGGGAAAGCGTGCTCAATGAGGGCGCGGCTTTAGTTGGCACCGAAGGCGACTTGGACGTCGAAACTGATTTCGTGAATGACACCACTGGTGCCGATTCCGACAACGATAATGATCTCGATGTAGATTATGAAGTTGAATTGGAATTGGATAACGTGGCTGACATTTGGAACGATCTTGATTTCGATGCCGAGACTGGTTACAACGACCAGAATAAAAACACCAACGCTGGCGATATGGAGACCGGCGGGGCCTCTTTAGACACTGAAATTGTCAACGAAGCCAATAACGAAGCTGGCTTTGCGGCCATGGACGGCTACGGAGCCACTGTTGACGTGACGGCTGAAAACAACACGACCGGAGCTGATTCTGACAACAACAACAATGTTGATGTTGAGGCGGAATATGAGCTGGAAGTGGACAATGACGCCGAAGTTGACAATGAAATTGATGTTGAGATCGACACCGGTCACAACGACCAGAACAAAAACACCAACGCTGGTGACCTAGTGACAGGTGACGGCGAGGTAGAAGTGGCGACTGAAAATGTCGTTAATAATGGTTCTGGCGCAAGTGGTGACTTAGACAGCGGACTGGATGTGTCGGCTGACTTGACTAACGACACCACCGGCGCTGATTCCGACAATGACAACGACCTTGATGTTGAACACGAGGTTGAGGTTGATGTGGAGAATGACGCCGAGGTAAACAATGAGGTTGATGCTGAAGTTGACACTGGTCACAACGACCAGAACAAAAACACCAACGCTGGTTCAACCGAAACAGGAGATGTGCATATTGACTTATCTTTCACTAGTGAGGTGAATAGCAACTAGACGCACATGTCTTCGTGAGGGGGAGGTAAATTTTAATTACCTTTCCCCACGAGGAGGGGAACCGCAAAGCTCAAAACCAAAATCCAAATGTCAAAAAATAGAATCATGGATAATTAACGACTATTGATATGACTACATGGCTCATAAAAGAAGGTTTTTTAAAGAAAGCGGCTTACTTGGCTTTGATAGTGTGGTTTAGCGCGGCGACGCCGGTGGTAGTATGGGCGCAAGAGGCCAATTCGACGGATTCAGGGCAAGCAGTGGACGCGACAGGGGATCCGACCGGGGCGCCGGAGCTAACGGGAACTTCAGAAGAAAACACGGGGGCTTCGGAAGACACGGGAGCGACTGGATGCACAGGCGCTGGCTGTGGTCAGGGAGCAGGACAGGGAACTAGTCAGGGGGAAGACCAGGGAACTGATCAGGGCGGGCCTTCATTAGAAGACTTGGGAGCTACTCAGGATGAAGAGAGTAATTGGGTGTTGCCGGAAGGAGTGGAAGATACGCGGCAGGGGGCCAGCAATGGATCTAGTCAGGGTACTGATAATGGGATCACGGCAGAAAATAGCAACACGGGCGCCGGCTCGGAGAACAGTAACGATGTTGACAGTAGCGATTCGATCAAGACGAGTATTAATAATCAGGTGACGGATAGAACAAGCGCGGACGCGACGGGCGATACCGGGAATAATGAGCAAAGCAAAAATACTGGTTCTACAGGTATTAAGACGGGAAACGCGGGTATTGGGGTGACGCAGGTGAAGAACGACAATACGGCTGTAATAGGCGGGTCGGCGGGACTTACTGTGGAGGGTTATGAGGGTAATAAAAACGGTGATTTGAGTTTAGGTTTTGGATCTGGAACGGCCAATTTAAAACAAGGAGAAGGGGTGGGTTCCGTTAAAGCAGTGAATAAAACTACCGGCTCGGATTCGACTAATAGCAACAGCATAGAAACGGATATGGAGGAGTTGAACGAGGTGCAAAATGACGGCCGGATTGATAATTTGTTGGATTTGGCGGCGATTACGGGTAAAAACAAGGCTAATAAGAATACCGGTGACGGAGCTATCTCTACTGGCGACGCAGATGTGGCGGCGACACTAGTTAATTTGCTTAACACTACAGTTATAAACGGGGATATCTGGTTGACAATAGCGGATATTTTTGGTGATTTGAACGGGAATATAAATCTTCCTGATCTAAGCGAGCTGGCTAAGAGGATTGGAGGAAGAAGCGACTTGTTAGTGGAGGCGGTGAATGAAGAGACGGGCGAAGATTCTAAGAATTTAATTGATGTAGGTGTTGGAGATAAAGAGAAAACCGTTGTTGAAAATGACGCGGATATAAACACCGAAGTTAACGCTAAAGCGATTACGGGTGAAAACGAAACAGTGGCCAATACGGGCGGGGGCCAGATACAAACCGGAGACGCGTCCGTGTCGGCGAGCAATATTTCAATAGCCAATACCACCGTGGAGGGTGGCAACTGGGGTTTGGTAGTGGTGAACGCTTTAAATAAATGGTTGGGGTTTTTAGTGGGCGACAATGGTGAAGTAAGGGAGTTGTCGCAGGAAGAAACGATAAGGCGAATTGAGGCTCATAATAAGGAGACTGGACAAGGTTCAGAGAATGAGATAGACGTGGAGGCGGAGAATGAGCGGGAAACGATAGTTAAAAATGATGCCAAGATAAACAACCAAGTTAACGCTGAAGCGGTAACGGGTGAAAACGAGGCTAATAAAAATACGGGGCAAGGGCGGATAGAAACAGGGAACGCTAATGTTGAAGCAACGGCGGTTAATATAGCTAACACAACCGTGAAGGACGGGTCTTTGTTTATAGCGGTTGTTAATATAATGGGAGATTGGTTGGGAAATTTGATTTACGGGGGCAACGCACTGGTGGCGGCAGGCGACGGAGCCAGGGGAGACAGTGTTGAGATTGACGGCGTTAACAAAGATACGGGAGCGAACTCAGAGAACGAGATAGACGTGGAGGTTGATAGGGAAAAAGAGACGGAAATTGATAATAAGGCTAGTATAGATACGGTTCTAAATGCGGAAATTGACACAGGCTCAAACAAGGCTAATCGCAACACGACCGGGGCGGATATAATAACCGGTAATGGGTGGCTGGCGTCGCACTCGGGGGTGGTGGCTAATTTAACCGGTGTGTTGATTGATCCGGCTTTGGGAGTAAAGGTAAGCGGATTAAATGATACGACTGGCTTTGAATCAACAAATCGTATTAGAGCTAAAGTGAATGATGAAAGAGTGGTGGAGGTAACTAATTTGGCTAACGTGAGCACTTTGTTCTGGGGATTGATAAATACGGGGGAGAACGAGGCTAGTAAAAACACAGTTGGCGGCAACATCGCGACTGGAGACGCGGGAGCTGACTTAGCTGTTAATAACTTGGTTAATAAGGTGATGCTGGCTCTGGCCGGGGCGGGTGGAAGTGTTGAGGCTTCAGGGAATAAGGCGGAGGTTGACGCTGATCTTATCAACCGTATAACCGGTGCCATGTCCAAGAATAGTAACGACGTGGAATTAGTAAATGATTTGCTGGTAAAGATACAGAACGACGGAGCGATTTCCAATCTGATTGATTTACTTCTTAATACGGGCAGAAACGTGGCCAATGAAAACACGGAAGGAGGAAATATTTCAAGCGGTGATGTTTGCCCCGAGGGGTATGTGTATAACAAGATTAACGATGTTGGCTTGGCGGGTTTGGGCGGAGCCTCGGTTGACTTAGGTAATGAGATGGAAGTTGTTAACGACGCTGATGTGCGGGCGGTTAGTGGTCAAAATAAAACAAATAGAAATACCGATGCCGGTTTGCCGGCGGCAGACAAGGAAGGTGTTTGTGTGAAATTGGCGTTAGCGCCGGAAGAGCCAGAGTCGATGGAGACTCCCGGAGAGGAGGAGCCGGAAGAGGAGGAGCTGGAAGAGGAGGAGCTGGAAGAGGAGGAGCTGGAAGAGGAGATTAGCGGAGGGGTAGGTGGTGGAGAAGAGGAGGGAGAAGGCGAAGAAAGAGGGCCTCGAGTAGCGGGAATAGTAAGCAAGGGAAAAGAGATTGGACAGGAGGCGGCAGGATCTGTGTTGAAACGTTTTCCGGTGGCTGGAGAAGAAGGGATTGCTTATTGGACAGTCGGTTCAGCAGAGAAGGACAAGTGGATTATTTTTGCTGTTTTGAGCGCACTGGTTTTGGGCTGGGCCTGGTATAGTGACAAGCAGGCCTTAAAAGAAAAAAAGTTGTTGCTGGTGGAAAGATTGGCAGTATTTTTGAGGTAGTTTCGCTGACTTAGAAGGTTGTTCAGAGAAGATGAAGTTTGCGGGGAATAAAATTTTAGGAGGAGTGGTGGCGGTGCCACTGGCGTTGCTAGTATTGGCGGTTGTATTTTTTGTCACGGGAAGTGAAAGGGATGAAGAAGCGGCCAGGGAGGCTTTTTCCAGGTTCAAAGGGGTGGATAGTATGAAGGTGGATGCCGAACTGGTGTTAAATTTGCCCAGACGAATGGGTAGCAAGGAAAGGCCTTTTACGCAAGTTAGGAGTCGGGTGGAGGGGAATATGGTGGGGCCGTTTGAAGAAGCGCCGAAATTTAGCGGAGATTTATATGTTGAAGCAAAGGGCAGGGGAAACATTTTTTTTGCATCAGGCGATTTGAGGGTTTTGGAAAAGGATATAATGTTTTATCTTGATGAGATGCCTGTTTTTCTGAATCCGAGCGGCAGTTTAGTAAAAAAGTGGACCAGGGTAGAAGTGTCGGCTCTTAAGACCAGGAATAAAGAAGAAATGGAGAGGGTATTGGCAGGCCTGTTTTCAAAGTTGGAGAAGATTGGTGATGAACAGGATAATAATGGGGAGTGGGTTCGTTTTAGTGGACGGATAGATGAAGAATGGGAAAACAAAGCAAATAGGGTTTTTGCCAGAGAACAATCTGGTAATTTAGCTTTGGACGTGGTGTCCAGATTATTAGAGTCGAATAATATTAAGAGCCTCGATGTTTGGGTAGATAAAAAAAGCAAGGAACCAAGAAAAATGGAAGCGTTCTTTGTGAGGCCTTTGTCGAATGGAGAGAATTTTGATTTTGCCAGACTGACTGTTAATTTTTCCGAGTATGGTAAAGAGGTGAACGTGGATAGGCCGGAGAGCCAGCTAAAAGTTGACGCGAGCGTCTTTGGAAAACTTTTTGGAAAAGGGGAGATCATTGAAGTGACAAGCGACGAGTAACTAGTAACGAGAGCGGTGGAGTTTAGAGCGCTCGGTGTGCTAAGATGAGTTTATGGGTAAAGGAATAGAAAGCGGCTTAGCGGATCTGTCGGGTGATTTGCGTGAGGACGACTCGGGACCTGAAAAAAAAGAGAAAGAGCCAGAAAAAGGCTTTATTGATAGAGAGTGGTTGAAAAACGAGGGTAGCAAGGCGGTTGAGGAAAAACTGGAAGGGTTTCTTGGTGAAGACAGTAAAGAATTTGAGGCGGCGCGTCTTTTAGCTAGGGCCAAGAGGGCGGGAGTTGGTTTGGGCGGGAAGAAGAGCGAGAAGATGGAAAAGAGAGTGAATGAGATAAAAACCCGACTGATTGGCGCGGCTAAAAATGTTTATGAGAGATCGAAACAGGAGGAAGATCTGGTAATGTATGCTAGGTATTTGTCATACCTTAAATATTCTGGTGTTTTTGATGGCTTGGAAGGAGAATTGAAAGAAAAAAAAGAGGAGGCGATTGACGAGCTGGCTACCGATGCGTATTTGAAAGGAAGTGATAAGCGGATAAATTGGTCTTCGTATGCTATGCATGTTAAGTATGTGGTGGGTGAACAGATTATAACTGATGAAGCTTGGGAAACGATTTCGGAACAGAGGGAGAGGTTGCAGGCAGATGATAGGGTTAGTCTGGACGATAAAGTTGTAAATGGCGCGGTTTTAAGATATTTGGGGGAGGAGGAAAAGAATGACTCCGGGTTTAAATTTATGAGAGGAAGGGTGGCTAGGGAAGTGGCGGATAAGGCCGGTGAAGACGACGGATATACAGACACTGAGGTTAGCGAAAAGCTGGATCAGTATTTGCGAGCAGGTGAATACGGTTCCTACGCGAGGTTGAGGATGGCTTTAGATTACGGCCGGAAAGGAAAGAGAGATGGTAGTGCTTTGAAGGGAAAAGAGCAAGAGGTGAGAAAGTGGCTTGAAGACAAAAAAAGGGGAAAAGACATAGATCGATATTTAGTTAATGGAGCCAATTTAGATGCGGCGGCAGGCAGGGGGATAAAAGGCGAAGAGGTTGTGGCCTTAGGAGAGAGGGGAGGCGAAGGAAAGCTGGCGGCTGGTGGAGAGACGGTGTCTAGTATGTTTGAAGAAACGGCTTTACGGGAGGGAATGAGAGAGCAGGAAGATGACTTGCGAATGACTGTTGATGATACCGGGCCGGAGATTGAAGATGAAGGCGATGAGGAGTGGTGGCCGTCGGCGGAGGCTGTGGCAGGCAAGTCTGGAGCAGAGGAGAATATAAAAAGTCTTCCTTTGGAGGCGGATGTGGAAAGGGTTAAGTATGCGGAAATGGCGAGAAGGCTGGTTGAAAATGATTTGTATTGGCCCGATGAATGGGAGGGGAAGGTAGTGACCGAGGTAGGGGAAGGGCTTCAGGGCAGGTGGCGGGGAGCTTGGCGGGAGATGATAGTGAATAGAATTGATACGCTACTGGATGATTATTATGAAAGTGAGGCGGCTAAAAACAGGGGGTCGGCGGATAAACAGGGGAGGAAATACGCGCGGATTTGGTTGAACGAATTGAATCGTATAAACCAGGAGGATAACCCAAAATTAGATAATCTTCTTTCTCGAGCGACGGAAGGGGTTTATGCGCAAGTCACGATGAGAGGAAAGGAGAATATTGATAAAGGGCGTAGGCATTTGGCTAATACCTTACGGTCTCTGGTCGATAGTTCGGAAGGCCAGGTAAGGAAGGCTATTACAGAAAAAGAGGAGGATGATGTTCTTAGTCCGGAGGAGGCAAAGGAGGTCATGATGACTGAAGAAATTATGAAGGCTTTGGCGGACAGGTTTGACATGTCTGTGACTGAAATTGAAGAAGGAGAAGAGGCAGAAGAAATTATTTGGGAGTTTGAGGCAGTAGACGCGGCGGGGCAAGAGATAAGTGATGCTATACAATGTCGAGACTTGGGAGAGGCAACTGAAAATATAAGGCAGATGGGGTATAGCGTGAATGATATTTATCCAGTGGAGGGCGGGGCAGAACAGGGATATGAATTATGGACGGTGGAGGTTGAAGGAGGTAAGGGAAAAAAGTGGAAGGAAGATATTTATGCGAGAGACGAACAAGAGGCGAGGAGGTTAATAACAAGAAAAGACAGGGAAATTAGTGTAAGAAAAGCAAGAAAGGCTCCTTTTTGGAGAAGATGGCCAAAGGATTTTAAGGCTGGGCGGAGGGGCTTGGTTTGGAAGATGAGAAAGAAGAAAGGTGATTAATAGAAGCAAATTTTATTTTGGGGAGAGCGTTTTTCTAAGAGGCGCGGAGTGTTTGTTATACTAAAGAGATGACAATGCGAGAGAGGGAGCCAAAGAGCAGGGAAACTCTGGTTTTTAAGACGCCGGAAGAGGCGGGGTCGTTTGCGGAAAAGGTAGAAAAGAGAATTAATAGAGAAGAGAGGCCGGGTGTGAAGAGGTCTCGGGAAATCGTGGCGGAGGAGCTGGCGGGTGAATTTTCCAAGCAGGACGAGGAAGCATCTTTCTATGTCCAGCCGTGGGAGCATACGGAAGAGGAACACAAAGAAGCGCAGGAGCTAGTTGACTTGGCTTTTTTGGAGGACTTGCCGGTGGCGCTAAAGAGGGCTCGCAAAAGCAGTGGATATCCGAGAAACATAGATTTATTGCATGACGTGTTAACGGGCCAGATGTATGACTTGATGGTGAAAAGAGGGCTTAACCAGCAATCGGTAAAAAAGAGCGTGACGATAATGCTGGCGGTGCTGGTATTTGTGTTGACGATGATTTTTTTGATGGTTATTACTGTTTAGTTTTTTGCTATGGCCGCCGCCTTTGTTTTTTTTGTGAGTCTGGTTTTGTTGGCTGCTTTGGGGGTGTTGGTGTGGGTGTTGGTGCGCTCTGTGCGGGAGCAGGCGGTTTTGCGCCGGACAGTGGACGTGGAAATGCTGGAGGTTTTGTTGCCCAGAGATGTTAGGAATGAAGAGAGGGAAGAAGAAAGAGCGGAAAAGATAAAAGAAAAAATTAGTGTGGCGGAACAATTTCTATCCACTTTTACTCGTCTGCACTCGACCGGCTGGCAGCGGCTCTTATACGGTCGGGCGATAATGGTTTTTGAGATAGTAGTGCATAGCGACGGGCTGATCAGATTCTATGCCGGGACAGAAAGGCGTTATCTGGATCATCTGGAAAAACAAATATACGCTCTTTATCCCGAGGCCGATGTTAGGCCTTCTTCCGATTACACGATATTTGAGAAAGGGGATGCGTTTCGGGGGGCGAATGTTAGATTGGGACAGAGGGGTCACTTACCCATTGCTACTTATAGGGAGCTGGAGGCTGATCCGGTGCAGTCGTTGACTGGCGCGTTAGCTAAGGTGCAAAAGAAGGACGCGGCCGTGATTCAGTTTGTTTGTCGGTCTTCGTCGCCTAGAGTTAGGCGTAAGGGAAAGGAGGCGGCTAGGAGAACTACGCGGGGTGAACAGTCTGATGTGAGAACTGGCTCTTTTGAAGGAGCGTCGAGAAAGTTTTTGAAATCCAAAGAACAAAAAGAGAAAATGGAAGAAAAGTCAGCCAAGTTGACGCCAAGGTCCCAAGAAAGAGTGGAGTTGGTTGAGCATAAGGTTTCGCAACCGCAGTTCGATGTGAATATTCGAGTAGGGGTATCGGCTCGCGAACCGGAGGAGACGCATAGGGTTTTTGAAGGTTTGGCGGCGGCTTTTTCGCAATACGATTTGCCCGATTTAAATTATTTAAGAGTGGGGCGGGTGGGCAAGTCGAAGACTTTTATACAAGATCTAATTTTTAGAGTGCCACGGGAAAAGACGGCTAGTACGTTGAGCACGACGGAGTTGGCTTCGCTGTTTCATTTTCCTTTGCCGGGGACGGAGACTCCGAATATTTTGTGGAGAGGGGCCAAGGTCGCTCCCGCTCCGGCTGGTTTGCCAAGAGAGGGGATGAGACTGGGCAATAATGTTTACAGAGGAGTGGAAACACCCATCTTTTTGTCTTCTGACGACAGGCGACGCCATGTGTATGTGATTGGTCAGACAGGGACAGGCAAGACAACGCTGTTTTTAAATATGATTATTCAAGACATAAAAAAGGGTCGAGGAGTAGGCGTAGTTGATCCTCACGGTGATTTGATAGAAGACATTTTACTGCATGTTCCCAGGAGTAGAACTCAAGACGTGATTTTGTTTGATCCTCGTGATACGAAGAGGCCGCCGGGATTTAATATCTTGCAAATCAGAGACGAGGCTCATAAGGACATGATAGTTAATGAGGTGGTCCAAATATTGCAGAAATTGGCGGCTCGTCTTAATCCTGAATCGGTGGGGCCAATGTTTGAGCATTATTTAAGGAATGCTCTGTTGGCGTTGGTAGAAGACAAAGAATCTACGTTGATTGATGTGCCGCGCATGTTTGTGGATGAGACTTTCCGCCAAGGTGTTTTGAGCAAGGTGGACAATCCCACGGTGAGGCAGTTCTGGGATAAAGAGTTTAAACAGTCGCAAAAAGGGCAGTTGTCAGCTGACATGTTGAGTTATGTGATAAGCAAGTTAGGAAGATTTGTAAGCAATCGGACGATGCGCAATTTGATAGGTCAGGCAGAATCTTCGTTTGATGTGAGAGAAGTTATGGACAATCGCAAAATCTTGTTGGCGAATTTGTCTAAAGGAAGCTTGGGCGACATTAATTCAGACTTATTAGGTTTTGTGCTGGTGTCCAAGATTCAGATAGCAGCTATGGCGAGAGCTGACGTGGGGCAGGAGAAGAGGCCTGATTTTTATCTGTATCTGGATGAGTTTCAGAATTTCACGACTGACAGTATAGTGACTATTTTATCGGAGGCCAGGAAGTATCGACTTAACTTGAATTTAACCCACCAGTTTATCAGTCAGCTGGAGGACAATATTAGAGAGGCGGTTTTTGGTAACGTGGGCACGGTTATAAGTTATAGGGTGGGGCCGGAGGACACAGAAATTTTGGAAAAACAATTTGAGCCCGTGTTTACCGATTATGATCTGGTTAATTTTGAGCAGTACGCGGCGGGGACGCGGTTGTTGGTGGAAGGGACGCCTAAGAGAGCGTTTACGTTAAAGTCTGACCCGCCTCCTGTTTATGGTGATCCTAATATTAGAGAAGAAACTCGCAGGTATTCTCGGGAGAAATACGGGCGGCCGGTTGATGAGGTAGAAGAGAGGATTATTGAGAGGTTCTCTTATAAAGAAAGGAAGGAAGATGGAGAAGAAAGAGTGGGTAGGGACAAGGAAGGTTATATGAGTGAATCGTTGTTTGATGTTAATTAGGTTTGTATAAAAGATGATTTGTTGGTTATCTTGTGAGCGTGTTAGGATTAGAAAATTAGATAGTTTGTTCTGAGGAGGTTGCTTCAGATTAAATTGTAATTCGTAAAAACATGAAAGACGTAAAAAGCGGGGAGGAAGGTGATGGTTTTAGCTTCAAAGGAGGAAATGGCTCGAGGGTAGAGTTGAGGTCTGATGCGTTGGAAGGGGGAATAAAAAAGGTTAAATCGTTTAATAAAGCAGATAAGAAATGGTGGTTGTTGGGAGGGTTAATTGTTGTTTTGTTGCTAGTAGTTACAGGAACAGTTTGGCTTATGCCGGGCAGGAGGGTAGAGGTGGAAGGAGAGCAAGGAAAAAGTAATTGGGCTTTTTTACCAAGAGCTGATGAAAAAAATAAGGAGAATAAAGGCGAAAGTGTTTTGTCGGGGGTGAGGTGTGAAGGAGCGGACCGACGACCGATTGGAGTGATGTTGTCATCGGACGCGATTACCAGGCCGGTATCCGGTTTTTCTGAAGCCGACATGGTTTGGGAATTGCCGGTGTTGGTGAATGATGTGACCAGGTTTATGGCTGTTTATCAGTGTGGCCGGCCGGAGGAAATTGGGTCGGTTAGGTCGGCTAGGCACGATTACTTGTTCCTGGCAGAGGGGATAGATGCGATTTTGGGTCATTGGGGGGGTAGCTATCATGCTTTGAACAGGATAGCGGTTGGGGAGTTTGATACGATAAACGCTTTAGGTAATCCTTTTGGAGCTTTTTTTAGAGTAGGGTCTTTGCCAGCTCCTTATAACGGTTTTACTAACTACGATAATTTGTGGAAGGCTTTACAGGGACTGGGGTATAGAAGCGAGACTACTTTTGAAGGGTACAAGTTTAAAGATGATACCGATCCTGACGATCGTCCTGGGGGAGGGAAGCTGTCGATAGGATGGCCGGGGACGTACAGGGTTGATTATGAATACAATAGAGAGACTAACAGGTATGAGAGGTTTTGGGGTGGAGTTAAGCAGGTGGATGGTTTTGACAAGTCGCAAGTGGCGCCAAGCGCGGTGTTGATAATGAGAGGACAGAATATGCTAGCAGAGGGGGAGGGAGGTTATAACGATGTTGAAGTGGAGGGTGAAGGAGCTTTGGAAGTTTACCAAGATGGAAAGGTTATTAAGGGAAGCTGGAGAAAGAACGAGCTTTATAAACAAGACCCGGTTCATTTTCTAGATGAAAAGGGGGAGGAAGTTGCGCTAACTAGAGGGCAAATATGGGTGATGGTGGTTGAGCCGGAGATAGCGGTGACATGGGAAGAGAAAGCGATGCCAAGTCCTTCGTCATCGGTGGTGCCGGAACCATCCGCTGGGTTATGATTTTTAATTTATGCCCGTTTTTTATTTTCATGGTAAAGATGCTTACAGGGCGCGGAGGGCGATAGAAGGGTTGGCTGTAAAATATAAGGCGAAGACTACAGTTTTAGACAAGGACGAGCTGGAAAAGCAGGCGCCGCGGGAATGGATTGCCAGAGGAGTAGGAGGCTTGTTTGGCAAGGAGATGCTGGTTGTGAGGGATGCGCAGGATTTGCCCGTTGGATTGCAGGACGAAATTATTGAAGCTCTGGGTGAGGCTAAGAGTTCGCTGTGTGTTATTTGGGAAGAAGAAAAAAAGGGCATATCGAGGTTTGCCAAGGCTTTTGGCAAGACAGGAAACAAGTTTGATTATCTTGGTTTAAAAGAGGCCGAGGACTGGATAAAAAAGGAGGCTGACAAGAAAGGAGTGTTTTTGGAAAAGGATGCAGCAAAGATTTTGGTGGGCAGGGTAGGAGGCGATAGTTGGCGTTTAATAACGGAGCTGGAGCGTTTAGCCGCCGTGGATGGCAAGGTTAATGTTAAAGATGTAGAGGTGGGTGTGGTCAATAGTGAGGTGGCGGAGATTTTTTCTACGTTGGACGCGCTGGTTAAAAAAAATAAACGAAAAGCCGTGAGAGGGGTAGAGAGACTATTGGAAGAGGGGAATAACGAGTTTTATATATTGTCTATGTTAGCTTATCAGTTTCGTACTCTTTGGCTGGTGAAGGAAGGTGTAGAAGAAGGAAAGAGTCAGCCTCAAATAGCTAGAGAAAAGGGAATAAATCCTTACGCGGTTAGGAAAAGTATAGGGGTAGCAAAAGGCTTTTCGGCGCAATATTTGCGTGAGGCCTTAACCCGGATACTGGCAACTGATTTTTCAATAAAGCAGGGAAGAGTAGATGCCAGAACGGGGTTGATGATGTTGGTGGTCGGATTGGTTCAGTAGGAACTATACTCCTTTTGGAGTATGACCCAACCACTTTTAATTTCGCATTTCTTATTTTATTTTAGCGATGGCTTTAAGGAGCCTTGATTTTTTGCGGGCGGCTTTGTTGCGGTGAATGATGTTTCGGCGGGCAGTGCGGTCTATAATGCTTTGAGCTTTAGTATAGGCCTTGTGAGCATTTTCTTTGTTACCGTCTGCTACGGCAGATTGGACTTCCTGGATGAATTGGTGCATTTTTTTCCGCCAGTGGTCATTTATGTGACGACGACGAGCGTTTACTTTTAGAGCCTTTTTGGCTGAATTGAGTTGAGGCACAGTGTTAGAAAATAGAAATAAAGAAATTAAGAAAATAGTGTAGTGATGGTGAGTATGGAGGAAATAATAAGAAAAGGCAAGGGTTATAGAACCTTTTTAGGGGAAAGAAGTTTTGTTTGAGAATTGTAGTAGGCGATACCTGAAAGTTTGTTTGGTTTAAAAAAAACGGCAATAGGGACATTGTTGGGGAGATTAGTCCCCCACTCTATTGATTGCCCATTGTAAAATTGTGCGACGTATTTATCGGGAATAGTTATTTGGGGCAGGTGGGCGATCAGTTTAGATGGAGGAATTATTATATCGGTTATGTCGGCGGGGTTAATTTCGTTGATTTTGATGGATTTTGATATATTGAACTGGCTGGTATGTTTCACAGGAGGATCATAGTTAATATTTGGCCCAATAGAGGTACGAACTAGTTTGTTTAAATAAGCTCCTGTTTTTAGTTTTTTGCCGATATCCCGGGCTAGAGATCGGATGTAAGTACCCGAAGAGCAAGTTGTTATTATGTTTAGCCTGGGGTAAGAAAATTTAATAACTTGAAGGTTGAATATATGAACGGGGCGAGGTTTCATTGTTGGGGCTTTGTGCTGACGGGCTAGTTTGTAAGCTCTTTCCCCTTTGATTTTTATAGCGGAATAGGCTGGAGGAATTTGTTTTTGGGGCCCGATAAAGGTTTTAAAAGAGTTGTTTATTTGTGAGGCGGTGAGCTGTTTTTTAGGTGCTGATTCGTGCTTTGAAATTTTTCCGGTTGGGTCGTCAGTATCACTGGTGGCTTCCAGGATTAGCTGGGCCTCGTAGGTTTTGGAAAGCAGGTGAATATATTCAGCCAGGCGGGTGGCGGGGCCTAATAGAACAAGGAGGACGCCTGAAGCAAACGGATCCAGGGTGCCGGTGTGGCCGACTTTAGTCATTAGTTGACACTCTTTAGTCAGTATTTTTTTGACGTGGGCAACCAAGTCATGGGAGGTGGGACCGGGAGGTTTGTTAATGTTAAGTCCTCCACTGAGCGTTGTTTTTGGGGTGGTAATATGAGTAATATTAATCTAATCTGAAGAGTAAATTTTCAATTTACAATTTACAATTTTCAAATGTCAAAGAAAGCATTGATAACGGGGATTAGCGGCCAAGACGGATCTTATTTGGCTGAGTTTCTTATAGAAAAAGGGTATGAGGTTTTTGGGCTGATACCTCGGTACGCGACTAATCCGTATGAAAACATAGCTCAAATTTTAGATAAAATCACTCTAATTATGGGAGATTTGGCAGATGAGTCTTCTTTGTTTCGGGCGGTAAAGCAAGTAGAGCCGGATGAGGTATATAACTTGGCGGCGCAGTCTTTTGTTAAGGCCAGCTGGGATTTACCGGTTTTGACGGGCGATGAGACCGGAGTAGGGGTAGTTAGGCTACTAGAGGCGATACGTCAGATTAAACCGGAGGCGAGGTTTTACCAGGCGAGTAGCAGTGAGATGTTTGGCAAGGTGGTGGAAACTTCTCAGAAAGAAACGACGCCATTTTATCCGCGGAGTCCCTATGGTGTGGCAAAGGTTTACGGACATTGGATAACGGTGAACTATCGAGAAAGTTACGGTATGTATGCTTGTTCCGGGATACTATTTAATCATGAAAGTCCCCGTCGAGGAGGAGAGTTTGTAACTCGTAAAATTGCCAGGGGGGCGGCCCGGATTAAAGCTGGCTTGGACAAGAAGCTGGTGATGGGGAATTTGGACGCGAGGCGCGATTGGGGTTTTGCGGGCGATTATGTGAGAATGATGTGGTTAATGCTTCAACAGGAAGAACCGGATGATTACGTGATTGGCACAGGGGAAAATCATTCTGTTCAGGAGTTCGTGGAGAAATCATTTGAGTGTGTGAATTTAAGTTGGCGGGACTATGTGATTCAGGATGAAAAGTTTATGAGACTGGCAGAGGTGGATGTGTTGTTGGCTGATCCGGCTAAGGCTAAAGAGAAGCTAGGCTGGGAGCCGATGGTTACTTTTGATGAGTTGGTTAGAATGATGGTGGAAGCGGAGTTGAGGAGGCTTAAAAATTAGAAATTAAAAGTCAAAAGTTTCTATTTAGCTTTTGATTTAAGGCGGTGAATATATAAGAAATGAGTGAAGAGACGGTTGTAATAACGGGAGGGGGTGGGTTTGTGGGGAAGTGGTTGATTGAAGAACTGAAGAGAGAGTGGTTAGGCGCTCGTTTGGTTGTTTGGGATCGTGTGACTGTTCCTAATTCACAGGTGAAAACGGTTGAGGTTGATATTGTGGAGCCAGGCTCTTATAAGGAGAGCTTAAGAAAAGAGCAGCCTGTTTGGGTGGTGCATTTGGCGGCGGTGAGCGGAGTGAGGCAGGCGGAGGAGAATGCGGGACTGGCGCGGCGGGTTAATGTTGAGGGGACGAGGAAATTATTGGAGGAGATTAGAAGTTTGTCTCCAAACACCAAAGTGTTAGTGGCAAGCTCGGCTGATATCTACGGCTTGGCGAGCAGTACTCCCCTGCCGGAGCTTTCTTTGGATGAAGCTAGGCCGGCTAATGAATATGCGCGGAGTAAGTGGGAAATGGAAAAGATGATTGAAGAAGGTTTTAACGACAGGGTTTTGCGGGTGAGGCCTTTTCCTCACATTGGTCCTGGGCAAAGCAAGGGTTTTGTGGCAGCTGATTTTGCGTCGCAGATAGCGGCGATAGAGAAAGATAAACTCGCTTTCGCCGAAGGCTCCGGCAGGGTAAGACGGAAGCCGGTTATAAAAGTAGGCAACCTTGAGGCTAGAAGGGATTTTACGGATGTGCGGGACGTGGTGCGGGCTTACCGATTGTTGATGGAAAAAGGTGAAATGGGAAGCGTGTATAACATTGCGTCCGGGAGAGCCAGGAGTATTAGAGAGATTCTTGACGTCTTGCTTGATTTAAGCGAAGTCGAGATAGGGGTGGAGACTGACAAAAGTCTACTTAGGCCATTGGATGTTCCGATTTTGGTGGGAGACGCCGGTAAACTAAAAGAAGAAACCGGCTGGGAGTTGAAGATTAGTTTTGATAGAGCCTTGCGGGAAGTTATTGATTTTTGGAGACAGTCTGGTTAGTGAGTGAAAAAAGAGAATATTCGTTTTCGCTGGCAACGGGTACCCACTCGGGTCTTATTTTTAGGTCAGGAAAAGCCTGTCTTTCGTGGGGTCCGACTAGTACGTATGAAGGCATTGTTCCCGGTAAGTTAGCGGAGTCTCCTTTATAAAAAGACCTTGATGCGTTTTCGCGAGGGGCGGGGTCGCCGCCGTGGGTCCAAACATGGGCCGTGTAACCCAGGTAATGATAGCGGCCGCTCAGAGCGACGGGCGAGTTGAAGGTAGGGGCGGTTAAGATGATATCGTCGGGTTCGGATACATTGTTTATTTTTTTAGCAATGGCTACACCGTCTTTGTCCCAGATTTGCCAGGAGGCAGGACTTAGGATCAGGTGGCTTATATCAAGAAAGCCGGAGATGGAATGGGCGATGATCAGGGCTAGGGCTATGCCTTTGATGGTGGCCGAGGAAGAATGTAAGTAGCGGGCGGCAGTATGGCTGATTAGGGGTAGAGTAAAAAGAGTCCAGTAGAAAAATATTTTGGTGTTGTCCCAGGCCCAAACCGCGAAGATAAATAGATTGGCGGTTAGGAAAAGAATAAGGCCGGAGACGGCAAGAAGTTTTAGCTCTTTTTTGGCCGGAAGAGCGAGCGCTAGCAACGTGACTGGAAGAAGAAGACCGGTGTTTTTTAGCCAAAAAGAAAACCATCCTGATTGATGAGTGACCCAGCCGGGTTGCCAATTAAGAAAAGAGCCTGGTTCCAGAGAAGAAGCGCGGTAAAGAAATATTTCGGGGAGACCGACGAGGACTGCCGGGAAAATAAAGCGATACCAGGGTTTTTCCGGATTAACGACGTAAAACGCGGCTAGAAGTGGCAGTAAGGCTAGGGCGGTGTGGGCATGGAAGAGAGGCAATAGTCCATAGAGGAGCCCGGCCGGATAGTAGGCTCGGCTGTTTTCTTTTCGAGCTTCGATTAACAGGAGAATAATTGATAGGGCAATAGGCAAACCAAAAACAAAGGAGCGTTGGGGTAAAAGCAGGGCCGATATTGGGTTGCCCATAACCAGCCCTTCGTCATTGTTGGAGTCGCCGGAGTAGTTGCGATAGAAATGGGTGAGGAATGAATAGGGGGGCTGGTTAGACGCGTTGGTATCATCGATTAATTGGAACCAGCCTAAGACACTGCCGTTAAAAATAAGTAAAAGCACGGCAATAATGGCGGCCGTTTTGCTGGAAGTGAGCTTGAAGACAAGAATGAAAAAAAGCGTTAAGGCGAGAGGGATAAGCATGATGGCCGGAACAGAGACAGCCTGATCAAGAGTTGTTCCGGTGGCGATGAGCATGGCGGAGAAGAAGTTGCACAAAAAAGGATAGGCTAGTCTGGATTCTGGGAATATTGGATCGGTTGGTTGGAGGGACTTGTTTTCTTGAAGGGAGGTGATGTTGGAAACGTGCCAGCCGATATCTGCCCACGCGTTTACTATGCCGGTGTGGAGAGCGCTGTCTTTTTCAATGAGCAGTTTGGCGGATACGGGAAATAATGTGGCAAATAAAATAATGAACGCAATCAGCGGCTTGGTACCAAGTCGGCATAAGCACCAGTGGTTCTTAGCGGGCGTGGTTTTAATGAAGTAGAAGGAGGCGGCTAATAGCAATGCAGGCATAAAGGCGACGGTTAGAGGAATTAAAGGCAAAAGAGGTACTAATAAGAACGTGGTTGTGATATAGACAGCTAGTCCGACAATTGAGCCGATCAGCAATATAATAAATTTTTCTTTGAATAGTCTAAATGAAGAAAGCAGGGTTGTACCAAAAAAGACAGGCGGCAGAAAAACAAGGAATAAAAAAAGGATATTCATAACTCGATAAGATTTTTATGTGGGGGGGCTTGGAAGCCGGCGCGTTTTTAAAATATTGATACGTGTGGGTATGTAAATAGGTTTAGTCAAGGCTTAGACAAAAAGGCTATACTGGTTCAAAGAATTGCTTATGTTTAAAAGACTGACAAGTGTTTTAAGTTTAGCACGTTTAGAATGGCCGGTTATGGTGATCGCCGTGGCTTTATTAATGAACTTTGTTTGTCATCCTGATTGGAGCGGTCATCCTCAAGGGGATACGCTGGTATTTCATAAAAGAGCTCTTCATTTTTTGGAAGAGGGTAGTTGGAGAAACATGGGGTATAACGAGTATCAGCCGGGTGCTTTGTGGTGGTTGGTATTGGTGGGCAAGACGGCTTTCGTTCCAAATATTTATAACTCTTACGTCACGGCGCTTATTGTGATTAATTTAGCGCTTCTTATTGGACACTGGCGGTATTTTCGCCGGTACGGTCCACCCGGTGCCGGCATTGTCTTCTGGGCGGTAGCAGCAGCCATGGGCCCTATTCTTTTTTACCGTTTTGAGCTAATTGTGTCGGCTCTAGTGATAGCGGCTTTACATTTTGCTTTTCGGGGGAAGTGGGGGCTGGCTGGCTGGTGGCTGGGACTGGGGACAGCCGTGAAGCTTTATCCGGTGGTGCTTTTGCCGTTGGTTCTTATATTTGCTTACAGGGAGCGGATAAAGTGGGGAAAGGTGATAGCGTGTCTGCTTTTGTTTACTCTGGGGATAGCAATTCCCTATTTATCTTTCTATATGACGGGAGGCACCTGGGAAGGCATAAAGAGATGCCATGTTGTGCATGGGTTGAAGCCGGTGGGAGCTTACGGGTTGTGGGGCAATGCGATAGCAATGAATCATTTTTTAAGAGATGAGCCGGTAAAGACAGAGTCTAATTATGGAATGTTTGGCTTGCTTCCTGATAATGAGGACCTTTCCCTGACTCTTATAAATTGGTTTTGGGTGATTCCGGTGGCTTTAGTTTATGCTTTTATTTTAAGAAACAGAGAGTTGGCGGTGAGGGTTGGGTGGGAGATGGCCTGGTTTGTTTTACTGATATTCATTGTTTTTACAAAAGTAGTTCATCCGCAATATTTGTGGTGGTTCGCGGTGTTTACACCAATGGTTTTTTGGAGAGAGCTTGTCAGAAACATGCGATATATTATTGTGGGCGTCACAGCGGCCTTGTTAGGGCTAACGCAAATATTGTTTCCGTTGAATTTTGTGGCTCATATTCACTGGTTCTATGACATGAGCAAAGACGCGACTTTGTTTTATATCAGCGTTTTATGTAATTTGTTGTTAATAGTGATAGCCGTATCCGGCTTTTTTGGTTTAATGAAGGTGGCGAGTAATAATAGCAAGGACTGTTTTAGATGGTGGGGTTCGGTTTTTTACAGGGCGAAATCAAAATTTTTTTGAGCGGTAATGTACGGGAATTTATTAAGAGCTGTAAAGGCTGGTTTTTATAGGGTTGCGGGTCTGGTGTCTTTTGAGTGGGTGGTGGCGGCGCTAACTCTTTTTTTGCTAATTAGTCATGTTTATCATTCCAGCTGGCGGGGGCATATACAGCAGCCGGATTCAATGGTATTTCAGGCCAGGGCTGTTCATTTTTTGGAAGAAGGCAGTTGGAGGAATATGGGGTATAACGAGTATCAGCCGGGTGCTTTGTGGTGGTTTGTTGTAATTGCAAAACTTGCTTCGGCGCCGGCAAATTTTGAGTCTTATTTAACAGCTCTGGTAGGAGTGAACCTGATACTTCTTATTGGACACTGGCGGTATTTTCGCCGGTACGGTCCACCCGGTGCCGGCATTGTCTTCTGGGCGGTAGCAGCAGCCATGGGCCCTATTCTTTTTTACCGTTTTGAGCTAATTGTGTCGGCTCTAGTGATAGCGGCTTTACATTTTGCTTTTCGGGGGAAGTGGGGGCTGGCTGGCTGGTGGCTGGGACTGGGGACAGCCGTGAAGCTTTATCCGGTGGTGCTTTTGCCGTTGGTTCTTATATTTGCTTACAGGGAGCGGATAAAGTGGGGAAAGGTGATAGCGTGTCTGCTTTTGTTTACTCTGGGGATAGCAATTCCCTATTTATCTTTCTATATGACGGGAGGCACCTGGGAAGGCATAAAGAGATGCCATGTTGTGCATGGGTTGAAGCCGGTGGGGCCTGATGGATTATGGGGAAGTATGATAACCCTGGCGAGTTTATATAGAAATGAGCCTGTTAATGTTGCGCGTGAATATGGGGTGTTTGGAATATTACCGAAAAGAGAATCGCTTTCTGCAACCCTTATGAACTGGTTTTGGGTTTTTCCGGTTGGTTTGGCATACGGATTTATTTTAAGAAATAAAAAATACCTTGGCTTTTTGGGCTGGGAGTGGTCTTGGTTTATTTTATTGTTGTTTGTGGTTTTCACAAAGGTGTTAAATCCGCAATATTTATGGTGGTTCGCGGTGTTTACACCGATGATTTATGAAAAAAATGATGCCAAGTATATTACCCTGATGGTGTCAGTAGTTAGTCTGGGACTGACGCAGATCATTTACCCAATTAACTTTACCGCTTTTACAGATTGGTTTTATGGTAACAGCAGTAATAATATGTTGTTTTGTTTGAATTTGTTACGGAACGTTTTGCTACTGTTACTTATTGTGTTGGGAATATTGGTTATGCGGTCAAAGGAAAAGCCGGAGAGGACTATTTTATAATATAGACAGTATTGGTTAGGTTGCTAACAATTGGTTTAAAATGGTTAGAGAAAAAGTCTTCGTTGATGTAAAATTCATTTCTTTCGGCGGGACCTACAACCGTGTATTTGATGTTGTATTTTTTAATTAGTTTTTTAGTGTCATTGCTGCCACTGTATATTTTAGTCATGTCTTCATAAACAGAAGAATAGTTATATCCATAGCCGCCGAGCCAGCCACGATAGCTAAGCAGAACCTGGTACCCGGTAAAGGAGGGTACCCAATGATTGTGGTTGGTAGCCGTTAAGACGACTTTTCCGGCTGAATCCAGTTGGCGGAATTTTTTTGCTAAAGTCATATCTTCTTTTGCCCATAAGAAATACTCTAGTTTGTTGGTTTGGTTTAATCGCCAGATATCTATGAATCCTGATGCGGTAATCAGAAAAAGGATAGTGGCGGACAAAATTTTTAGTTTAGGGGTGTCTTTCCAGATAAAGACAATGAATCTGGCTAGCGGAGCTGACAGGACCAAGTAACTCCAAATAAGAAGCTTGGCGTTGTCGAAGGCCTGGTTTTGGAGATACGCATAGTTGCCCAGCAGGAAGATTGCCAAGGCGCCGATAACTAAAGGTTTTTTGTAGTAGCGAAAAGCAATGACGGAAATAAGGGAGAGAGGCAGGAAAAGGCCCCAGTTAACCCACCAAAAGCTGAAGAAATTTAGGCCTTTTAAAACTTCAGGCGAGTGCCAAATAGGCATGAAGGCAATAAGGTTTTCGCCTAGGTCGCTGTTGAGAAACAGGCTGGTGTAAATTAGCGTGGAGACAGATATGGCAGGGGTGGCGATTGTTATCCAGGATCGCCAATGACGGTAGGAAGAAAGCGCGAGAAAAAAAGTCAGGACAATTAGCGAGACGAAGAAGTGGAGATGAATAATAGGAACTATGCCAATAAGCAAGCCCATAAGGAGTAGTTTTGTGGCGGGAACTCCCGCAAATTTTTTATTTTTCCATTTTTGCAAAACAACAAGTATGAATAAGATGACGGGCAAGCATAATAATATGGCTCGTTGCGGGATTAACATGCCGGTGAAGATGTTTATCATTTCAATGCCGGAATCAGAAACGTGTGTGTATTGTCGGGGAGGGAAAATGATGGTGGCCAGCGAGGGTTCTTTGATTAAATCCGCGAGATAATAGAAAAAGCCCAGTCCCCCACTGCAAATAAAAATACTGACGCTAATAAAAGACTGCACGGCGGAGCGAAGGAATTGAAAATAGAAAACGTAAAGGATTATGAGCAAAAGTAAGGTGAGGATGATAGAAGGCGCGATAAAAGCGAATACCGGACCGGTGTTTAGTTTTATAAACCATCCAGAGATGGCGTCGGCCAGAAAGTGGTAGGAAAAGGGTTGGTTGATTATGATCGGGTTGGATAACCAGAGGGATATTGGTTTATAAGCGAAGTGGGCGGCGTATATCATGTGGGCTGGCCAATCGCACCAGGCTCCGATCCACCCGGAAATTATATTGCCGTCTTTGTAAAAGAGAATACGGAGCCAAATGGTGGATAAATATATCCCCCAAGTTAAAAGAACGGCGGCTAGACCCCTGCCGAACGGCTTGGATAAAAAACGCTTCGTGCGTTTTTGTAGTTTTGTCAGGATGTTCATGGCTATGTGTTTATTTTAGGTATTTGACGACAATTTTTTAGGACTTTAGAAGCAATAAAAAGGGATGTTGTCGTTTATTTGTATTTTAGCTTACTGATTGTATCCCGCAGGCGGGTGGCTTTTTCGAAGTCCAGGTTTTTAGCGGCCAGCTCCATTTTGTTGGTAAGGGTTTTAATGGCTCGGTTTATTTCATCTGGCGGAATGTCGGCGGTGTCAGGAAAATCTTCTTCTGATTGATCGACTGCTTGTCCGGCAAGGTTGAGAGTGGATATATTTTTCTTGATAGAACGAGGGGCGATATTGTGCTTTTGATTGTATCGTTTTTGGATGATTCGGCGCCGGTTGGTTTCCTCGATAGCTTCTTTCATGGAACCGGTTATTTTATTGGCGTACATGATTATTCGGCCGTCGATGTGGCGGGCGGCACGGCCCATGGTTTGAACTAGGGAGGTAGTAGAGCGCAAGAAGCCTTCCTGGTCGGCGTCGAGAATGGCGACCAGGGAAACTTCAGGCATATCAAGCCCTTCTCTTAGAAGGTTGATGCCGACCAGAACGTTGTATGAACCGCGGCGCAGGTCCTTGATGATTTTCAGGCGATCAATAGTATTGATATCTGAATGTATGTAGGCGGCTTTAATGTCCAGTTCAACTAAATAGTTGGCTAGGTCTTCGGCCAGCCTTTTGCTAAGGGTAGTGACTAGGACTCGTTGTTTTTTTAAAGTGCGTTTTTTTATTTCGTTAATAACATCATCTACTTGGTGGTCGCTGGGTCTGACTTCGGTGGCGGGGTCTAGTAGCCCGGTGGGACGAACGACTTGCTCGATAGTTTTTTCGCTGGTGTTCTGTTCGTATTGGGCGGGAGTGGCGGATACAAATATCGTGGGGCCGATGAGACTTTTAAATTCGTGGAATTTTAAGGGACGGTTGTCGCGAGCAGAGGGGAGACGGAAGCCAAAATTAACGAGAGTGTCTTTACGGGCGCGGTCGCCGGCGTACATGCCGGCTAGCTGGGGAATGGTCATGTGAGACTCATCAATAAGAGTAAGAAACCCTTGGGGACTGAAAGCATGAACAAAATAGTCAATTAAGGTGGAGGGGGGCTGTCCCGGGGAGCGATTATCAAAGTGTCGGGAGTAATTTTCGATTCCGCTGACGTAGCCGATCTGTTCAATCATTTCCAGATCATAGTTAGTGCGCTGCTCAAGCCGCTGGGCTTCTAGAAGTTTGTTCTGTTTTTTCAGTGAATTCAGACGTTTTTGGAGCTCCTGGCGAATGGAGGCAATAGCTATTTCTTGTTGTTCTTTGGCGGCAAGGTAAAAAGTGGCGGCGAAGATTTCGGCTTTTGAGGGGCGGGCGATGATTTCTCTGGTAAGAGCGTCTAAAAAGAAGAGGTTTTCAATTTTGGGGCCGGACAGTTCTACTCGGACGGTGTGATCTTCTCCGGCCGGTCGAATATCGATGGTGTCACCACGTACTTGGTAGGAGCCGCGAACAGGGTCAGCATCGTTACGTATGTATTGGAGAGAAGTCAGGTGCTTTAATAGTTCTCTTCTGGAGATTTGACTGTTTTTTGTTAAGGAAAGTCTTTGATTGAAATACTCTTTTGGATTTCCGACTCCGTAGATACAAGAAACGGAAGCAATAACAATGCAGTCAGGTCGGGTAAGGACGGCTTCCATGGCGGCGTGGCGCAAGCGGTCGATTTCGTCGTTGATGCCAGCGTCTTTGGTTATGTAGGTGTCAGTGGTGGGAATATAGGCTTCGGGCTGGTAGTAATCATAGTAGGAAACGAAGTAGTGGACGGCGTTTTGGGGAAAGTATTCACTGAACTCTTCGTATAGTTGGCCGGCCAGGGTTTTGTTGTGGCTAATAACAAGAGCCGGTTTTTGGGTCTCATTTATTATATTAGCTAAGGTAAAAGTTTTTCCTGATCCGGTTACGCCTAGGAGAGTTTGCCGCTGATAGTTTTTGTTTAAGCCGGAAATTAGGTTTTTTATTGCTTTGGGCTGATCGCCAGCAGGTTTATAGGGAGCTTTCAAAATAAAGGGCTTGTTCATGATGTAGAACTTAACTAAGATGGACGGTTTTTCCAAGTTCTTTTACGCTTTTTAGTAGTTTAAGATACTAATAAATATGATCGCGAGATTAAAAGGTGAAATAATTGAGCGGGAAGAAAAATCCCTGATAGTGGATGTTGGCGGAGTGGGGTATCGGGTGACGGTTTTATCGGTTTTGAGAAATAAGAGCCATAAGGGCGTAAGCGTGGATTTGTTGATATATCATCATGTGGGAGATGGTTTGGAGGAGCTGTATGGTTTTGAAGGGAGGCGCGATTTGAAATTTTTTGAGCTTCTTATAACCGTTCCTTCCGTCGGTCCGCGGACAGCGATGGGAATACTGGAGGCGGCTCCGCCGGTGGTTTTATCGCAAGCGGTGGCGGAGGATGATGTGGTGGTGTTAACCAAGGTGTCGGGAGTAGGAAAAAG
>CAYMOF010000003.1:0-18717 GCA_964392095.1 uncultured Candidatus Saccharibacteria bacterium | reverse complement strand
AGGAAAAAGAACGGCGGAGCGTATATTGGTGGAATTAAAAGAGAAGATAAAAGAGCCTGAAGCGGAAGGAGTAACAGGGGGCATTCAACAGGAGGCGGTAGAAGCTTTGGTCAGTTTGGGTTATTCGGTGACACAAGCCAGACAGGTGGTGCAGAAATTACCTAAAGAAGTGGAAACGGTGGAGGAGGCGGTAAAAGTGGCATTGCAGAAACAAGGCTAAGAATGACTAATGTCAAGTTCCAATTTGCGTTCAAATTCCAAATCATAATGTCTAAGCTTGGCCATTGGCATGATGGTTATGAATGTTAGTTTGGCAACTGATGTGGACAAGGAGGAATGGGATGATTTTGTGAGTCGTAATGAGCATGGTTCTTTTTTGCAGTCGTGGGCTTGGGGAGAGACGCAGAAAAAATTGGGCAACATTTTTTGGCGCTTGGTGTTAAAAGAAAGTGGAGAGATAAAAGGAGTGGCTTTAGTAATAAAGCGTCAGTTGCCTCTGGGTCAATGTTGGTTGTATGTGCCGGGAGGACCGGTATTAAAAAATCCAAATGGCCAAATCCAAAGGTCAAATATTTTAGGGAAGGTGGTTGGTTTAGCTAGAGAAGAAAAGGCGATTTTTGTGAAGATAGATCTGGCTATGCCGGAGCCTTTAGCAGGTGAGTTTGATAATGGTTGGAAGAAGTCTAAACGAGAGGTGCAGCCGAGGAATACTTTGGTGTTGGATTTGGATAAATCAGAAGAAGAACTTTTATCTGATATGCACCAGAAGACTCGTTATAATATTCGGTTAGCGGAGCGCAGGGGCGTAAAGATCAGGTTTTCCAAGGATAAGCGAGATTTGGAAATTTTTATTGGCCTTGCTCATGAGGTAAGCGAGCGGACATCTTTCAGGTATCATCCGGATGATTATTATTGGGCTATGCGTGAAGTGTTGGTTCCGGCTGGTTTAATGAAGATAGCGGTAGCTGAATATCAAGGCCAAGCTTTGGCCGCGAGTTTGATAATTACTTTTGGAAAAGTGACGACATATGCGCATGGGGCAAGCAGTATGAAAAAAAAGGAAGTAATGGCATCGCACCTAATGCAGTGGCGGTCAATTTTAAGAGCTAAAGAAGCGGGCAGTAGGATATATGATTTTTATGGGGTGGCGCCTCAAGGAGTAGCTGATCATCCCTGGGCGGGGATTACGAGATTTAAAGAGGGATTTGGCGGCAGGAGAGTGAATTATGTGGGGGCCTATGATTTTGTGACGCGGTCCCATTTGTATGCTTTATTTGATTTAGCAACCGGTGTCCGAAAGTTTTTGAGATAGTGTCTTTTTGTTCTTTATTCCTTATTTAAGGTAATTTCCTACTGCTCGCCTGCTTGTAACTCCTCACCCACCCGAAAGCACCTGTTACCAGACACCCTGGTTCGCTCATTCTCGCTCACTCCAGCGGTGAGCTCCGAGGACTTTGCCTTTTCGCCCTGAAACCCCTACGTGGTTTAAGGGATCAAGCCGAAAAGGCCAAAGATTCCGCTCCCAGGGTGCCTGGTACGGCGCTTTCTTTTAGGTGGGTGAGTAGTTATCCTTGCTTCATTTGACAGCGACGTAATAGCACAGCCTTGTCTAGGGTTGCTACGGCATGGGAATATAGATAAGCTTCGGTCGGTGGTGCAAAATATAGATAATTGCAAATCAGTTCGGAGGATTTTACGTTGAAGATAATGTTTAGGCCCTGGCAGCAGTTGAAAAATATCTATCATCTTTTCCGGGCGCATGGCTGGCGAATTTGGTATGGACGGCCGGATAAGAAACTGAAAGTTTACGGGGTTACCGGAACAAATGGTAAGACAACCACTTGTTATTTGTTAGCTTCTATTTTTGGCGAGGAGTGGGGAGAAGATAGGGTGGGAATGCTGACGACAGTAGAGTTTAGGGTGGGTAAAAACAAGGAGTTTAATGAAACCAAGATGACAACTTTGCCTAGTCGATTGATGTTTAAAAAATTAAAAGAGATGGTGGAGGTAGGAGTTCGGCAAGTAATAATAGAGGTGACATCTCACGCTTTGGACCAGAACAGATTGGCAGGAATACGGTTGGCCGGAGCCATTATTTTAAATGTTGAGAGGGAGCATTTAGACTATCATGGGACTATGAAAGAGTATGTGCGGGCTAAAGGGAGAATTGATAGATATTTGGTGAAGCATGCTCCGCTTGTTGTTGGTGAGAAATTTTCAGTTTTCAACTTTCAATTTTTAAAAGGGCGGATTATTAAATTTGTGACTGAGGAGGCAGTAGGCACAGAGACACCGTTGGGAGATTGGGCGAGGGAAAATGTCTTGGCAGCTAAGCTGTTGGCTAAGGAGGTAGGGGTAAAAGAGGAAAATATAGAGAGAGGAGCGGTTAAGATGAAGTCAGTGCCGGGGAGGATGGAATGGGGAAGCAGAAGAAGAGAAATCCAAAATTCAAAATTCAAAGAGCAAAAATATTCGGGGCCAAGAGTGTTGATTGATTACGCGGTGACGGCGGGGGCACTGGAGAGGCTTTATAAAAATGTTAGAGAGAACACGGGCGGAAAAATTTTCGCTGTTTTGGGGGCAGCAGGTGAGCGTGACCGGGGTAAACGTCCGGAGATGGTACGGGCAGTAGCAAAATATGCAGATGAGACAGTGTTGACGCGGGAGGATCCGTGGACGGAGGATGAGGAGCAGATTTTCCGTGATTTAGAAGGAGGGCTGGATAGAGAGGTGGAGTGGCGCCGTATTGTGGATAGAGAAGAGGCAATTAGGTATTGTTTGGAAAAGGCGGGGCCGGATGATGTGGTGGTGATAACGGGAAAGGGGGCAGAGACCGGTATGGGGGTGGGAAAGAAAATTGTGCCTTGGAGTGATAAGAAAGTAGTATTGAGTATTTTAAAGGAATTTTATGGACAAGACAGTATTTTTAATAATTGATAGTTCTGGCGAAGAGGCGAAAGCTGGATTAGCGATTGACTCGAGGTTAATCGAATCGGGGAAAGTGGAGAGCGGGCCGGGGATTAGTGGGAGACTATTGGAGCAGATAGACAGGATGTTAACAAGGAATGGTGTGGGTCTTGAGGAGGTGGGTGGAGTTGGCGTAAATGTGGGTCCGGGAAAGCGGAGTTCTTCTTTGAGGGCCGGGATAACGACGGGCGCGGTTCTGGCAAAGGTGATAGGGGGCGGTCTGGTTGAAGTTAAGAGTCGCACAATGAAAGATATGATAAGCGAGGTTTATGGTAATGCTCCAGTACAAATAGTAAGTCCTGATTATGATAGTTTTAATGCCCAACTTTCTTGACATTTTATAAAGGGGTATTTATACTCACTTTTATTGTTCTTGTAATAAGGGGTTTGGTCTGTGTGTCAAATGTATTTTTTGAAGTCGCAGCACGCGCTCGGGGCATTCTATTAAGCTCTGATGGGAAAAAATCCAGCGCAACCTGTGGGCTGTAATTGTAAAAGCGAGTTTTCCACAGATGAGTAATCTGCGGAGTTTTAGCGGTGGGTATTGGGGAATTATTTTTTTACCTTAATATGTCTTCTATAATCAGAGAGCGTAAAACTTTTTATAACTATACGCCCGACGCTATTGAGTCGCCGCACGCGCTTAGTATGCAGATGGATTCTTATAAATGGTTTTGCGAAGAAGGATTGGGCGAGCTTTTTAAAGAAATATCTCCGATAGTTGATTATGCCGGACATTTGGAATTAGAGTTTTTAGATTATTATTTAGATCAGTCAAAATATACAGAAGAAACTGCTCGTGACAGGAAGGCTACTTATGAAGCGCCGATAAGATGTGCGGTGAGGCTGGTTAACAAGGACACGGGCGAAGTAAAGGAACAGGAAGTTTACTTAGGAGAGTTTCCGGTGATGACAGAAAGAGGAACTTTTATTATTAATGGGGTGGAGAGAGTGGTGGTATCCCAGCTGATTCGTTCTCCTGGGGTATTTTTTACTTCCAAGTTCAGTAAAGGAAGGGACTGGTATGGAGCTAAGATAATTCCTAACAGAGGGGCCTGGCTGGAAATTGAAACCGCTTTAGACGGGGCGATTTACGTACGTATAGATAGAAAAAGAAAGGTGGCGGTTACCTCTTTGTTAAGAGCTATGGGGATTGAGTCCAATGACGAGATAAAGGAGTTGTTTAGAGAAGTAGATGTTGAAGAGGATCGGTCTTACATAGAAAGCACAATAGCGAAGGATGTATCTAATAATCAGACGGAAGGGCTGAAAGAGATTTACAAAAGACTGCGTCCCGGGGATATGGCTACGGCCGATAATGCTAAGCAAATGATCGACGACATGTTCTTTAGAGCTGATCGTTATGATTTTGGTAAAGTGGGCAGGCACAGAATAAGCCAGAGACTTGGTTTGCTAGAGCTTAAAGAAGCGGAGGAGAGAGTTTTTAGGGTTGATGACTTAGTGGCAACGATAAAAGAAGTTATTAGGTTGAACGTGAGTCAGGATCCGGCTGATGATATTGATCACTTGGGTAACAGGCGAGTGAGGCCTATGGGGGAGTTAATTCAAAACAAATTCAGAGTTGGGTTAACTCGGATGGAGAGAATTTGTAAAGACAGAATGAGTACTTTGGATATTGAGAAGGTTACTCCCACCCAGCTGGTTAACGCTCGTCCGATTATAGCGGCTGTTAAAGAGTTCTTTACAAGTTCCCAGCTTTCCCAGTTTATGGATCAGACTAATCCTTTGTCTGAAGTTGAGCATAAAAGAAGGGTGAGCGCGATGGGTCCGGGAGGGCTGGATAGGCACAGGGCTGGTTTTGAGGTTCGTGATGTTCATCGGAGCCATTACGGTAGAATTTGTCCGATTCAAACTCCAGAAGGCCCTAATATTGGCTTGGTTGGCCACATGGCGCTTTTTTCTAGGTTGAATGAATATGGTTTTCTAGAGGCTCCTTATCGCAAAGTTGTGGACGGGAGAGTGACTGACGAAATTGAGTTTTTAGATGCTTATCGGGAAGAAAAATGCGTGATTGCGCAAGCGTGGGAGCCTTTGGACGAGCGGGGCTGTTTTAAGAACAAGGTTATGGAGGCGAGAGACAGAGGGCAGTTCGCCGAAGTTGTAGCAGAGAGGGTTGATTATGTTGATGTTTCAACGCAACAGATAGTAAGCTTGGCGGCTGGTTTAATTCCCTTTATTGAACACGATGACGCGCAAAGAACTTTGATGGGATCTAATATGCAGAGACAGGCAGTGCCTTCAATAGTGCCGCGGGCTCCTGTGGTGGGAACCGGTTTGGAGGCTAGGGCAGCTTGCGATTCGGGCCAGATCGTGGTGTCGAATATTGATGGGAAGATAGCTGAGATTGACGCCAGGCATGTGGTAGTGGTGGATGAAAAGGGTGATAAGGAAGTACATAATTTGCAAAACTTCATGCGCAGTAATCAGTCAACGGCCATGACCCAGCACCCAGTAGTGGAGTTGGGTCAAAAAGTTAAAAAGGGAGACTTGTTAGCGGATGGCGGAGCGACGGAAAAAGGGGAGCTGGCTTTGGGTCAGAACCTGTTGGTGGCCTTTATTCCTTGGTACGGCGGTAATTTTGAGGACGCGGTTGTAGCTTCGAGAAAAGTGGTTGAAGAAGATTTATATACTTCCGTGCACATTGAAGATTTCACAGTTGACGTTCGCGATACTAAACTTGGTCCAGAGGTGGTAACCAGAGATATTCCTAATGTGGGAGAGGAAAAGCTTCGCAATTTGGCGGGGGACGGGATTGTACGAGTGGGTGCGGAGGTTAAGGGCGGAGATATTTTGGTGGGTAAGGTGACTAATAAGGGAGAGACTGATTTGACGGCTGAAGAAAGATTGTTGAGAGCGATTTTTGGAGAAAAAGCAAAGGATGTGAAAGACACATCTTTATATCTCTCGCATGGTGAGTTTGGAAAAGTGGTGAACGTGAAGATGTTTAGCAGAGACGAGGGAGATAAGTTGCCGAGCGGGGTATTACAGCAGGTACAGGTGAGTGTGGCTACTTTAAGAAAATTGCAGGTGGGTGACAAGTTTGCCGGTCGGCACGGTAATAAAGGAGTTATTTCGGAAGTGAGAGCGGCAGAGGACATGCCTTTTATGGCTGATGGTACTCCGATTGATATAGTGTTTAATCCAATGGGAGTGGCAAGCAGAATGAACCTGGGTCAAATATTAGAAACCCATTTGGGGATAGCGGCCAGCAAGTTGGGTTACTATGTTACCAGTCCGTCTTTTGCTGGGGTGAAAGAGGAGGAGATAAGAGAAGAGTTAAAGAAGGCGGGGTTGCCGGAAGATGGCAAAGTTGATCTTTATGACGGAGTGAGCGGCGATAAGTTTGATCATAATGTTACGGTAGGGATCATGTATGTTTTAAAACTTCACCATCTGGTTGATGATAAAATTCATATGAGATCGACAGGCCCTTATTCGTTGGTGACTCAGCAGCCTTTGGGTGGAAAGGCACAATTTGGTGGCCAGAGATTTGGAGAGATGGAGGTTTGGGCTTTGGAAGCTTATGGTGCCGCTTATAGCTTGCAGGAAATGTTGACGATAAAGTCTGATGACGTGGCTGGCAGAAGCAAGACCTATGAGGCTATTGTGAAGGGTTCTCCTATTTTGCCGCCCAGAGTGCCGGCTGCTTTTGATGTACTAGTAAAAGAATTAAAAGGTCTGGCTTTGGATGTTGATCTGGTTGGCCCGGTGGTGAAAAAGAGAGCTAAAGAGGAGGATGATGGGGGGCTGGTAAGAGCTAAAAAGGATCAAGGCGATGAAAAAGATCGCAATATTAGAATTCGTTAGTTTTTAAATATTTATGATGGACGAAAATAAAGGAATTCAGGATTTTACGGCAGTAAAGTTGACGCTGGCTTCTCCTGAAAAGATTCTGGACTGGTCTTACGGTGAGGTGACTAAACCGGAAACTATCAATTACAGGACTCAGAAGCCTGAGAAAGAAGGACTGTTTGACGAGCGTATTTTTGGTCCGACAAAAGATTGGGAGTGTTATTGCGGCAAGTATAGGAGAATTAGGTATAAGGGAATTGTTTGTGATCGGTGTGGCGTGGAGGTAACTAGATCTATTGTGCGCCGGGAGCGGATGGGTCACATAAAGCTGGCAACGCCAGTATCCCATATTTGGTTTTTAAGAGGGGTGCCGTCAAAAATGGGGTTGTTGCTGGGAGTTAATGTAAGTGATTTAGAAAAGGTTATTTACTTTGCTTCTTATATAGTTACGAAAGTTGATGAGGAAGCAAAAAAAGAAGTCCTGGAGAGATTGCGCCGAGAAGGGGAGGCGAAAAAGTCGGCAGTGAAAAACGGTTATAAGAAATTAAGGGCTTCTTTAGGAAAGGGAAAGGTTGGGGAGAAAGACAAGTTGATTAAACAAGAAAAAGAAGAACTGGACAAATTGGAAGAGGCTATTGAGAAAGCCCAGGGAGCTTTGAAAGGATTAAAGCCTTATGCCGTGATATCAGAGGTTGAGTACAGGGATTTGTCCTTAAGGTACGGCCATGTTTTTAAGGCAGGTATTGGCTCCGAGACGCTGAGATCAATGTTCGAGTCCATGGATCTTAATAGCATAGCTGACGATTTGGTAGAGGGGCTAGTTGACGCATCGGCGGCCAAGAAGAAAAGAATTGTGAGGCGTTTGTCTTTAATAAGGTCTTTGATTAAGGCTAAGATCAGGCCGGAATGGATGTTTTTGACGGTTTTGCCTGTTATTCCTCCCGATTTAAGACCCATGGTTCAATTGGATGGAGGGCGGTTTGCCGCTTCTGATTTAAATGATTTATATCGTCGGGTAATTAATCGCAATAACAGGTTGAGACGTTTGTTGGAGTTGGGAGCGCCAGAGGTAATAACCAGGAATGAAAAAAGAATGTTACAGGAGGCGGTGGATGCTTTAATTGATAATTCCGCGCGGAGGGGATCGACTACAGCCAGCGCCATGGGGCAAAGACGTCAGCTGAAATCGATGGCTGACATGTTGAAAGGAAAACAGGGCAGGTTTAGGCAGAATTTGCTGGGGAAGAGAGTTGATTATTCAGGTCGATCGGTTATCGTTGTGGGGCCGCATTTGCAGTTGCATCAGTGCGGGTTACCTAAGTTGATGGCTTTGGAGCTGTTTAAGCCTTTTGTTGTTCATGAACTTATTAGAAGAGAGTTGGCTCATAATATAAGGTCGGCTAGCCGCTTGATTGAGCAAGGTATGCCGGATGTTTGGGATGCGCTTGAGGATGTTACCAGGACTCACAAAGTGCTTCTTAACAGGGCGCCGACATTGCATCGGCTGGGTATTCAGGCCTTTCAACCAGTTTTGATTGAGGGCAAGGCTATACAGATACACCCAATGGTAACTACTCCTTTTAATGCTGACTTCGATGGTGACCAGATGGCGGTTCATGTTCCTTTGTCGGAAAAGGCTAGATATGAGGCTGACAATATAATGTTGGCGACAAATAATTTACTGAAGCCGGCCGATGGAATGCCGGCAACGTCCGCTACCCAGGATATAGTGTTTGGTATCTACTACATGACTTATGTTAAAAAAGGAGCCGAGGGAGAAGGGGGCACATTTTCCTCGACAGAGGAGGCTTTAGTGGCGTATGAAAACAGAAAATTAGAAATTAACGCTTTGATAAAAGCTCCTCATCCTGTTGAGCAGAGCAAGATTATTGAGACGACCCTGGGAAGACTTTTGTTTTACGAGGTTATGCCGGAAGGACTGGAGTTTATTAATGACGTTTTAGATAAGTCGAGATTGAAAAGAATTATTGCTGACGTGCTTAGCGAGAGGGGTCAACAGGAAACGGCGGCCTTTCTAGATCGTATGAAAGATATAGGTTTTTCCTACGCCACGCGTAGTGGGTGGTCTTGGGGTATGGATGATTTGATTGTGCCACCTGATAAGACCAGAATATTAAGAGAGGCGCAGGACAAAGTGGATTTGATCAGAGGGCAATATGATGATGGACTTTTAACGGACGAAGAAAGATATAGGATGACGGTGGGTGTGTGGGAGGAAGCGAGAGAAGAGATGAACGGTTTAGCGCATAAAACTTTGGATCCCGAAGGAACAGTATTTGCGATGGTGAATTCGGGGGCAAGGGGTTCCTGGACGCAGGTTATGCAGATGATGGGTATGAAAGGTACCGTTGCCGGCCCGACAGGAGATGTTGTGGAGACGCCTATTAAGAGTAGTTTTAAAGAGGGTTTTAGCGCTTTGGAGTATTTCTTGTCTACACACGGAACCAGAAAAGGTATGGCTGATACGGCTTTAAGAACGGCGACGGCGGGGTATTTAACACGCAGGCTGGTAAATGTGGCGCAAGACGTGGTGACCAGGGAAGAGGATTGTCAGGATAAAGAGGGAAGTCTGATAACTATAGCAGATAGTAGAGAAGTAGGGGTGACGGTGGGAGACAGGGTTTTGGGAAGGGTTTTGTCGGAACCGATAAGGGATCCCAAGAAAGGGAAAATAGTGTTTAGGAGAGGCACCCTTATTGGTAGGGAGGAGGCCAGGGTTATTGATGATTTAGAGGTTGATAATGTTGTAGTGAGGTCGGTTGTTACTTGTAAAGCAGAGAAAGGAATTTGTCGCATGTGTTATGGTTGGGATCTGGGCAGGCGGGAGCTGGTGGAGATTGGCGAGCCGGCGGGAGTAGTGGCGGCGCAGGCGATTGGAGAACCCGGTACGCAGTTGACGATGAGAACTTTTCATACTGGTGGAGTAGCCGGAGAAGATATTACCCAGGGGTTGCCGAGGGTAGAAGAATTGTTTGAGGCCAGGGTGCCGAAAGGTGAGGCGGTCATGAGTGAAATAGATGGGGTGGTGAAGATTAGCAAGGAACAGAAAGAGTTGACAATAACGATAACTTCAGCTAAGGCTAAACAAAGAGAATTTAATTTCAGCGGGGGTCAGTTAGTGAGGGGAGTAAAAGACGGGAAGACTGTGAAAGAAGATGATAAGCTATTTGTGGATGTGCATGGAGAAAATATAACAGCTCCTTTTGGCGGGATGGTAAAGATAACGGATAAAGTTCTTACTTTAAAGGGGCGTGGCAAGGATGTGCGAGAGTACACTGTATCAGAGAATACTACCTTGAACGTTCAAGGCGGAGATGAGGTGGAGGCTGGTCAACAGATAACGGAAGGTCATTTGAACGTTCAGGCTCTTTACGATGTGGCGGGCATCAGGTCGGTGCAGAGGTATATATTGAAAGAGGTACAGCAGGTTTATGCTATTCAAGGGGAAACAATTAATGATAAGCATTTGGAAATAATTGTTCGGCAGATGTTGTCGCGGGTGAGAGTTAATGACGCCGGGGAAACAGAACTGGTATCTGGTCGAGTGGTTGAGCTAGCTGAATTTATGGAGCAAAATGCAAGGGCTAAGAAGGAGGGAAAGCAAGAAGCGGTTGGCGACAGGTTGTTGTTGGGAATTACTAAAGTGTCATTAACGACAAGGAGTTTTTTGGCGGCGGCTTCGTTTATGGAAACGGCTAGGGTGATGATAGATGCGGCTGTGACGGGAAGAATAGATGATCTGGATGGCTTAAAAGAAAACGTGATTATTGGGCGTCTTATCCCGGTGGGGACGGGGTATGAAGAAGATTCAAAACTTAAAACTTAAAAGGCAAAGCCCAAAGATTTTGCATAGTGGGTGGAGTGGTATTATTGGGTCTTAAAAGCAAAGAACCGCTAGGTAAGCGGTTTTGCGTGGTTCGGTTCTAGCCTTAGTTCCTAAATAAGGCTGTTGTGTCCTGTTTCGGTTAACTTGGTTAAAGCGGCGCTGTTTTAGTGTGGGGCTTAGGAAGGTTTGTAGTTAGAGAAAGTTTCCTCCCTTTGGGTCAATGGGCTTGGGTTATTGGGTTACTGTTGACTTAGTTCCGCTGAAACAGGGAAGGGGGAAAGAACAGCTATATATATTATATTATTAAGGGTATTATTTGTCAATGGGGGTGGGGGCTGTTATAATAGGGGAACGTTTAAGTGTAGGCTAGTTTTTGGTAGTTTTATTATTTGTGTTTTATGCGACTTAATCCTTTTCGAAGAAAAAAAGACAAGAAAAACAAAAAAGTCAGGCGGCGGCAAGCGGTGAAAAAAGAATCCTGGTTGTCTTCCCAGGCTAAGAAAGCGGTTTTGGGCGTGGTTGTAATAGTTATTTCATTGTTGGCAATATTGGGTTATTTTGGCGGATCCGGACCGGTAGGCAGATGGATTTTGATGTCTATGAGGTGGTTGTTTGGGTGGCTGGGGTATGTGATGCCTTTGCTTCTAGTTTTTGGTGGTCTTCATTTAATATGGCCCAGCAGAATAAGGGCGGAGAAATTGAGAGTGATTGGGGCAGGATTGATGCTGGTAGGTTTATTAGGGCTTTTACATTTAATAGGAGTTAAGCCCGACGATGCTTTGCAGGTGGCTCATGAGGGCAAAGCAGGGGGGTATGTGGGTTTATTGTTGAGTTATCCTACGAGCCAGGCTTTATCTTGGGTGGGAGCGTCGTTGATATTCTTGGGGGCGTTTTTGATTGGATTAATATTGTTTTTCAGGTTGTCGCCGGCGGACATTAGGGAAGTGTTTGTTAGGATGGGAGAGGAACATAAAGAGGCTCGAAGGGAGAAAGAAGAAAGCGTTGAAGAAGGAGATCAGCCAGGTGAACGCGCATTTAGAGTTAGTCCGGTGAAAAATACTGGGCCTGTCCAGGCAAAGGAGGGGATGGCAAATAGCGATAAAACAGTGGTAAACCCTAAGGGGATTACAAGAATAAAGGGATCAAGTCGAAGGTATCATCCGAATATTTTAAGTTTGTTGCAGTCAACAACAAGAACCACGGCTCGGGACAAGGATTTTGAAAATAGAAACAAGGAGATGATAAGAAGAACCCTAGAGCATTTTGGAATAAACGTGGAGATGGGAGAAGCTAATGCGGGCCCCACGGTGACTCAATATACTTTGAGGCCCGAGCAAGGGACTAAGCTTTCCCGAATAACGGCGTTGCAAAACGATTTGGCTTTAGCTTTGGCGGCCCATCCGATTCGCATGGAAGCGCCAATTCCCAACAAGGACTTGGTAGGTATTGAGATCCCCAACAGGAGTCCGTCCTTGGTGCGATTGAGGGATGTTTTGACTTCCAAGGAAATTAAAGAGTCTGGTTCGCCTTTATCGTTTGCTTTAGGAAAGGCGGTGACGGGAAGGACGATAGTGGATACTTTGGACAGACTGCCCCATTTGCTGATAGCTGGAGCAACGGGTGCCGGAAAATCGGTCTGTATTCATACGTTGTTGGTTTCTTGGCTTTACAGAAATTCGCCCGACGCGGTAAGGTTTATACTTATTGATCCAAAGAGGGTGGAGTTGCCGGTTTATAATGGTATTCCGCACTTGTTAACTCCGGTAATTGTTGACGGAGACAAGGCTATTCAGGCGTTGAGGTGGTGTTTGGAAAAGATGGATGAGAGGTATCGGTTATTAGAAGAATCAGGGGCGCGTAATTTGCTGTCTTTTAATATTAATAATCCGTCGGAAGCGAGACCTTTTATAGTAATTGTGATAGACGAGTTGGCAGACTTGATGGTGAAGCACTCTCGGGAAGTGGAAACACCGATAGTTCGCTTGAGTCAGATGGCGCGAGCGGTGGGTATTCATTTGGTGCTGGCTACCCAGAGACCATCAGTGAATGTTTTAACTGGTTTGATTAAGGCTAATGTGCCTTCCAGAATAGCTTTTTCGGTGGCTTCGCAGGTTGATTCTCGTACAATTATTGACATGGCCGGGGCGGAGAAATTGCTGGGCAATGGAGACATGCTTTATTTGTCGGGAGATAAGGCGAGGCCGATGCGTATTCAGGGTAGCTTTGTTTCTGAAGAAGAGGTGAGAAAAGTGGTGCAGGCGGTTCGCGAAACAGGAGGGCCTCAGTACGACGAGAGCATTCTTGAATCGGCAGAAGGGGAGAAAAATGTAATGGCGGGAGCCGTGGATGATCCATTGTTTGAAGAGGCTAAAAAAATTGTAATGAAGGCCGATAAAGCGAGTGCTAGTCTTTTGCAGAGGCGTTTGAGAATTGGATACGCTAGGGCGGCCAGACTACTTGATGTATTGGAAGATCATGGAGTTATCGGTCCAGCGGAAGGTAATAAACCGCGCCCGGTGTTGATTAGGGAAGGAGAAAAGGAAGGGCATGAGAATGGAGATGGTGATAATTTTACGGAAGATGATGAAAGCCGTTTTCATGAGAATGGGGCTGGAGAACAAGGGGGCGAGTCTTTTGACGATGAAGGAGGAGATGAGGAGCCGGAGAGGAGGAATATATGGTAGGGACAAGGTCTCAAGGTAGGGTAAGAAAAAAAGACGCTTGTGAAGCGTTGAGAGAAGCTCGTTTAAGAGCAGCTAAAAGTGTTGATGAGGTGGCGGAAATTTTAAGGATACCACCTAAGTATTTGAGATCTTTGGAGGAGGGAGAGCTGTCCGAGTTCAGTGCTGAGATTTACGCTAAAGGGGCTTATGTGAAATACGCTAAATATCTGGGAGTTTTTACGCGTGATAGGTATTGTGATTTTTTGCGGGCTTTGTCGGAAGTACGAGAATTGGTGCCGCTGAATTTGCCGATGCCGGCGACGTGGTTTTCTAGACTAGCTTCTCCGTTGACGGTTTGGGTAATTGGTTTAGTTCTAGTGGTGGCGGCTGTTGGTTTGTATGTTGGTTGGGAGGTTAGCGCTTTTATGGGTGTGCCGGAGCTGGAGCTGTTGGGTCCGGAAGAGGCGGTGGTCCAGTCTTCAGAAATGACGGTTAGGGGGAGGGCGCAGGAAGATGCTCATGTGGTTGTTAATGGCGAGGGGGTGCTTTTGAATAATGAAGGTTTTTTTGAGATGGAGATGCCTTTAAGGCAGGGAGTGAATGTGGTTAGGGTGGAAGCAGTGGGAGCTTCGGGCAGAATGAATGTTATTCAAAGAGAAATTTTAATGACGAGCGGATGAGTAGGCATCCGGGTGCTTGCGTTGATAGGGGCCAGGATGTAAATTAGGTAGATGGCGAAGCAAGCAATAAAAACTGAAGAAGATAAGGGGTCTTCTAGAGACAAAGCAGTGTCGCAGGCGGTAGAGACGATAAAGGAGCGTTTTGGCGACGGAGCGATAATGAAATTAGGAGAAGCTAAGAAAGTAAATGTTGATTCGATATCGACTGGGTCAACATCTCTGGACGTGGCTTTGGGTATTGGTGGGGTGCCGCGAGGAAGGATTGTTGAGATATATGGTCCGGAAGCGAGCGGGAAATCTACTTTAGCCCTTCACATTTCGTCTAGTGCTCAGAAAAAAGGAGGTAGCGTGGCTTATGTGGATGCTGAACACGCCTTGGACCCGCAGTACGCGAAGAGAATCGGTGTTAATATTGATGATTTACTTATAAGTCAACCCGATACGGGAGAACAGGCCTTGGATATAGTGGAAACATTAGTACAGATGGGAGCGGTGGATTTGGTGGTAGTGGACTCGGTGGCGGCTTTGACGCCCCGGGCGGAAATTGAGGGAGAGATGGGAGAATCTCACATGGGTTTGCAGGCAAGGTTGATGTCACAGGCTTTGAGAAAATTGACCGGGATCGCGGCTAAGTCTAACACCACGGTTATTTTTATTAATCAGATAAGAATGCAGATTGGTGTGATGTTTGGTAATCCGGAAACAACTACAGGTGGAAAGGCTTTGAAGTTTTATTCGTCGGTGAGGATAGAGGTGCGCAGGAGGGCGCATATAAAAATAGGGGAGAAGATTATCGGTAATCGGGTTTACGCGAAGGTGGTAAAGAACAAAGTGGCTCCGCCTTTTAAAGTGGCCGAGTTTGACATCATGTATAATGAGGGAATTAGTTACGCGGGAGATTTGGTAGATATGGGACTGGCTTATAAGCTGATAAACAAGTCAGGTAGTTGGTTTTCTTATGGGGACTTGAAGTTGGGACAGGGGCGTGAGGCTTCTAAAAGGATGTTGAAGGAAGATAAAGAAATGGCTAAAAAGCTGGAAGGAGAAATTTGGAAAGAGGTTGAGAAGGAAGAGGCTGGCGAGGAATAGCGAACGTATTAGTAAGACAAAGGGCTGTTTTGTAAAAAAGAAGCCCCCATTGGGTGCTAGTTGGTTGTTGAACGGGGTGAGGGCATCAAGGCGGAGACGTCAATGTCGGGGCGGTCTCTTTTTATAAATCCACATCTTTCTAGAATGTCTGAAGGATAGATGTGGTGAAGCCCTAGGTGAAAAGAATGGTTGTCGGGTCTTATAACACGAAGAATGCCCTCATCGTCATAAAAGAACAGAAGATTGTCTCGGAAGAAAAAGGTGCGAGCTTTAGAGAGATTTTGGTCGTTGAGGGCGGTGCAGTGTTGGACAAGAACAGCAAGGTTGTCTTCGTCTTCAGGGCTCACGTCGTTTCTCCGTTTGCTGGGGCCATGGAGCTGGAAAAGGAACAGGTAATAAGATGTTGGTATTGTTTTTAAAGTCGTTTAGTTTTTATCTAGAATATAATACCTGACGGTTGTCATCAGGGGCAGTGCGATTGCGGTTGATTTTTCCACATTTTTGGCACTGCTGGACAAGGTCTAATTTGTCTGGGTCGGTTCCCTCGTAGGTGGTGGTGGTCATAAGTCCTTGGCAGATTGATTGGCGGTCTCCGGGAATATTAAGATCAACGTGTTTGGAGGTGAGGCAGAAGGGACAATGGTTTCTGAATGTTTGAGGAGCGGGGGAGACAATTTGGCCGCAGTGCTGGCAGATGAAGCCGTCATTTCTGGGAATGAAATTTTTTCTCATGTACTGCTAATACTAACAAAACCGATTTTAGTTGTTTTTGGTTTTTAGTGTCCTTGGTAGCCTAGAAGTCCGGTTTGGCGAGCTCTTTTTATTTCGCGGGCAAGTATTCTTTGGTGTTTAGAGCAGGTGCCTGTTTTCTTGCGCGGTAGAATTTTGTTTTGACCGCTAATAAAACGGCGCATAACATCAGTGTCTCGAAAAGTGATTTGATCGATGTTTTCGGAGCAGAACAGACAAATGAGATTACGTTTTTTATTCATAGGATGAGCTTAAAAGGGTATATCTTCTATTCTTATTTCTTCGTCGGACAGATTTTCGGCAGGGGTTGATTCAGCTGTTTTGTTTTCTTGAGGGGTGGGATCTTGTTGGGGAGAGGCGGAGGCGTTGGTGGTTGCGGTGGCAGGCGTGGGTTGGAAACTGCCTTCATTGCGACTGCCCAGCATAATCATGTTGTCGGCAACAATTTCAGTGCGGTAATTTTTTTTGCCGTCGTTGCCTTCCCAGCTTCTGGTTTGCAGATATCCTTCAATGTAAACCTGTCTTCCCTTGGAAAGGTATTGAGCACATATTTCTGCCAGACGGCGCCAGGCGACAATGTCATGGTACTCAACTCGTTCCTGCTGGTTGCCTTGGTCATCTTTCCAAACTCGGTTGGTGGCGACAGAAAAATTAGTGACGGTTACTCCTTGGGGAGTGGTTCGGGCCTCGGGGTTAGCCGTCAGGCGTCCGATAATCATTGCTTTGTTTAGGTCCATAGGGGTTAGAAATAAAGAAAATAGAAATTAGAAAATAAATTATTTAACCTCTTCGGTTAAAGCTTCCTCTATTTTTTCTTCCACCTCTTTCATGGTGACTTTTTTGGAGGAAGCAATTTTTGTTTGCTTTTTGTCTTCGGTTTGTTTTTCAGATGTGTCTAAGGCGGAAGCAGGCACCTCTTCGCGTCGGTTTGTTTGGATGATGTTTAATCTAAGAATGTCGTTGTTCTTGATAATGGAGTTTCTTAGATCTTCTATGCTGTTTGGTTCAAGCTCTAGTTGAACAACTCTAAGCCAGGCAACGCGGCTGTTTTTGATCGGATAGTGCAGGCGGCGACGGTTGCCGGGGCTGTTAGGCGCGGAGCTGTAGGTGATATTACCACTGTGTTTGGATATTTCTGTGTTAACAGCTTCGTCCAGCTTGGATTTTTCCTCTTCATTGAGCTGGGGATTGGCTAGATAGGTTAATTCGTATGGTCTCATATAGTTTGTTTTAGCTTATGTATGCTACGAAAAATGGTGATGGAAGTCAATAGCTGTTTTATTATGTTATGATATATGAATAAGAACAGTAATTGAAGGCGATTTTTATGATAAAAAACAGGCAGGTTATTGGTTTAATGGTGATTTTAGGGGTCTTGGCTTTACTGCCTGTTTTTTTGATGTCGAGTGGTCTGTCTGTGTCTAGGTTTTTGAGAACAGTTGTGGTAGTTGATGAGGATATTTTGAGAAGAGGAGCGTCGAGAGAAGAGATTGTGATTGATATAGGAGAATCTCAAGAGCTGACAGCTGATGGAAGCTTCGGGGTTTGTTCTGATAGGAGAAGTTGCCCCACTGGTTATATTTGTGATGTAGGGGTTTATAAGTGCCGGCCGGAATAAGCTTAGACGCTAAATTTGAACAGCATTGCCCCAATTTATTCTTGGGCCAAGGGCTAGTTCCAAGTGCGTAGTTACTAAACTGAGAACTTGAACAGCATAACATCACCATCTTGGACGGTGTAGTTTTTGCTTTCGTCGCGGACTTTTCCTTGAGCGCGCGCATTAGCGTATGATCCGGCGTTGATGAGATCCTGGTAGCTTACGGTTTCGGCTCTTATAAAACCACGCTCCATATCGGAGTGGATTTGTCCAGCAGCCTGGCGAGCGAGATTTCCTTTTCTAGCTGTCCAGGCTCTTGTTTCAGTAGGCCCGGAGGTAAAAAATGTAATGAGATTGAGAAGTTTATAGCTGGTTTGAATGAGACGATTTAGTCCGGTGGATTTTAGGCCATATTCTTTGAGAAAGGCGAGGCGCTCTTCTTCTGAAAGGTCAATTAATTCTTGTTCAATTTTTACGGACAGGGGGAGGATTTGTGAGTGAGAAGCAGTTGTTTTGGTGATGATCTTTTTTAGTTGGTCAATGATTTTGCCACCTTGAGAAATCTGGTTTTCGCTGATATTGGCGATGTAGAGAACAGGTTTATCGGTGAGGAGGGAGACTCTTTTTTTGACAATCATTTCTTCGTCTTCAAGCTCCAGGGTGTGAGCGGAGAGTCCTTGGTTGAGGTGATCTCTTAGTTTTGATAGAACGGTGCTTAGAATTTTAGCTTCTTTGTCGTCGCCTTTTGCTTTTTTGGCAATACTGGTGAGAATGTTATCGACGGTGGTGAGGTCAGCTAGAATAAGTTCAGTGTTGATGGTGGAAACGTCGCGGGCAGGATTGACGGTTTGGTCAACGTGGGTGATGGTGGTATTTTCGAAGAAACGGACGACGTGAGCGATGGCGTTCACTTCGCGGATGTTGGCCAAGAATTGATTGCCTAAACCCTCGCCTTGATGGGCGTTTTTGACGAGACCGGCGATATCGACAAACTCAATAGCGGTAGGGGTGATTTTGGCTGATTGGGAGATCTTGGAGAGATTGTTTAGGCGTTCATCAGGTACGGCGACAACACCAACATTGGGTTCGATGGTGGTAAAGGGAACATTTTGGGCCTTGGCGGCCTGGCTGGTGAGGGCGTTGAAAAGGGTGGATTTGCCCACATTAGGCAGGCCGATTATTCCTATCTTTAGTCCCATATCACAACTGTAGTTATGAGGCGCTTTTCGTCAAATGAGCGGGGTGATAAAGAGACATACTAGGTAAGGAATACGGTGGCTGACCTGCCCCGTAGAAAACATCTCAATATCC
>CAYMOF010000002.1:0-61812 GCA_964392095.1 uncultured Candidatus Saccharibacteria bacterium | reverse complement strand
TGAAATTGGGGAAAAGTTGTCTAGACATTGGGTACCACTTTATACAGCGCCGATCCATCCAGTCCGTCCACACTGATGAGCGTGTCGGAAAGGTCGGTAACATTATCACGGTACGGAAGCAGGTGAACACTGGGCACCTGCTTCGGCAGCTCGGAGTGTTCCGCCTCCTCACAGAGAACCGGAGTATCCGGCCACAGCTTGCACAGCTTCAGCACCAGTCTCTGCTCTGCCAACAGGTCAGCTTTCAGAACATGGCTGGCGCCTTCGCGCAACTGCTTTTCGGCGTGAACGTCAGTCAAATCGAATCGATGTTTGACCAGAAACTGCCGGACCTCTGATCCGTACCCCATAAAGTGGACACGGACAAACAGACCCCATTGTTTCTTTTGTTAACATTAATCTCGCTTTTAAAAGTGGACATTTTCGCTTTTAAAGCTTATCTATTGTTACCCGGCCAGAATAAAAATCTTGCCCAAGGGCACTCATATCTGTAAGTTAGTAATAAATTATCTTCTATTTTTTGTTTCTAATTTATAAATTATGGAATCACAATTGCCCCAACTGCCTTATTCTTATAATGCTCTAGAACCTCATATTGATGCCCGCACTATGGAGGTTCATCACGACAAGCACCATGCCAGTTATTTTGAAAAAGTAACCAGCGCCATAGAGAACTATCCGGACCTTAAAGAAAAAGACATAAAGGAAATCTTATCTAATCTGGATTCAGTGCCGCAGGAAATAAGGACGGCGGTTAAAAATCACGGCGGAGGGCATGCCCACCACACATTTTTCTGGAATATCTTAAATCCCGATGGCGGGGGAGAACCATCCGGCGATTTAGCTGAAGCTCTCTCTCAAACTTATACAGATTTTAATAATTTCAAAAAACAATTTACTGATCAAGCCAAAAGCCTTTTTGGCAGCGGCTGGACTTGGCTGGTTATTAATTCCGAAGGTGAATTAGATATTGTCAATACCCCCAATCAGGACAGCCCTTATTCTAATAACCTGAAACCGATCATTGGCCTAGACGTTTGGGAGCACGCCTATTATCTAAAATATCAAAACCGCCGCCCGGACTACATCGACGCCTGGTGGAATGTCGTTAACTGGCCGGAAGCTGAAAGACTTTACGAAGCCGACAAATAAAAAAAGGGCCTTGCCTTTTCAAACAAGACCCCAGGGGGCAACTCAACGCCAAGACACAGGCGCACATGTTCCAGCACATTCAGAATGTCCGTGACCACCCTGTTGCTTAGCCACCTGCTCCGCTCGTTGAAAGATTTGATTCGTTAATCTATCGATATCTCCAACGGTTGCTCCTTTTGCAAATTCAATGGTGAATCCACTACTTGGTTCATCAATGACTTTGCCAAATACAGGAACACAATTTCCTCCTTGTGCTCTCTGAACCAAAGCTAATTGCTGACAACAAGCAACCACAGAGAGCATAAAAGGCCTGAAAGCAATAGTTTTATACAAATTACTTTCAAAGTAAACCCCCACAGAGACTTCATCAAGATAACGAAAAGAAACCCTTCCTCTTCTTCCCTTCAATGCTTCTTGCAGAAACCCAACCACCGAAGAAAAAAGCTGCATGTTAATCCCAGCTGGTCCACACATAACCCCCGTCTCCCAAAAGGACAAGTTGACAAAAGGTACACTCAAAACCCAGCAACCATAGAATAGTAACAAAAATACAACTTGTCACACCCTTTATCCGGCCACTCCCACCAACACAGCATGAAATTGTGCACAGGTCATGTAAGCGGAATCCGTGGCCTTTTTGGCCTGGTTCCCGAGAGAAGTCGAGGGACAAAAGGGCCACGGACCTCAGAGGCCACCGCTGGAGCGGCCGAGAATGAGTAAACCAGAGTGTCTGGTAACAAGCACTTTCAGGTGAGTGAGTGGATACCAATCTCCTATTGGACAGGGATTAAAAAACTTGCCACTATTAGAGCAGTCAATAATTTTATTATCTAGCGCATGGAAGTAAGACCAGAAATAATCGAACTACAGGCTTATTTTCAGCAACCGCTAGCTACCCAGACTCAAGCTGATGACTACATAGAAGTTTCTACCGCTACCAAGCGAATCGCTTTTACCTACGAAAGATTTCGCAACACTCTTGATCCGGACGAAGAAGAAATCCTTCGCCGCAATGCCATTACCAGAATTTTAGAACGCCGCCTTTTTGAAGACCGCCCACCCACTGTTATTGCTACCAACCTTCTTCAGGAATTAATCCGTGCCAACTATATTAGACCTTGTCCGCGCTCCTACGCCGCCGCTATTGGCCAACAACTAAAAAACACCAAGCAAATTTATGCGGGCTTAAACCACAAAGATGGAACCTGGTTTCTAAGACTTATTTCTGTCGCTATTGATCACAGGCTTTTCCCTTCCACTCCGCAAGAAGCCCTGGTTCACCTTATGTATAAAGATGTGCAGTCGCGGATTGTCTGGATTAATAATTTTGTGCCCGAAAAAGACCAATCTACCCAACTATATTTAGGATGTCACCGTGCCCTGTTCGCCGCCGACAACTACGAATTAACCTATCACTATTTTAACCACCGCTTTTCCGGCTGGGACAGTGAAAACATGTCAGCCCCCGAACTGGACTCTATTCGTAAAGACATTCCCGCCTTCCACCGCAGTATAGACGAAGCTCTTAACCACCCCGCTCGAGACCGCCTGACCCGCACATTAAGGCCGTCAGCCGTACCTTATCTGATCCTCCGCGATATTATGCAGAACGCTAACGAAGAAACTTTTTCTTCCGAAGACTCTTTGGACACCATTGCTCGCGAGTCTTTTGACAGGCGAGCCAATCACACTAAAGACAGAATGAGTAAAAGGGCTTGGCATAGCATCCTGTTTCTGTTTTTCACCAAAACCCTCTTAGCTCTCTTCATCGAGGTCCCTTATGAAAAATTTTTACTAGGAAAGATTCATTACTTGGCACTCGCTACCAACATTACTTTTCATCCTTTTCTTCTTTTTGTCCTTGCTACCACCGCCAGATTGCCAGGAGCCGCCAACACTGAACGTACCGTTGAACAACTTAAAAAAATTGTTACCGGCGAGGGCGAACTTCCCACCGTCGTGGCTAATCCGCCACGACGCTATGGAGCCACTACCTGGTCCGCTTTTGCTACCATATATGCTCTATTATTCGTTTTTATCTTCTGGTTGCTGTTTACTATTTTAGACAAAATGGAATTTTCGCTATTGGCTATGTTTTTCTTCATAGTCTTTTTGGGCCTGGTCAGCTTCCTAGCTACCCGCATCCGCAGATCCATCGAAGATTTACGCGTTATTCCCAAAAGCGAAAGCGCCGCTTCGGCCGTTATCAGCTTCTTGTCTTTACCCATTCTGGAGTTCGGCCGCTGGCTGGCCCAGCATGTTAAACAGCTCAATATCTTCTTGTTTCTTATGGACCGCGTCCTGGAAGCTCCCTTTAAGATCTTAATTGATATTATTGAAGAGTGGTTCGACTTTGTCCGCGACCGAAAAGAAGAAATTATTGAGCAATAACCTCCTTTTCTCTACAACAATTTGATTAATAACCCCCCTCTCGTTATACTTCACCAGACCATGTTTCTATGAGAAAGCGACTATTGATAGCTTTAATCTTAATTATTCTCCTTGTCTTGGTTGCTATTTATTTTTGGCAAAGACCCTCTTTTGTAGTTAACCGCTCATTTCAAAAACTTGCCTACTCACGCACTCAATCCTTTGACGGACACATAATGCTAACCAACCTGGAAGCTACTCAATCCTTAATAGGCGAAGGAGCGTCTTTAAACGTTAACTTTGATGGTGTTTTTGAGCGCACCTCACCTCGCAACTCATTAAAAACCCATATTTTAATATCCACCGATACAGACAGCGTTACTATGCGCATTGAAGGAGATATAATTTTTATAAATGAAGATGCCTTCATTCGTATTACTAAAGCTCCTCCCACCATTCCTCTCTTGTCGCAGTTTAAAAATCAGTGGATAAAAACTAATCGGGGAGGAGAAGAGACGGACAGTCAGCTAAAAGATGACGAACTCCTTATAAAAAATATTCGTAAAACAGGCAAAACCGAAGTAAACGACAATTCCGTAACCACTTATGAAATATCAACTTCAACAACAGCCGTTTTACACTTTCTTGATCAGATAGCCAGTATCCTTGGTACCAGATTAACGGCCGAACAGGTAAATAATTTCAAAAACAACGTTTCTAACGCCGAAGACATCAAAACTACTGTCGGGGTTTCCAAATGGAGCCACAGCCTGCACTTAGTCAATACCAGTATTACTATGCCGGGCGGCAACACCGTTGTTTTCACCCTTCATTTAAATAATCGCAACAAGAAAGTTGATATAAGCCCGCCCGATCAGGCCCGTTCCCTAGAAGAAATTATCAATACCGCTCAAGACACAAACCAGGAATAATATAATAACCAAATGGAGCCGGCTAACATAATAATTTTTCTCTCTGGCCTTACCTTGGGCGGAGGTTTATTGTGGTTGGTGCTGAAAAAAAATTCAAACAAAGAAGAAGACAATCACCGGTTAAATGAACTTCAAAGAAATGTCACCGACAGCCTAGAACGCATGTCTAATAATCTCGAGCGTCGGCTCAATGAAAATGTTCACGCCATGAACGAATCAAAATCGTTCCTCGCCACCCGGGTTCACCAGACCGAAAGAACTGTGCGGGAAGTAAGCTCCAGTTTAGGTAAGTTAGAAAACGCTACCTCCGCCTTAAAAAACAGCACGGAGGAAATACTTGATTTTCAGCAATTATTAAAAAGTCCTAAAATCAGAGGTGGCTTTGGCGAAGTACTGTTGTCTAATCTTCTAAAAGACGTTTTGCCGTCAGATCGCTACCTTATTCAATACACCATGCCCGGCAGCGGAGAAATAGCGGACGCTGTTATTAAACTGCAGGATGGTTACATTGTAGCGGCTGACGCCAAATTCCCTTTGTCTAACTTTGAAACCTACGCCAAAGAAAGAGACGAGAACATTAAATCGAAATTACGGACTGCCCTAATGCGAGACTTAAAAAAACATGTCTTGGATATCAGCAAAAAATACATATCTCCTCAAGACAAAACCCTGGATTACGCCTTTATGTATATTCCCGTTGAAAGCATTTACTACGAAACGATGGTCCACCAGACAGACGGCGATGTCTTATGGGAATTTTGCCTGAAAAATAAAATTGTGCCCGTTTCGCCTAACAGTTTTCTTGCTTACCTGCAAACTGTTTTAATTGGCTTAAGAGGGATGAAAATACAACAACAGGCTCGAGAAATTATGGCCAGCATCAGTCAATTTCGTATAGATTTTAAAAAATTTAACGATGACTTTTCCATGGTAGGAAAACATATAAACAACGCCAAGAATCGTTATGAAAATTCCATTAGACGGCTGGATAGATTTTCAAACCGTCTAGAGCAACTAGAAGTTAATAATGATCCCAAAAAGCTTCCTGCTGCTGACAGAACTGATAAGGTTTAGTATTGCCTCATTACCGCTCTCACAATCCCTTGTATTACTGGATTCTTAGTGTATAAGGGCCTCATTTTTTTATTAGCGGGCTGTAATCTGATTCTGGTTTTCTCTCGATAATACTTTTTTAGAGTTGCGTTTTCGTTATCCAGCAAAGCAACAACCACATCTCCATTATGCGGATAAAAATTTCTCTCCACGATAACAAAATCCCCATCCAGAATTCCATCTTCTATCATTGAATCTCCTTTAACCCGCAAGACGAAACAATTTAGGTTAGGCAAAAGCTCGATTGGCACGGCTACCTTTTCTTCTTCCTGTAAAGCCTCTATGGGCTGTCCAGCAGCTATCATTCCCGCTAAAGGCAAAGTAACACTTTTGGTAAAAATATTTGCCTTTTCGGTCAACTCCGCCGACCTCATTTGGCCGTTACGTAAATTTATATACCCCTTATCTTTCAAAGCCTGCACGTGATTATAGGCAGTCGCCGGGGACTTAATACCCATAGCCCTCATAATATCCCTGTAGCTAGGCGCGTAATTGTGTTCTGCTAAAAAGGCCCTTATGGTATCAAGCGCCTCCCCTTGTTTTTTTGTTAAATCGCTTTGATTCATATTAAGATGTTAATACTAACGAACACTATTATAACAAACAGAAACATTAACTGCTCAAATATTATCCACATCCAACACCTTGTCATTAAGATTGTCGGACCGTGTTATAGTGACTTTAAAGAATAATAAAAAGCCTTAATCCGCACCTACTCAAAATCTGTTTCTATGAAAATTATTTCCTTGTGCATTCTTTTTGCCTTTTTATTTGTTTCCGTTTCTTATTCACATGCGGCCTCAAATGATATCACCCCCCAGCCAAGCCCAACAGAACTGGACAAAACCCAGGCAGAACTAAGCGCTAAAGAGGGCGAACTTTCAAAATTAACGGACAAAATCGATTCTTTAAAAAAGGGACACCAAACAGCCACTAACGAAGCCGAGTTAGTGGCCGAGCAATTACGTCACATCTCGGGCAAAGTTCAATTAGCTGAACTGCAACTTAAAAAAACCAAAATAAGCATTACCAACACAAGCAATGATCTTGATAAAATTACTAGTAACATTAAAGAATCGGAAAACCTTATTAATATAAAAAGACAGCAACTAGGGGACACTTTACGCTCTCTGTATGAACACGAGCAAAGAAACACCACTCTTGATATTTTCTTGGGAGCCGATTCACTAAGTACCTTTATTATTAATCAGGAAATTCACCACGACTTAACCGCCGCAACCTATGAATTAGTTCAAGGTCTGCAAAAGCAAAAACAGCAACTTGAAAGCGATAAGGAGGAATTAGAAAAAAAACAGGCGGAGCTGGAATCACTCCATAAGTTGCAAGCTGCCCAGCACGTTTCTCTAGCCAACACCCGCCAGGAAAAGAAAAACTTTTTAAGTCTCAAGCGCCAAGAACAAGCCAATTACAAAAACAAAATTGCCGAAGCTATTCAGGCCAGAGAAGAAATCGAAAACCAAATCTTTACCTTAAAAAACGTCGGTCTTCAACTCGCCGTCAACGATGCCTTTCAGGCCGCTCGTTATGCCAGTAATTTAACAGGTGTTAAACCTTCCTTAATTCTGGCCATAGTTAAAATTGAGTCCAACGTAGGGGAATGGACTGGTAGCGGTGAATTTCCCGACGACATGCACCCTTTAAGCCGCGATGCCTTCATAAGAATAACCGAAAAATTAGGACTTGACCCCTACAACACTCCGATTTCGCGCCGACCCACTTCTTATCAAGGGTGGGGAGGCGCTATTGGACCGGGACAGGTTATGCCTGACACTTGGGAAAGACTTGAAGGACGAGTTTCGTCTCTTATGAGCAAGCCCGTACCTGACCCCTTTCAGCTTGTTGATTCCCTGGTTGCTGTTGGCATCATGCTGGCTGATCGTGGCGCTGCCGACCCTGCTCGTCAGCTTGAAGCAGTCTGCCGGTATCTAGCCGGTCCTAACTGGCAATATCATGGGTGGTATGGAGCCAAGGTTTTGGCTGTAGCCAAAGAATACGAAGCCGGCGGTCTTTAATACAAAACGTCTTTTTGTCTAATCCGTGAATCGTCCCCAATCAATTATAATTATTGCCAGCTTCGCGCCTAACGCTATTTTGTGGATTTTAGCCCTTTTTGTATTTCCTAAAGACTACGCCGCGATTTTACATTACAATGTCGGCGTTGGTATCGACTTTATCGGCGCCAGCAGACAAATACTTGTCCTACCTACCTGCGGCTTGATAATTATCGTCGGAAATCTTATCTTAGGCACGAGTATTATAACTATTGACAAAACCTCCGCCTATATAATTTGGTCAATAATACCGGTTATTCAATTAATACTAATCGCCGCGTTTACCATGGTTTACTTCGCCAATCAATAAAGACTGTCCGGACTATATTTACGCTTATGACAAAAGAAAAAAAACCAAGCCTCGCCATAGGATTAAACTTTAAAGACCTAAGGCTTCGCCTTTTCTCCATTATTCCCGGGTTTCTGTCTTGGGGGGCTTTAATTTTATTGTCTGTTCTGGCTTTTCTTATTCCTTTCTGGATAGCCATTTTTATCATTGCCTATGATATATACGTGCTAATTCGGGCTGTTTATATGTCTGTGCATCTTGTTTATGCCTATCTTAAGCTTCACAAAATGCAAACATGTGACTGGCTGTCTCGCTGCCGGGAAATTTCTTGGGGAGTCGATAATTACTACCAGAAAACTCAAACCGAGCTTAAAAAATGTAAAAACAAAACCAGCCTCAAGCGCTGGCAGCTTAACCAACTACTGCAAGATCTAAGAAGAATTAAAGACTCCGCAGTTGAAATTTTTCCCTGGCGCGACGTACACCATATAGTTATTCTTCCCACTTATGATGAATCTCTCATTGTTCTCAAAACTTCTCTTTCAGCACTAGTAAACATTGATTTCCCCAAGGATAGGCTGCACGTGGTTATTGGTTTTGAAGAAAGAGTCGGCCAGGAAGCTAGACAAAAAGCCGCTTTGCTCACCAAGCAATTCGGCCATCATTTTGCCACCTTTATTACTACTTTTCATCCCGATGGTCTGCCCGGAGAAAAGAGAGTAAAAAGCGCCAATGCCACCTGGGCCTTAAAGAAGGTAGAACCATTGGTTGCCGAAAAGGGCGTGATTAAAAAAAATATTCTGGTGAGTAATTTCGACAGCGACACCGTGGTAAGTCGAGATTATTTTTCCCATCTCACCTATGCTTTTATTACTCACCCGGATCGCTACCGGGCAAGTTACCAACCTCTGCCTCTTTATAACAATAACCTGTGGGACGCCCCCGCGTTTTCAAGAGTAGTAGCCACCGGTTCCACTTTCTGGCAAATGATAGAATCAACTCGCCCCGAAAGGCTGGTTACCTTCTCCAGCCATTCCATGCCCTTAACAGCTCTTAAAGACGTAGGCTACTGGCAAAGAGATATTATTTCTGAAGATTCACGTATTTTTTGGCAATGCTTGCTTTTTTATAATGGCCATTATAAAACAGAACCTCTCTATACCTCGGTCTCGATGGACGCGGCCCTTTCGACGAGCTGGTGGAAAACTTTTATTAATCAGTATAAGCAGAAAAGAAGGTGGGCCTGGGGAATTGAAAATTTTCCTTATCTGGCAGAAGGTTTTTGGAAAAACAAAAAGATACATTTCCGCACCAAACTCACCTATATTTTCAGAACCCTGGAAGGCCATTTCTCTTGGGCGACAACACCGATAATTGTGGCCGGACTAGGCTGGTTACCGGTTTTCTTTGGTGGACCGGCTTTTCACACCACCGTACTTTCTTACAATTTGCCTTATATTGCTCGTTCTATCATGACCGTGGCTATGATAGGGCTGGTATTATCAACAGCCATTTCAATAATGTTATTACCGCCTAAGCCCTCAAAATACGGCAGTTGGCGCTACTTAACCGTTATTCTTCAATGGATATTAGTTCCCATTATAGCTACGGTCCTCTCGGCCTTGCCGGCCCTTGACGCGGAAACCAGATTAATGCTTGGCAGGGATTTACAATTTAACGTCATGCAAAAAACCAGAAAAGAGTAGAGAATGATCGACGCCTCGCTAATTAAAACTGAGCACCTATTTTTATTTCTGATTGGTTTTTTATTCACTTTCTTTGCTCTCAAAACAATCTCAAACAGACGCTTTAAACATTTCTTCTCTTCCCCTCAAAAAACCAATGATTTAAATCGAATAGGAAAATTATCATTTTCTTCTCCTCGCTACGCCGGCCTGATTCCCGCCTTCATCATCGGTGTGCTGGGAGCAGTAATCATAACCAATTTCCCCCTAAAATTTTCTCTATTGGTATCAATTATACTTATCATTGTAATCGGCTTTATAGACGAAAAGAAAAACCTCTCGCCCTTCAAACAGCTGGCGGCCCAAACAATTATAACTTTAACCGTCTTTGGAGGAGGTTGGACCATTAAATACGTCAGTCATCCGTTGAAAGAAGAAGTAATCAGCCTTTCCGCGTTGTTTCCTTCTTCAATTAATTATTTAGGTCTTATAGCAACTATTTCGTGGTTCATTTTTTTAATGAACTCAATTAATTGGATTGACGGTGTAGATGGCCTGGCTTCCGGTGTTGGAGTTATAGCCTTTATTATGTTGGCGCTTATTAGTGTTATGCCAAGCACTCATCATTTACTAACCTTTAAACTGTCTCTTATTGGAGCGAGCGTCTTTCTAGCTTTTCTTGTCTGGAATTGGCCGCCGGCCAAATTTTATCTAGGAACCACTGGTAGCTGGTTACTCGGCTTATTTCTAGGGTGTTGCGCTATTATTGGCGGAGGAAAAATACTTACCACTCTGCTGATTATATTTATTCCCGCCCTGGATGCTTTAGCTGTAGTATTACAACGCCTTTTGTCCCGTCGAGCTCCTTGGCAATCAGACAATTTTACTCATCTTCATTACCGTTTACTAAAAAAAGGATTTTCTCCTCAAACGATATCTTTTTTAGCCCTGATTCTTAGCGCTGGTTTTGGCACAATATCTCTGCTCCTACAAACCTTTCATAAATTATGGCTTCTGGTAATATTAGGTATAATTATGATTAGTGTTTCATTAATACTATGGAGAATAGAAAAGCCCGAAACAATCCCCCCAACGTCCCGGAAATAATCTTTTTAATGATTGTCACTTTGCTTTTTTGTGCCTCCGCGATTCTTTCTTTATACATGAAATTTTCACCCTGCCCCTCCCTTCAAAAAGACATTGGTTGCCCTAACTTTTCACAAAAAACAGTTTCCATTAATGACATAACCCTACGAGTAGGGCTGGCTGATACGCCCGAAGAACGCAGCCAAGGACTTTCTGGTTGTGATCACGTTCCTAATGACAGCGGCCTTTATTTCGTTTTTCCGTCTGCCGGCATAAAACCATTTTGGATGAAAGACATGCTAGTGCCCATAGATATTGTTTGGATAAATAACAACAAGGTTATTAAGGTAGATAGCTTTGTGTCCCCTCCCTCGCCTCGCAGCCAGTCGTCTTTAAAAACCTATCTTCCCCCTGAGCCGATTGACGCAGTTCTTGAGTTACCGGCCGGTCAAGCCGATGTTTACAACATTAAAACAGGCACCGAAATAATTTTGAAAGATGAGTGAGTAGAAAGCCCCTCATTTCTTTTATCAATATCGATGTATTAAAATAAACCTAACTAAATTCTTTATTTAATATTTTTTCTATGGCAAAAATATATGTAACCTACCAAATCCCCGAAGCCGGCCCCGAGCTATTAAGGCAGGCTGGGCACGAGGTAGTCGTGCGGCAGGAGGAATCACTAATTTCCAGAGAGGAGCTGATTTCAGCATTAAAAGAATATGACGGGATTCTTCCTCTTCTCACTGACAGGATTGGCCCGGAAGAAATTGAGGAAGCGGGTGACCAATTAAAAGTGATAGCCAATTACGCCGTTGGTTATGATAACATTGACACCCAAACTGCTGCCCAAAAGGGGATTGTTGTAACGAACACTCCGGATGTTTTAACCAACGCGGTTGCCGAACACACCATATCTTTGCTGGCCGCTATCGCCCAGCGTCTAGTCGAGGCCGACGACTTTACCCGAGCCGGCAAATACACCGGCTGGCGACCCATGCTTCTACTTGGTACAGAGCTTAAAGACAAAACCCTTGGAATTGTAGGCTTGGGCAGAATCGGCATAGAGGTAGCTAAACGGGCGCGGCAGGGATTTGATATGAAAGTTGCCTATAATGATATCAATCGCAATGAACAGTTCGAACAAGACTTCGAAGCCGCTTACTATGATAATATTGATGAGATGATCCCCCTGGTGGACGCCCTTTCTCTTCATGTACCTTTAGTTGACTCCACCCACCATCTTATAAATTCCGATCGGTTAAAGGCCTTTAAAAACACCGCCTATCTTATAAATACAGCCAGAGGACCCGTCGTTGACGAAACGGCCCTGGTAAAAGCTTTAAGAAATAGTGAAATCAAAGGCGCGGCCCTGGACGTATTTGAAAATGAACCAGAACTTACTCCCGGCTTAAAAGAGCTTGATAATGTTGTTTTAACTCCCCACATAGCCTCCGCCACCGAAGAAACACGCTCAGCCATGTCTGAACTCGCCGCCAAAAACATTCTTGCCGTCTTAGAAGGAAAAGACCCAATCACTCCAGTAAACCAAGCCAAATAAGCTTTTCTTGACAAAAAAACTAATATAAAACAGTATAATTGGGTATTGATAGCATAAAATTATTAATTGCCCGTATGAAAAAAATAGCCGTTATAAAAACAAGCGGAAAACAATATCTGGTTGAACCAGGAGACACGCTTAAAATCGAGAAGCTTTCGTGGCAGAAAAATAACACAGTTGTCTTCGACAAAGTTTTGCTCACCGCCACTGATAAAACAGTCAAAATAGGCACTCCTTTAGTCAAAGGAAGCAAAGTCGAAGCTGACATAGTAGGCAGGGGGCTTGATAAAAAAATTACCGGCGTAAAAATGAAACCGAAAAAACGCTACCACCGCTATTACGGTCACCGACAACCCTACACGCAAGTAAAAATTACCAGTATCAAAACTAAATAGAGAGACAATATCGAGATTTAGCAGCAAGTGGCTAATAACAATATGAAGACTTTTCTCTAAGCCACTTAATTGGTATGCGGGCTTGATTATTTGGCAAAAAAAGACACCCAAACCCGGGCCAATCAAAGTCGCGAAAATTACTTGGCCTGAAAAAGTCAACCGCCTCGTCATATAACGCTATTACTGGGGCAAAAATTATATTTTCCAGATAAACAACCTCTCCCTCCCCTAAATTTTTATTGCCCGTATAAACCTGTGTTCTTAAACCACTGGGACCAATCAACAAAATAATCACACTCAGTAAAAGCAGCCCCAAAAGAATAATAATCAGCCTTCTTTTTAGCGCTTTTCTGTCTCTGTCCATTATTTAGCTCGCTTAAACAAAACAGACCAATTTCTATAAAAACTTCCTGCCCTCAATAGAAGCCTTTATAGTGGTGGCATCAGCGTATTCAATGTCTCCGCCGGTTGGCAAGCCTCTGGCTAAACGGGAAATTTTTACCTCCTCACTATTTATGTTTTCTATTATATACCTAATAGTGGCCTCACCTTCCACGGTTGGATTTAAGGCCATTATTAATTCTTTTGCCTCTCCTTTATCTATCCGAGCAACCAGTTCATTTATAGTTAAATGCTCTTCGCCAATTCCTTCTAAAGGAGAAAGCACGCCCCCCAAAACATGGTAAACACCATCATAAGAAGCGGTTCTTTCTATAGCCTCTACGTCCAGCGGATTTTCCACCACGCAAATGATCGATTTATCTCTCCCTATATCATTACAAACCTCACAAACATCTTTTTCTGACAAGTTGTAGCAATTCTCGCAAATACTTACGTTATCGTGAAGGTTCTTTAATTTATCAGCCAGGTTTATCACCACATTAGGGGGTTGTCTTAACAAATGAATTGCTAGCCGCCGCGCAGTTTTAGGGCCAACACTTGGTAACCGCATTAGTTCTTGGCTCAAATCCCTAACCGCTCTTGGTAATATAGTCGTCATATATTTAATCCCATAATAGTATGTGCTTTAACAGCAAACGACAATCTTACATTTTAAGAAAAGCCATTCAATCAAGATTTTTCCATCTAACAATCAACCTGTTGGCACTGAAACTTTTTCTTCCTCAACACTATTTACGCCTTTGTTTTTCTGCTCAACATTTTCTTCCAGCTCATAATCATCTTGAGGCGAAAGACAAGTAACATACCTGGTATGAAATCTTAAAGGCACCTCTCCAATTGGTCCGTTTCTGTGTTTTTCTATCAACAAAGCTATATCGCGTACCTCGTTTTTCTCGTATGCGTCTTCATCATCAGGCTCATAGTGAATAAACATTACTACATCGGCGTCCTGCTCAATACTGCCCGACTCGCGAAGATCAGAAAGCTTGGGACGCTGGCTGGTTCTCAATTCAACCGCTCTTGATAACTGTGACAAAGCAATTATTGGTATATTTAATTCAAGGGCCAGCTTTTTTAACCCCCTTGATATATCCGACACTTCTTGAACCCGATTATCCTTATAACGGCTGGATTCCATCAGCTGTAAATAGTCAACTATCATCAATCCCAGCCCATGATCAGCCTGCAACCTTCTTGCCATAGTTCTCATCCCCATGACATTATTTGAAGCCTGATCGTCTATATATATGGGGACCTCTGACAACTCGCCCATAGCGTGACCCAGACGACTAAAATCATCAAACTCGCCGCCCGCCTCTAATTTTCCCGTTCTCATTCGCCAAAGATCGACGTGAGCATGGGCCGCCAGCATCCTGTCTATCAATTGCTCTTTAGACATCTCTAAACTAAAAATGCCCACCGGCACTCCGCTCAAAGCCGCGCTTCTGGCGAAATCCAACGCTAAAGTTGTCTTACCTAAAGAAGGACGAGCGGCCAAGATAATTAAATCAGACCTCTGCCAACCGGCCAATTTTTTGTCCAAATCAAAATAACCTGTGGGAACACCCCTTAATCCCTTCTCCCCCTTGTGCAATTTATCTATGCGCTCAAAAGCCTCCTCAAGAGCCTCTGATATTTTGGTGAACTTTACATTTCTGTGTTCTCTAGAAACGGAAAAAAGCTCTCTTTCTACCTCATCTAGCAACTCCTCAATTTCCCTTTCTTCCTCGAAACCCATTTCGCTTATATTAGCTGCCGCCGCGATCAATCTCCTCAAGGTAGAACACTTCTGAACAATTCTCGCGTAATGAGCTACGTTGCCGGCCGTAGGCACCACCGTGGCTAAATGAGCTATAGTCGCCTCCCCCCCGACAAGACTTAATTTTTTCCTTTCTTTCATCCAATTAGCCAAAGACACTACGTCTATGGGCTCCCCCTTACTGTACAAATCAAAGATGCCCTCATAGATCCTTTGATTAGTTTCTTTATAAAAATCTTCCGGTAACAAAAAATCAGCAATTTTCATTATCGCGTCCTTGTCTATCAGGAGACTCCCCAAAACACACTCTTCCGCTTCGTAATTATGGGGTGGAATTCTAATAACACCCGATTGCTGATTATTATCTGCGCTTTTAGACATGAAGGTTTAAAACGTTGGATATACGACCCGTTAACTAAACACCTTGAATTATACCCTCGCTCATTAACTCGTGCACGTGGATAAACTGTGTATTATTGTTGTTTTTCCTAACCCTTCTTCATCCGTAAAATTATTTCAAAAAACCTGGAATCACCTGGTGGAAGTATAAAACAAACTCTAAATGAACCTTTTTTTACGAAACCTTAAACCTATGAATATTAAGGCCATAACCAATACCCCTATGACCATCCAGAAAAAGACCTTATCGATAATATTAGCGTCTGCTGCCCCAGGCGTAAAAAAAGGATCCACCAGCAAAATCATCGGAATCACCAATATTGAATAAAGCGTTAAGATTCTAAGCAACTCATTTTCTTTGTGCTGTAACAAGGTGGAGTTTGTGTTATTCAGCTCTTTAACACTTTCAAACATGCTTTCCAAATGCTCCCACATTTTCATTAACAATCCATGCACCCTTACCCACCTCAATGAGTTTTCCGGTGTTAAAAAAGAATGATTAATATGCCCCCTAAAAATACTTGTATGGGGTCTGATTACCCTCCTGAAATCCATCACATCTCTAGTTAAAATAGCTATTTCTTCCACCATTTTGCGCTCATTACCCAAAAACACAGCGTCTTCGGCAATATCAATATGTTTGCTAAGCCGGTCCAGCTTCCTAAATGCGTCATTATATATAGAGTTGACTATATATAAACATAAGCTTAAAGCATCTTCCCCAAAATAATCTTCTTGTTTCTCCAAAGACGATTCAAAACCTTTTCTCACACTGTCAACCGAGATAATCGGATCATAGTGCAAACTAAACAATTCTTTTTCCTTAATTACTAAATACAAAGAAGCCCCCATCGTTACTCTCAACTTGCGGTCAAAGACAGGAACATTAAGAAGAAGTAAAATATAGTGAGGCTTTACCGCAACCTCCGGCCGTTGATGAATATGGGCCATGAATTCAGCATCTTCTTTGTCGATGTCTGTCTCTCTGACAAAATCAGCCAACTCTTCCGCCGTCGGACTTTGGATATTAACCCATTTTACATCTTTTGAAACAAGAGCGTGCTTCATGATATCCTTACGCATATCATTATACGACAGTATGAGTAAATCGCCTACACGCATTACCACATTCGTAATCCTTCCATTTGTTTTTCTAGGCTCATTTCAATTAATTGGATGCGCAAATAAGGAACAGGCAATTCCCTCCGGAGGAACCTATATTTCAACCAGCGGGGGAGCGCAGTTTGATCAATCCGTCATTCTTGAAGCTGAAGAGGAAGATTTAACTAACCATATAGCAAATATTAATTTTTCCGAGCTTGTTCGTTCTCCGAACAATCCTCAAAAAATTTACGCCGTCGCTCGTAGAAGAGGAATATATGTATCCGAAAATGAAGGCAAAAACTGGAAAGCGATCAATCACCCCTTGGCATCAGTAGAATCAATAGCTGAACTTGCTAACCATATAATTATTATATCGGGCAGCAGCAATAACGGTGATGGCGTGGTCATGCGCAGTCTCGACCAAGCTAAAAGCTGGGAAAAGATTTTAACTGTACCGGCTTCTAAAGAAGAAAAGAAACAAAAAATAGAATTTATTAAAGCTCCCGATCCCCAGCCCATCTACGTGTCTCACCTAAAAATTGACCCTTTTAACAATGAACATGTTTATGCCATTACCAACACGGGCAATTTACTTTCCGGAGAGCAGTCAGGCAAGACCTGGAATAGACTTCCTTACGACAAAGGCCCAGTAAAGAAAATGGAGGTTTCTCCCCACCGGGAAGGAGAAATTTTTCTACTTACCAGACGCGGAGAGCTTATTCGCTTTTTCGAAGACGAGCAGGAAAAATTAAACCCGCGTCACCAAAGATTGACTCTTCTCGATTTCACCCTCATCAAACAATTTCCCGAGGCTATTGTTATTGGCACTAATTTTGGCGCTTCCGCCACCAGCGATGGAGGCAAAACATGGATTGATCTTCGCTTGCCAATCAGCACCTCCACGCCGATTATCAGCTCTATTGTTTCTGTTAGCCCTACCAACCCTTCTAGAATTTTCGTTGCCGTCCACAACATATTTTACCGATCTGAAGACGGGGGAAAAACCTGGAATTCACTAGCCCTGCCCACCCCTAACCACATCATTACCGACATCTCTATCAACCCCAATAACGCCTCCCGAGTTATTATTTCTACTACTTTAAACAAGGCCTAAAGAAACTTGCGGACTAGCACTCTAAATGTTAGAGTGCTAACATCTAAATATTAATCATCATGGACGAAAGAACCTCGCGAATTCTAAATGCTCTAGTTAGACGCTATATAAAAACAGCTCAGCCTGTGGCCAGTTCTCATCTGGTTGAGGATGACTTTTTCTCGCTAAGTTCAGCGACTATTCGCAGCACTCTCAATGAACTCCAAAAAGAAGGGTACCTGGACCAACCTCACACTTCCTCGGGACGTACCCCGACTGACAAAGGCTATCGTCATTATGTTAATCAAATTAAATCTAACCTTGTTAACAAAAGACGCTTACTTACTCTCTCAAAAAAAATAGAATCAATGTCTGGCGAGCATAGCCCTTTAGCCCGGGCCGCCGCTATGTTTTTGTCCAATTATACCCACGCCCCGGCCATGGTTGCCTGGATGTCCACGGGTGAAATACACGAAGCCGGCATAAACGAGCTTTTATCAAACATAACCAAAAACGACTTTGAGGCCATCTATGAAACGGCTGTCGTTTTAAGCGGCTTGGAAAATTATCTAAAATCTTTAGCAGAGCTAACCACTAACCAGGTAGCTATTTTTATAGGCTGTGAAAACCCTTATCTAAACACAACTCACACCAGTATTCTTGCCCGGACGCTCACCAGTGAAGATAACGATCAGTATGTCATGGCAATTGTCGGACCCAAAAGAATGTCGTACGATCGCAATATTGAAATTCTTGAGATAATGTCACAAATTCTTAATAATCCATAAGCATATGATTCACTCCACTAACATCCATGGGCAAATTACAAACCGAGAACAGGAATACTTAGAAGGCTGGAAAAGAGCCATTGCTGAAATGGATAATTACCGCAAACGCATTAGCGCCAATAGCGAACAAGAGCGCCAACAACAAAAACAGCTTCTCATTTTACCTCTTTTGAACCTGGCCGATAATTTCAACTCAATGACTAAACATATCCCGCCGGAATTATCTAAACATGCCTGGACAAAAGGTGTTCTGCAAATATCTAAGTTATTAGAACAAACACTTGCGGAAATGGGCGTTATTGCCATAGAATCAGATAAAAAAGAATTTGATCCTAGTCTTCATGAAGCAGTTGCCAGGGTTAAGTCCAAAGAAGTAAAAAGTGGATTTATTAAAGAAACTTTACAAAAAGGCTACCTTTTGAATGGCTCGGTTATTAGGCCGGCCCAGGTTAAAGTGGCTAAATAAATAATATTATTAACTTTTATATCACTTAAACTTATGAGCAAAATAATAGGAATAGATCTAGGAACAACCAATTCAGCCTTTGCCTGTGTTGAAGGAGGCAAACCAACCATTCTTGAAAACAGTGAAGGTAATAGAACCACTCCTTCGATAGTGGCTATAAACAAATCAAACGAGCGATTGGTAGGAGTATTAGCCAAAAGGCAGGCCGTCGTTAATCCTCAAAACACAATTTTTTCCGCCAAAAGATTAATTGGCCGAAAGTTCAATGACGAAGTGGTCCAAAGGGATAAAGACCTCCTTCCCTACAATATTCGTGAAGGTAAAGATGGGGGAGTAGAGATCCAATTTGGCGATAAATGGATTAGACCCGCGGAAATATCGGCCATTGTTCTTCAAAAAATTAAAGCCGACGCTGAAAGCAAACTGGGAGACACGGTCACCGACGCTGTAATTACCGTCCCTGCCTACTTTGATGATTCCCAAAGAAAAGCCACTAAAGACGCGGGCACTATCGCTGGCTTCAACGTCCGGCGGATTATAAATGAACCGACCGCGGCCGCTCTTGCCTACGGTCTAGATAAGAAAAAAGATGAGAAGGTGGTAGTTTACGACTTCGGAGGCGGCACCTTTGATATTTCAGTCCTTGATATTTCCGAAAACACTATTGAAGTAATAAGCACCCACGGCGACACTCACCTGGGAGGTGATGACTTGGATCAATTAATTATCGACTGGATAGTTAAAGAATTTAAATCACAGGAAGGCATAGACTTGTCCAAAGACCAAATGGCTCTTCAGCGCCTCAAAGAATCTGCTGAAAAAGCCAAAGTAGAATTGTCTTCATCCGTTTCCACGGAAATAAACCAGCCTTTCATTACCACCGACGCATCAGGACCAAAGCACCTTGTCCTAACCCTAACCAGGGCCAAACTGGAAGAGATCGCCAATGAACACATCGAACGCTCCATTCAAATTACTAAAGAGGCTCTTAAAAAAGCCAACCTCACCCCCCAAGACATAGATGAAGTTATCCTCGTTGGCGGACAGACTCGTATGCCCAAAATTGCCGAAGCGGTAAAAGAACTATTCAATAAAAGGCCTCACAAGGGTATTAACCCAGATGAAGTAGTGGCTATTGGCGCGGCCACTCAAGGCGGTATATTACAAGGAGACGTTAAAGATGTTCTCTTGCTTGATGTTACGCCATTGACCCTCGGCCTTGAAACGCTTGGCGGCGTCCGCACTTCTCTAATAGAAAAAAACACGACTATTCCCACTAAAAAATCGCAAGTATTTTCTACCGCTGCCAACAACCAGCCCCAAGTTGAAATACACGTTCTTCAGGGAGAAAGGGAAATGGCCGCTGATAACAAATCACTTGGCAGATTTATTCTCGACGGTATCCCGCCTGCGCCTCGTGGCGTTCCCCAAATTGAAGTGACCTTCGACATTGACGCGAACGGAATCTTAAATGTATCTGCTAAAGATAAAGCTACTTCTAAAGAACAAAGTATCAAGATAGAGGACAGTTCCGGTATAAATCCGGAGGAAATAGAGCGCATGAAGCAGGACGCTGCCAGGCATGCTGATGAAGACAGGAAGAAAAAGGAAAAAATTGAAACCATTAATCAAGCAGAACAACTGATCTATGCTTCCGAAAAATCCCTCGCTGATGCCAAAGATAAAATTGACGCTGATACCAGAAAAAACATAGAAGATAAAATTTCAGCCCTAAAAAAGGCCAAAGACTCTGATGACCTTGAAGCTATTAAAAAAACTTCTTCAGAGCTATCAAACGCGGTTCAAAAAATAGGGGAGAAAATGTATCAGGCCAACCAGCAAGCTTCTCCTAATCAATCCCAAACAGAAAGCTCCGAACAGCCAAACGTGGTTGAAGGGTCAGCAGAAGAAAAAAAGTCAGATAAAGATAACTAATTCGTGTTAGAATACATGCATGTCAACCAGACGGAAAGAGTATATCTTAGGAGGGTCTTTAATTCTGTGCACGGCCCTGCTCTTTTGGCGCCTATCGTACCTGCCTAATCTCGTTGAATATCCGGTTATAATCATAGGCACGATTGTTGGCGGCTTCATCTGGTCGGCGCTACTGGTTATCAATTTGTCACTTGTAAAAAAACTAAACACGGTCACAGGAGTCACTTTGCTTGTTGCTCTTCTCTTAATAATCATTGGGCGATTCTCTGTTGGCTCAATAGCCGCCGCCCCGATTCTTCTCCTTATTATCATGTCGTCTCGGCACCACAGCACTAGCTCTCTTTCTAACAGTATTAAACCCAGCTTCCTAAGAACTTTTTACCCCAACTCCAAATACGCTTTATTAGCTTTAGTAGTTTGCTGGGCCGGATTGTCTCTTAATAATCTCATGGAAGCAGTTAAAGCCAGCCATGTTGTTATTCCAGAACAATCGATTAGTCAAGTAATCGAAATCTTCGTGCCTCTTTTCAAGAACAACCCTCTTAATGAATCCGTGTTTAACATCCACCCTAACGACAAATTACCCTCCGAATCGCCTATCGACGGACAAACCCCAGAAAACAATACCTTGTCATTATTTTATTCATTTTCAGACATTAACCAAGCCCCGCGAATGATTACCGACCTGTTAAATAGAGTAATTAATAACATCCTTTCCGTTTATCCTCTAATTACCGTTTTATCCCTGTTTCTGATCGTTCTGTTGTTTGCTCGCATTCTCATCCCCCTCTTCGCTTGGCTGGTTGTGGTAATAATTATTGCCCTGGTCTATCTCATGAGACGTCTGCATTTCCTGTATCTTGTCCAATCAACAGAAAAAGTAGAAAGATTAACCCTGTAAAGGACAGAAACAGGAAAGTATTGCATTCTTCTCATTCTCAAGTAATTATTATGTCTTATGGACAATCCATATACAGTTCTTGGAGTCGATAAAGACGCCTCTCTAGACGATATAAAAAGGGCCTATCGCCGTCTGGCCCATAAATACCATCCCGATAAGGACGGAGGTAATGAAGAAAAATTTAAGGAGGTAAACGCCGCTTACCAAATTTTAAGTGACAGCAATAAACGAGCCCAGTATGATCGTTTTGGACAAACCTTTGAAAACGCTAGTGGACCCGGCTTTGACCCCTTTAGCGGCGGCGGTGTTAATATAAACTTTGAAGACTTGGGAGATTTTGGTTCCATCTTTGATCAATTCTTTAGTCGCGGACAGACCAGACAAAGAACCAGAAAAGGCAATGACATTCAGGTTGACGTCACTATCAATTTTAAAGAATCGGCCCAAGGGAAAAAAGAAGATGTAAAAACCAGGCTTTATCGTCCTTGTTCTCATTGTCACGGCAACGGCGCTGAACCAGGCACCCCTATATCCACCTGCAAGGTGTGTCAGGGCAGTGGAACAGTAACTTCTGCCCGTCAAACCATGTTAGGTGTTTTTCAACAGAGAACCACCTGTGACAATTGCCATGGGGAGGGCAAAGTTGCCGAAAAACCATGCAAAAATTGCCGCGGTGAAGGAAGAGAACTAACAGACAGAACTATCACTGTTGATATTCCCGCGGGCATAGCCGACGGACAGTCTGTTTTTATAAGTGGGGCGGGGGAGTCACCAGCTGGACACGGACAGCCAGGAGATCTTTACGTCACTGTTCATGTCCAACCACACCCCCTCCTTGTCCGCGACGGTAACGACATCAGATCAGAACTAAAAATTTCCTTTATTGAAGCTATCTTGGGCACCAAAAAGAAAACCGAAACTCTCACGGGGGAGAAAGATATAAAAATACCAGCCGGCACGCAGCCAAACCAGGAAATAAAACTAAGCGGCGAAGGTTTTTCGGAAATAAACAGAGGAACGCGCGGCGACCATATAATTACAGTCAACGTATCTATTCCCAAAAGAATATCACGTCGTCAGAAGAAGTTGCTCGAGGAATTCACGGCTTCTAAGAGAAGCTGGTTATAAAAACACCCGCCTGTTAAAGCGGGTGTTTTAAAATCTTATAATATTAATCCTATAGCTCGTTAACCTTGCTAGCCGCCCAAACACCTTCGTCTTGCAATTCTCCCTCAAGCCTGACATTTTGCTGACTCTCCGAAACCTCATCCAGGTGTTTGGCTTTCCCTAAAGCCGTTATCGAAGTCAGCCCGTTTACTCTAAAGCGGATATCTTTAGATTTTATTTGGCTTTGCTTAAAGTTTCGCTCTGGCTCTATATATCTCATTTTCGAACTGGTGACATTAACAGTTATCCACCCCTCATCAGAACTACCGGTGTCCAAATCTACCCCCTGGACAGTCCCTTCTACCTTAAACTGTCGATAATTCTTAACAACCCACGCCGCCGTTACTCGGTCGTCATCTAGCAAAGTTCCTCTAACAACCACTTCTTTTCCGGGTGTTGCCAAACTGGTTGTTTCCACTTTAGCCAAACTATTATCGCTTTGCCTCTCCCAGTTATAAATTGTCGCGCTGCTGGTAATAACATCGCTTCTCAAACCTCTAATTCTCTCCGCTGAACTTGGCACATGAGTCCAGTAAACATTTATATGATCGGACGCTCCTCCAGGTTTTACTACACCTCGACCAATAAATGTAATCCCTGCCGCTTCCCCCTGGCTACCGACTAAAGACAAAACGCCTACCGCTAGAACTATTGCCATGGCGCCTGCCGCATATACTATTTTTTTCATAATATTTTAAAACCTTAGTAACTTGTAAAAGTGATTACATTACAGTATAACATATAATGCGCATTAAACCAACACTCACATAAACCATAAGACACCTTTGACTTTTTAATTTCAAGTTTTAAGTTTCTATTACGCGCTCATAGCTCAATTGGCAGAGCAGTGGCCTTTTAAGCCAACGGTTGGGGGTTCGATTCCCTCTGAGCGCACCAAGTTGTACATATCAGTCTTAGTGTTTTCTGTTTTTGTCGAAACAGATGTTAATATGTCCACGACAAGCGCAATGCGCCGGTTCCATAAGGAATTAGCGTCGTATTCTAAACCCTCTGAAATAAAATTTCTTGGAATCGCCCCTTCTTGATATTGTACCTCTCTGGGCATGTTGCCTCGCTGTAAAGGCCATAGGACACCTTGTCTTATACGGCAGTTTTAGTTTAGGGGGGGGTATGCTTGTTGAAATAAGTTTAGCTGTTGGTATTGCAGGTTTTATTGTTGGGGTAGTTGGTGCAATATTTGGTTATCTTGGCTGGCGTTCTGATAGAAAAAGAATAGAGATTGAAACCTATGTACGAGCAACAATGGATGTAATCAGCAAAGCACTGGCCCAAATAGGAAAGAGAGCAGACGTGGCAAAAAATCATTTTGATAAAATACACAAAGACACTCTAACCATTCCAGCCGAAGATGTCAGACAAGGAGTAAACACACACGCAAAGGATGGGAGGTCTGATGTTAATGCGATAGTGGATGCGCGGGCCATAATTCAAAAACAATTAAATGTGCTAAGAAATAGAGATAAATCTTCTAAAGAGGTAAAATAACCATATCCCTTTAATGGGACGTTTAGTCTACGGCGCCCTCTTTATCCTCATTTTGGGGGCGTTTAGGTGGAGTCCGTGAACAGATAATCAAAATGTTTTATAAAAAAGTGCCCCGTTCGCTCATTGAGCTACTAGGGGCGTTGAGGTTGAAGGAGAACTAGCCGCGGAAAGAGCCGCCCATCTTGGCCAACCGGGCATCGTTCGCATAGCTGGGGCGACCGCCGATACGGAAGACCGGTAACGTGGTCTGGCCCTCAAAGCGAACGTGCTTCTTGTCGGCACCGTGGCCAATATCCGCATGAACACCATTGTCCGGGGAGTGATGAACGGGAGACAGGTCACTACCACGCAGAACAGGACAAGGAACCATTGGTCTACTCCCTATGATGAGAAACAGACTACATACAGTGGTCGGGAACGCAACTGTAATCTACATGGCAATTCTCCTTATGTTGAGAAAGAACATGTGTTTATAGCACACACAATTATACGTGTCAATAACTACGGGAGATAAGAGGTGCAAAAATTGCATGAATCGCTTTTAATTGGCGTATAACGGTGTTCCAGGTGGCTATATCTGAGCGCACCAAGTTGTAACAAAAAAGCCCCGCTCTCATCAATGTGAGATCGAGGCCAAGCGCTACATCAAATAAGAAACAACTCTGAAAAAGAACAACCGTTTTTTAACCAAGCCTCCATTCATGATGTAGATCATGCACCCGTATGAACTTCACATCAGCGCCGGCTCCATCTCTCCAAATCACAACGCGTACAATCCATCCGTCAGGAACAGATATGCGATCAGACCTAACGTAGGTTTCTTCCTGGCCAACGCCCTTGTCGGGAAGAGCTTCCCACTTTACACCAAATGTCAAACAACCATCTGGCCTCGACACAAAAATAATTTCACATACCGGATTCCCGCTGTGCGTACTGACAATGGTTCTTAAAAGCCAGCCTCCAGGCACCTCCATAAAACCAGACTTTACATTATTACCTATTTGACCGGCTTCGAGAAGCTCTTTCCACATTCCTTCTTTTTCACACATTTTCTTCTCCTTTCAAAGTACAATCTGTCAAATCTGCTCGGTATCGTTATTTTTTAAAACTTAAACAAAAAACTGTCAAATTTAAACCACTTCCGCGTTAAGAAATATCAAAGCCTAGCAACAGCCTCAATATCAATGTAAAATTCACATATGCCCACACTCGTCCTGGACATAGAAACGGTAGGGGAGGACTATGCCAAAATGGATAAAAAGACCCAAGAAACACTCACCCAATGGATTAACAAGGAAACTAATCAACCTAAAGAAAAGCAAAAATTATTGCGGCAGGTAAAGGATAATTTAGGCTTCTCTCCTTTAACTAGTCAGATAGTCGCCCTGGGGGTCTTTGACGTAGAGCGTGATCAGGGGGTTGTTTATTACCAGCCGCATAAAAGCAAAAACAAGACTAAAGAACTGGTTGAAGAAAATATTCGTTTCAAGCCTGTCAGCGAAAAAGATATGTTGGAGCAGTTTTGGGAAGGGGCCAAAAAATATGACACCTTTGTGACTTTTAACGGCCGCTCGTTTGACATTCCCTTTATCTTGGTCCGATCAACTATCCATCAAATAAAGCCAACTAAAAACTTAATGTCTAACAGATATTTAAACTCCCAATTCAGCAACGCCAAACACATTGACCTGCTTGACCAGCTTACTTTTTATGGCGCCGTGAGACAAAAGGGAAGCCTTCATCTCTGGACGCGTGCTTTCGGTATTGACAGCCCCAAAGAAGACATCAACGGTGATCAGGTAGCCCCATTCTTTAAAAAAGGGAAATGCCTAGACATTGCTCGTTATAACGGCCGTGACATATTGGCTACCAAAGATCTTTATCTGCGCTGGCGCGATTATTTAGCCATATAAAATTTTTCTCCAAAAACATAAATAAGCAACAACCCCCACGCTTATTAATTATAGGCTTATTTAAGCCTATAATAAAAATATACAATAAATATATTAAAATATAAATTTGACATAAAATAAACCCACCGCTATAATAACCGGTCATTTGTACTTTATTGTTATCAAATGATTTGTGGTGGGGAGGAGCCTTATCGCAACTACAGGACAGGCAGTCTCGGCTTCCTGTCTCTTGAGCGCAAGGACTGTCGTGTAAATCTACTGCTTACATGATACAATTAGCTTCATTATTTGGCTTGCCAGATTTTGTAACTAACTCCTCGTCACGAATCGTTTGAGAACACATACGGACATAAACGAAAGCAACGCCCTTGCAAAAATACATCAGTGATTTATAATTTTACGTTCTCTCAAAATTCTTTTGTCAGCCCAAAACCGCGTATTCCTCTCAGGTAAATAGCACATTTACATAAGAGGAATGCGCGTTTTACGCGCAGTGTTCCTTTCTTGGTCCGTGTATTACATACAGGACCGACAATCAAACCCCGTCCGAAGGAGCGGGGCGAATCCTGGGTATACGACCTTTACCGATCGTGAAGACCGGTAAGACCCAGGAGAATGACAATAAAAAAATCTTTATTTTTATTCTCCTGAGAAATAATATCCAAAGCAACATTGCTATCATTGCTTCTCTCGACTACGCTTTATTACATGAATATCAAAGGTAAAAGACCCATCAGCGTTAACCAGTATCGCACTCATACTAACAACGAGCTCAGCAAAAAAAATGTTGGCGAGCGAGCCCGCTTAAGCGGCTGGGTGCAAAACAAACGCGATCATGGCAACCTGGTTTTTATTGACCTAAGAGACAAATGGGGGATAACTCAACTCGCCTTTAATCCCAGCAAAGACAAAGAATCCTGGCAAAAAATAAGCGGCATAAAAAGTGAATATGTTATCACGGTCGAGGGTATTGTTGCCGAAAGACCGATTGACATGGTTAACGACAAAGTAAAAACAGGAGAAATTGAGCTATTGGTAGATAATCTTGAAATTATCAGTACCTCCAAAACCCCTCCTTTTTTAATAGAGACAAGCACTAACGTAAACGAAGAACTAAGGCTTAAATACCGATTTTTGGATTTGCGCCATCCGCGCCTTCAAAAAATGATGCGCCGCCGGGATGAGCTAACAACTTACGTTCGCCAATATATGAAAGACAACCAATTCACCGAAGTGCAGACCCCGATTCTAGCCAACTCCTCCCCCGAAGGGGCCAGGGACTTTCTTATCCCCAGCCGACTTTATCCCGGTAAGTTTTACGCTTTGCCGCAAGCGCCTCAGCAGTTCAAGCAGCTTCTGATGATTGGTGGCCTGGACAGATATTTTCAGATAGCTCCTTGTTTTCGCGACGAAGACCCCCGCCAGGATCGACACTCCGGAGATTTTTATCAAATTGACATGGAAATGAGTTTTGTCGAACAAGAAGATGTATTTGCCGTAATTGAACCCCTAATGACTAATCTCACTAAAAAATTTAGCGATAAAAAAATACAGTCCCAGCCGTTCCCCCGCATTTCCTGGCATGAAGCTATTTCAAAATACGGCAGTGACAAGCCTGATTTGCGATATGGTCTGGAAATAGTCGATATCTCCAAACAAATCAAAGGCTGTGAATTCAAACAATTTGCCGATGTTCTGGAGAAAGGCGGATTTGTTCAAGCCCTCCGTGTTGAAAATGGCGCTTCTTTTAGCCGTAGCGATATTGAAGAATTAACCAATGAGGCTAAGACCCACAACGCTTCCGGCTTGGCCTATATTCTTATTAAAGACAAGCCCTCCTCTCCTATAATTAAATATTTAGGCGAAGACTTGACCAACCTGATTATTAAACGGCTGGAAGCTCACAAAGGAAACGCGATTTTCTTCGTGGCCGACAAATGGCAAACCGCCTGCCAGGCTCTAGGCGCAGTTCGCAAACTAATAGCCAAAAAACAAAACCTCGCCGATCAGGACCTAGCTTCCTGGTGTTGGATTACTGATTTCCCCATGTATGAATATAACGAACAAGAGGGTAAAATTGATTTTTCTCATAATCCTTTCAGTATGCCCCAGGGAGGGTTAGAAGGACTGGAAGCCGAAGATCCTACTACCATATTGGGTTATCAATATGATCTCACCTTGAATGGCTATGAAATAAGCTCCGGAGCTATTCGCAATCACCGGCCCGACATCATGTACAAAGCATTTTCCATAGCCGGATTTACTAAAGAAGAGGTGGACAAGAAGTTCGGAGCCATGATTAGAGCCTTTAACTATGGAGCTCCTCCTCATGGCGGCATGGCTCCAGGCATAGATAGGCTTTTAATGGTTTTATGGAACGAACCCAATATCAGGGAAATTTACGCATTCCCCAAAAACGGCAAAGCTCAAGACGTAATGATGGGCTCGCCTTCCGAAGCATCAAACAGGCAGCTTAAAGATCTCCATATAAAAATTTGTAAATAAGCCAAAAACCTTTCGGATGAAAGCAGAAACAGATAAAAATATAGTCATGCCTCAAAATAAGAACATGCTATCCAAAAGAATATTGCTGTCAGTATTTTTCCTTTTAGCCGGTATTTTCATCGGGCGTTATGTTATTCCCGCGGCTAAATTGCCTGTTTCCACTGTTAATTTTGTTTCGGTAGAAAATGGTGAACGCAAGCTTGTCTATCCGACCTTTTGGGAAGCCTGGGACAAGCTCCACGCTAATTTTATAGGTGAACTAGACGATCAAAAACTTTTTTATGGTGCCATTTCTGGCCTTGTTAACGCCGCCGGAGACCCTTACACGGTTTTTACTCCCCCCAAAGAAACAAAGCAATTTGAAGAAAACATCACCGGCAGTTTTTCCGGGGCTGGCATGGAGATTGGAATCAGAAACGGTGTTATAACAGTCATTTCGCCCCTAGCCGACTCTCCGGCCGAAAGGGCTGGTATCAGAGAAGGGGATGTTATTCTCAAAATAGGAGATGATCCTATAACCCAAGACACTACTCTCGATGAAGCTGTGCAAAAAATTAGGGGTCCTATTGGACAGCCTATAAAATTATCTATTTTCCACAAAAACTCCTCCGAACCAGAAACCGTCACTATAGTTAGAGACATTATAGAAATAGAAAGTGTTTCTTTAGGAATAAATGAAAATAACATCGCTCACATTACTGTTAAAAGCTTCAACGGAGACACCTCTAAACAATTTCTTAATATTGCCAAAGAAGTATCACGCCAAAATGTAAGCGGCCTGATTCTTGATCTGCGTAACAACCCGGGTGGATTTTTAGAAGCAGCTGTTGACATTGCCTCCCGTTTTTTGTCGGAAGACACGATCGTTGTTATAGAAAAAGGCGTTACGGAAAAGAAGCACTGCGCTGAAGGAAAAAATATTCTGGCCGGCATCCCTTTGGTTGTTCTGGTTAATGAAGGCTCGGCTTCCGCCTCCGAAATCCTAGCTGGTGCCCTTAATGATCAGCTAAAAGTCCCAATTATAGGCACCAAAACTTTCGGGAAAGGATCCGTTCAGGAATTCATCAAACTGAACGACGGTTCGAGTATGAAAATAACAGTAGCTAAATGGTACACGCCTAACGGCAGATCTATTAACGAAGAGGGGATAGAGCCGACCATTATGGTAGAGCAAAAACACGATACAGAAGAAGACGAACCCTTGACAAGAGCTTTCCAAGAACTGGAATCACAGCAATAAAATTGTCTAAGACTATTAAAATAACAGTATACGGTCGTGTTCAGGGCGTTGGTTATCGCTATTTTGCTAAGAAACAGGCCGAAAAATTACAAGTATTCGGATTTGTAAAAAACATGCCGGATGATTCTGTTAAAATTACCGCTCAAGGCAATGAAGATAAATTGAATAAATTCATTGATAAATGCTATGATGGACCACGTAATTCCTTTGTCACTCACTTGGATTTACAAGAAATAGAAACAGCCAACGTTTATTCTGCATTTATAATAACCACCTAACTACTAATGAGTAAAAGAATAAAGGTTCTGCTTCTTGAGGATATAAAATCCTTGGGTCAGACTGGAGAAATAGTCACTGTTAATGAAGGCTACGCCCGGAATTTTTTATTTCCACAAGAAAAAGCCGCTCTCGCCACTGACGACACAATTATAAATTACCAAAAAAAGGGGAAAGAGGAACAAATAGTTCAGCAAAAGGAGTTCGAAGATATAAAAAAAAGAGCTGAATTGCTAGCCGATACGGAGCTTACTATCTCAGCCCGTGTTAAAAAAGACGATAGTATATATGGCAAAATTACCAGTTCACAAATCGCTAAAGAACTAACAGAAAAAACCCCCTATAAATTCAAAGCCGGCAATATTGTAATCGATAAACCAGTTACCGCTCTTGGCACCTATGATGCCACTATAAAATTAAGCTCCGACATAGAAACGCCGATTAAAGTAACTGTAACAGCAGAAAAAAACGGTTCCTAAACTTATACCCAATGCTTATCCCTCATAAACAAGTTAAATACATATTTGTTACGGGCGGAGTCCTGTCTGGCTTAGGCAAAGGCATAACCGCTGCCTCAATAGGAAATGCGCTTAAGCACCGAGGCCTAAAAGTAAATATTCAAAAGTTTGATCAATACATTAATGTCGATGCCGGAACATTGAATCCAGGTGAACACGGTGAGGTTTTTGTCACCGACGACGGCGCTGAAACAGACCTAGATTTAGGCCATTATGAACGATTTTTAGACCAAAATTTAACTTCAGCATCTTCTGTTATGACTGGCAAAATTTATTCATCTCTCATAGCCCGGGAGCGAAAAGGGGAATATCTAGGTAAAACTGTTCAGGTTATTCCACATGTTACAGATGAAGTCAAGCACCATATTAAAAAAGCCGCCTCTAAAGACAAATACGACGTTCACATAGTAGAAATTGGGGGTACTGTTGGTGATGATGAAGGCTTTCATTTTATTGAAGCTGCCCGCCAAATGCATTTGGACGAAGGACGCGAAAATGTCTTATATATTCATGTTGTTTTTTTGCCTTATCTCAAAGCTTCTGACGAAGTAAAAACAAAGCCGGCGCAGAATAGCGTCCGCGACCTGCGCAGTATCGGTATTCAACCAGACATTCTTATTGCTCGCACTGACCATACTCCCAAGGACGACATTATCAGCAAACTGTCTTTATATACAAACGTTGAACCCAAGGCTATCCTGCCCCTCCCTACAGTACCGAGCGTTTATGAGGTCCCCCTAATGATAGAAAATTATAACTTACACAAAGTTATCGCCGATAAACTTCATCTGAACATAAAAAATCGTAATAATAAAATTTGGAACAACCTAGTTAGCAAAATTAAAAATGACAAAAAGAAACTTACTATTACTCTGGTGGGCAAATACACGACCATGCTTGATACCTACGTAAGTGTTATAGAAGCCCTAAAAGCGGCCTGCTGGATAAACAATTATAACCTTAACCTGCGCTGGGTCGATTCTGAACAGCTCCAAAATGATTCTTTATTATCCCAATTAAAAGGCGTAAGCGGCATTGTTGTCCCGGGAGGATTCGGAACTCGCGGCATAGAAGGAAAAATAAACGCTATAAAATATGCGCGAGAAAATAAAATTCCTTATCTAGGTCTTTGCCTGGGCATGCAACTAGCCGTCATAGAATTTGCTCGCCACGTTGCCGGCCTCACTCACGCCACCAGCCGAGAACTTGCTGATGAAAGCAAAGACAAATCACAGAATTCACAATTCGTCATAAATATTATGAAAGAACAGAAAAATATAAAAAATAAGGGCGGCACTATGCGTCTGGGCGGCTGGGATTGCGTATTAGATGAAAATTCTTTTTCCTATCAAGCCTACAAATCAAAACAAATAAGAGAACGGCACCGGCACCGTTATGAATTCAATAATGATTACCGGCAAAAACTGGCTGAAGCGGGCCTGCGCATTGCCGGCACTACGCCAGACGGCAAATTAGTAGAAATAGTTGAAGTTCCCGACCATCCCTGGTTTGTTGGTGTTCAATACCACGCTGAATTCACATCACGGCCAACCACCGGACACCCTCTTTTTAATAACTTTATAGCTGCTGCAGCTAATATCTAACCCTAAAAAAACCATGGTTGACAAGCCTTAATCTTCCTAACAGGCGATACTAATCAACTTTGATAACCGTTGTCTTTTTTAATCGGCCTGTAAAATGCTTTACCTTTTTGTTAACAAATTCAACCACGCCTTCTTTTCCGGCGTATATTGTATCGTCGGCGGCTTGTCTAGCTCCAAACCCGGCCCTATAGCTTGAACCTCTTTGTCTTACTATTACATTTCCAGCCTGTGCTTTCTGGCCGCTAAAAATTTTCACACCCAATCTCTTAGCTTGTGAATCACGCCCCAGGCTTGTTGATCCTCCTGCTTTTTTATGCGCCATATATTAAACTAATTTAATTTCCAAATAGTTATTTCTCGACCCACCAAAGCGTTTGGTCTGGCGTATAGGAAAGTGCCTCGCCTTGACAAACCTCTTCTTATTCTCATTTCTTTAGGAATAAGACTCTGATAATTATAGCCAATATTTTCTATCTGGTCAATAAAAGTATTAGGAAACAATAAATAATTGCCCTTATTAAGAAAAAAAGCCGGCAATATAAAAACCACCCATCCTTTTTGGTTCGCTAGAAGACCTTTTACGTTTTTGAAAAAATTAAGATACAGTTGGCCCAAAAACTTGACTTGCTCACAAGCTTCTTCCCGCGAAATATATTTGTTTAAAGGCTCACCCAAATAAGGCTCTGTAACAATTGCGTCAACGCCGGATACTGTTTCAATAGGCCCTTCCTTGCTTATATCATGTTTAAAGACAAAAGGTGCCACCTCCTCATTGGTAATCTTTAAATTATCGATTACCCATTTTAAATTTTCTTGTGAAGCCTTTACCATTTCTTCACTTTTGTCGGAACCGATCATTTTATATCCCATCAACCACCCTTCTTGTAATACTGTTCCCATGCCACAAAAAGGATCGTAAATGGTAGATTTATTAACAGACAGGCTGGGCACAAGATTAATGCACACCTGCGCCAATTTTGGCGGCATCAAACCAACCTTCATTGACCTGGTCGGCCTTTTGGTGTCGCGCTTTTCGTAAGCTGAAATATTTTGCACCTGTTCTGTTACAACCAGATAATTCTTATTTCCTTTTTTAATAAACGTAAATTCACGATTCGAAGGCCCAGTAAGCTTATTGAAAATAACTTGAGCGGCGTTTAAGCCAGTGTTTTCTCCGCGCGGCATTATGTATCTAATACCACAATCTCTTTCCCCGCAGGCTTTTTTAAAATCTTTAGCCAAGCCATGGATTTGTTTTCTGGACACGTTTAAGAACCCGAACCCCACATTAATTTTTCCCGGGGCAGGGGACAGGGCTTTAAGTAAATCCTGACAATTGAAAGCTTCATTTTTTTCTTCTATCACCAGCGCGATTTTTAAAGTCCCTCCTAAACGATCAATAAAATTTCCCACCAGCTTTTTTTTAAGTGATATAATTAAAAAAAGTTTATTCTGGATAATTATCTCGGGGGAGTACCCCTCTCTTGTTAACGAGATAAAACACTCGCTGGCACAAAGAAGGGAGTTCACCCCCAGGAAAAAAGCGTATTTATACATAATTATTATATAATGATTGATCTAACCGAACTTTGGGTCATTATTAAAAAAAAGCCATACCTTCTATGGCAAATATTATTCACCGTGGCGGTATTTGCAACCGGTTGGCAGCTTGGCAAAATAATGTCTCCTTATTATTCTTCTCATCCGATAATTTTTCAAGAAGCAGATAACGGGAACTTAAATGAAAATTATAACGACAACCAAGTGCTAATAGATCTAAAGGAGCAGGGGATAGAGGCAAGAAAGGACAAAAAACCATCAACATCAACTTCGTCACCCACTCCTTCTTCCGAAATAGCTGGTGCAATTATTGAAAATTCAAAAAAGCCGGCTCCCTCCCAAACGAAAAAATTTGTCGGTAGTGTAAACTCTGATCTTTATCATCACCCTGACTGCCCATCCAGTAAAAGAATCAAAGAGGCCAATCAAATATGGTTTGGCTCCCAAGAAGAAGCTGTTCAAGCCGGTTATTCTCCCGGTAAATGCACCAAGGAGAAATTAGGCATATAGATTACTCTGATAACAAAAATGTTGTCTCTGCGCCAAATCAAAGAATAAACATATAAAACAATAATATTATATATTGTCAATTTATATTCTTACGTTTTTATTCTTTAAAAATCTTGCTTAGTTCTTAATAAATATTTTCACCGTTCTAAGTAGGGGAGAGAAACAATCTATATGAGGACTCGATTTAAAACACTGCCCAAAATAACAGAGATAATAATAATTTTTATTTTTAACTTGACACTTTTTTGCTGAATGTTCGCTTCCTGTGGATAACATAAATGGGAAACATAACCACACTAAGTCGCATAAGATACAATGTGCGGCGTTATAATAAAGCCTTTTACTAACCCGTTGCTTGGTAATATGGGCTTATTCTATTTCTTTTATATTGTTATGCTTCTTAACACACCCCATAATCACTTTTTTCTATCTGGTTGCAACATTTATCTTATTAACTCCCCCCGCACCAACAACTTTTATAATTTATAAACAACAAAAACAGTAATTTTATATTTTTACCCCAAGGCTATATGTATTTAAATAATAATAAAAATTATTTATCGATTTTTATTTAGCAAAAGAGCCGCCAATCGAAAAGCCGCGACTAACTTCATTTATTTGCTTAACTATTTCAAGGACACCTTCTAAGATTATACTACTCATCCCCTCATTTTTACTAAACATCTGAACAACGTCGCATAATATTAATAAACAATCTTGATTCAATAAGATCCTCTGTTTTCTACGGATATAATCACTTCAACCTACTAGGCACTACAAACTTAAAATTAATTTATTAACGCGAAACTTAACAACAACAAGGACACTTAATCACCAACTCCTATCCCCCTCCTCTTTTATACAAAAATCTTTGAAGGCCTATGGCTAAAATCCTATAAAATAATATGCGAATGAAAAAACCAAAAAAGCCGCTGCCGTTATAATAATAAACCACTTAATCGTTTTAAAAATAAACTTTGTTACCAGCATAGTTATAACCACCAACACAAAACCAATAACATACCATTTATAATCCCCCTCTAATTGTTGAATAAAATCTAGGGCTTCTTGCTTAGGAAGTCTTGATAAAAACTCTGAAATATTTGCCATATACTTAGACTATTTAATCAGTTGTCTAGTCCTTGTTCGTAAACAGCTCCCTGAAAATCAACCTGATTAAGTAATAAACCGCATAAAAAGGTCCCCAAATATATACGGTTTTAATTACTATTGATTCAAAAACATCATCTGGATCCATATAATGTATATTTTACAGATACAGCCTTGGATTAATAGGTACATTGTTTTTTCTCACTTCAAAATGCAAATGAGGACCAGTAGATAACCCGGCTCCGTTTGTTCCCGGCACCCCTCCCGTATAGCCAATAACCATGCCCCGGCTTACCATTTGATCTTCCGCTATGTTAAAACCAGAAACATGTCCATAAACAGTCGAAACATTATCACCGTGTAGCAACAAAATATAACTATAGCCCGGCCCCCCGGCATTATGGGTCCTGGCCACATACCCATCCGCTGGGGCTTTTATAGGTGTCCCTACATAAGTAGGGATATCTATCCCGGAGTGCGGCCCCAGTAGATAAGCGTACGGATAATCTGGACAATGAAATTCGCAGGAAACACCAAAAATAGTTTTAACCGGCCAGTCAAAAACTCCGACCGAAGGAAGCTTAGCAATACCTTGTTTTTCCAACTCTTCCCTTACTTTGCTATCAAGACGTTTAATCTCCTCTTCTGCCTGCTCATGAGTTTTTTTGGTTTCGCTAAGCAGCTTCTTAAACTCTTCTTCTTGCGATCTGGTTAAATCCAAAATTCTTTCTTTTGAGTTCCTATTAGCTGCAAGCGTTGCCTGTTGTTTTTCCTGACGTTGTCTTAACTCTTCCAAAACTTTTTTATACGCCTCAAGGTCTTGTCTCTTATTCTCCAAGTCATCCCGCAAACCCTTTATTTCCACCAGGACCTTTTGCCCTCTGGCTTGGAGCTCTTGCCAAGTAGATGTTTCGTTTATGGCCTCGGAAAAAGTTTTGTATGCCAAAAAAACGGCTACCTGAGACTGCTGATTTAGTTCATACATTGATCTTATATACGAAGCCAGCTTCTCTTTTTGGTGACTAATCTCCTGCTCTTTTATATTTATCTCCTCTTCCGTGACCGCTATTTCCGATCTCGTCTCCTGAATTTCCAGTTCCGTTTGATTTATGTTCAGTCGCAGGCGTTCTATATTATCATCTATTAGATCGATCTGTTGTTCTAAAGTTTTAGCCTCCTTTTTCTTAATTTGAATCTCCTCCTTAAACTTTTCTATCCTGTCTTCTGCCTTCTTTAATTCTTCTTTTTTGGCTTTCAACTCTGCTCTAAGATCGTCTATTACATCAGCCTCCACTCTATTCGCCCCGCCTATAAATCCGCTTACCACAATTACGCCCAGCGCAAGAACCAAACCTAAACCACGGGCAATGCTTTTCGGTGTTTTAGAATCCATTGTTTATCTTAATAGTTACTGTCCTACAGGGTGATTATTAAGAAGGTGAATTATAAGAAAGATAAAGAAATCATCCCGGCGGCAATAATAATCACTATGATAGTATAAACAATTCTTTGCCATCGTCTTAATTTTCTCATACTCACTATTTTAATATTACTACAACCCGTTTTCTAATATATTTATTGCTTCCTCGAGCCTTCTTATAACCAGCTCTTTTCCCAAGGCCTGCGACACCTCGAAAGGCCCAGGAGAATGTCTTTTCCCTGTCAGTGCCACCCTCATTGGCCACAACACCCCTCCCCTATCCAAACCACCGTCGTCTATCCAAGCCAAAGTTTTTTCTTGGAGTTTTTTTTCCGTGAACCCATCTTCATTAATATTTTCTAGAAAATCTTTTAGTTTTACCAAACATTCGCCGGCTTCGAATTCATTATATTTACCGTCTCTTATTAGCATTTCCTTTGCATCTTTAGAACTGGAAATTTTCCAGCCCGGGTCAGCCCAGCAAATTAGCTCTTCTATATCATCATAAGAGCTAATTCTACCCCTTTCCGTTCTCATGGCCTCTTCCCACTTTTTCTGCTCATATTCAGGCTTCTGGCTGAATCCCCCTATTTTATTTTTTAATCCGGTTACCTCCCATTGCTTATATTGTTTCTCATCCAAAAGATTCAAATAATATTTATTTATCGAATTAAGCTTAATCTCATCAAATATGGCTCCTCCTTTTTGTATTCCCTCGACAGAAAATGCATCTACCAAATCCCGGTGAGTAAAAAACTCTTCATCGTTTTTGGGATTCCACCCCAACAACGCTAAATAATTTAACATCGCTTCCGGCCTAAATCCCCTGTCTCTAAAAGCGAGCAAGTTCAAGCTTACGTTACCGTCTCTCTTTGAAAGTTTTCTTCTATTTTTACCAAGTAATAACGGCAAGTGAGCGTATTTAGGAATTTCAATCTCCAAAGCTCTTTGTATCAAAATGTGACGAGCGGTGTTTGTTAAATGTTCTTCCCCCCTAATAATATGAGATATCTCTTGAGCCCCATCATCAACCACTACGGCTAAATGATAAACGGGGCTGTCAATCGAGCGAGCTATTATAAAATCCCCTCCCCAACTTTTTGTATGTATTTCAACCTTTCCCCTAATAAGGTCCTCAAAAAAAACTTCTTCTTCCTTTACTCGCAATTTTATAGTACCCTCATCAGTTAAATAAGCGGCTTCTTTCTCCAGCAATTTCTTTATTGCTTGTTTATATAAAGCCAATCTTTCTGACTGTCTATATGAACCGAACGGGCCCCCTTTGTCCGGTCCCTCTTGCCACTCAATACCCAGCCACTTAAGTCCTCCTAGAATATCTTTTTCGTATTTACTCTCGCTTCTTTCTGTGTCCGTATCTTCTATCCTTATGATAAAATCACCATTGTGTTTAAGGGCAACTAACTCATTAAATAAGGCTGTCCTCGCCGTTCCCACATGAAGATAGCCGGTAGGACTGGGCGCGATTCTTGTTCTTATTTTTTCTTTTTCCATAATTTATATAAACACACTAATACTCCATAATAGCCATACTTGACTTGAAATTGCGACTTTTATAAAAACTTTACTTCGCTTAATAGCAAAAAACCCTGCATACTTAGGGTTTTTTGCCTCTCCCTATAAATCTTTAATTTTAGCTAAGAGCGTCAGTATATTTACTCAAGTTTTGCAATTGATTTTTCTCTAGTTGTCCAGCTGCCGCCACTGCCTCTTTTATCAGATCGAAAGTAACAGTGTGACTTTCGCCAACTTCTAAAGAGTCAGAACCCAAATGGTTTTGAATGTAGTCTTCAATAAAAATTCTGTGCTCGTCAGTAACATCATAATCAACCTGATTCTCCGACAACCACCTGTTCGCCGCTCTCCTCGCTAAATGAGTGTACCCATCTCCTGTTTGCGCCACTTCAACAAAACCCTCATTAGTTCTTTCCGCTTCCGCAACTTGTTCTGTGTTTTTATCTTCTTCTCCCTCACTACTTTCTACTGCCGCCACTGCCGGGCTACCTTTATTATCGTCAGCCTCCTCTTCGGCTTGTCCTCCTTCTTCAGATTTAACCACCTCTTCTGAACCCCCTTCATTCGCTTCAGTTGCTTCTTCAACATTATCTAAACTAGCCACGGAACCCTCGTCTTCAACCCCTGACCGTTCTCCAGAGAAAGCATAAATAGCAGCAGCCACAATCAATATTATAATCAGAGCCGAAACAGTTCTTGGTGATTCCTTTATTCTTTGCATAAAACCTCCTTGTTCTTGTTCACCTTCGTCAACCATAAAGCATTTCACCTCCTTTAAAGAAACTTACAATTATTTTTAAACATCCTTTCACCCTAAGTCCGAAATGCTCTCGAGTCAATTATATAAAACTGTGTAAAAATCAAAATAAAAGCTTATTTAAGCATCAAAATTCCTTTTTTGTTTGCGAACTAATAAAGAAAAACTCACCACCGCTGTCCATATTCTCCTAGCCCTCTTGGGCTCTAGATACAGCCTCCATAGCCATTCAATATTTATTTTCCTAAATAATTTAGGAGCCCGAGGCCTCTCTTCGCTTATTATGGCAAACGCTCCGCCCACTCCCATGGCTACTTTTACTCCCGGCAACTTTCTCTTCACCGATTCGATCCACAATGTTTGTTTGGGAGCCCCGTAAGCAACTAAAATTACACCAGGCTTCTTGTCCTGTATGTCTTTTATAATATTTTCGCCCCCCCCAATTTCATAATTATGAGAAATGGACTCATAAACAATCAACCGCTTATATTTTCTTCTAAGCCTGTTTGCGGTTAATTGGTTTTGGTTTCTAGTGCCTCCCAACAAATAAACAGGAATTTTATCCTCTTCACACAAGCCCGCTAGAACAAAAACTGACTCCACGCCGGTTACCCTCTCAATCTCTTGAAAGAAAAAGGCAAATAAGCTTGGAATAAGAGGCCAAAAACTTGATCTTAAATACCACCTTGCCCAAATTAAACCGGCCCCATCAGGTATTCTTATGTCGGCTTTAGCAACAGCCTTCCTAAAAGAATCGTTTTTTTCGCACAAAACCACCATTTCTGGATTTAAAGTTACGACGTGGTAAAAAATATTTCCTTTTAATCTGTCTCTGCAATATTCTCTAAATTGCTCCTTGTTTATAAATTCACAATAAACCCTGCCTATTTTCAACCGGTCACGCATATAATCATCAAGCACTTAAATTTATCTGCCTCTCCACGGAATACACAGGCATCTTTTTACTTAAATCACTTCTGTAAATATTTACTTTCTTAGGCACAAAAGTGGCAGTTACAGGCTGGTCAGCAATACCTATACTCTGGGCAGTTTCTAGCATGTCTCCTAGTCTGATATGGGGATTAAAATTATGCGCACCTCTTCCGGTGGGCAGGCGTAGTTTCTTGGTTCTACTTATTATTTTATCTCTTAAATTAACCACTGAATTATTTTTTTCTACATAGGCCCATAGTTGTGATCTTTTTAATCCCTTACCTATATAAACAACAGAAAGAGTCGGTAAAAAAAGACAGGTTATGTCTTTTGCCACACTGTCTAGACATCTTTTGTATTCAGCTACTTCTCCCAAGAAAAGCAGGGTTATGTGCCAATTATCCTCCGGCACAAACCTCTTCAAATATTTGTCATAATAATTCATCGCCCCCTTTATTTCCTTCCTGACATGTTCAGGAACAGAAAAACCGACAAAAATCCTAGCCGAATTACTCTTTTTTATACTACTTGCCATTATTACTATTATAATATTGATGGTCAATAAAAACCTGTTCAAAACAAATGGCCAATAATAACCTTGTCTTCACACCATAATAATGCATAAATACACCCAGCTGGCCCAAAAAACAGCTAACCACTATATTAAAAAAGGTGAAATACTGTGCTTGCCCTCCTCTTCTAACACCGATTTTTTGCCTCAAAAAGCTTGTTACGTCAGTATTTTCGATAAGCCTGGCAAGCGCCTGAGAGCTTATTATGGCACAATTCTGCCTCGCCAGCCATCTTTAGCCGAAGAAATTATCGTCAATACTATTTACGCTTTAAAGAACAACCGCGGACGAAAAGTAAGCCAAGCCGATCTGTCTTCAATATCTTTTTCCGTGTCCTTGGTTGGTAACCTGCAAAGAATCTCTAGCCTCCTTCAACTAGACCCCCAAAATTATGGGATCTTCGTTTCTTCTGAAAAATCAAAATCAGCCATTCTTCTTCCTTGCAGGCTGGGCATTACCACTCCCCAAGACCAACTGGCAACAGCCTTAAGAGAAGCGAAGATCAAAGAATACCAAGAAAGCTACACTATATACAGATTTGATGTCGAAAACTACACCTAGAAAAAACTCAACCTCCTTGACCACTTACGCGGATGTGTCTCCGGCCATTCCTATAAAAACTAACCAGGAAAGGCTTTACACCTATAGTGTTCCCGCTAAGTTCAGGGAAAAAATTAGCCTCTACTCTCAAGTTCTTGTGCCTTTCGGTCCTCGACGTGTATCAGGAACAGTTATGCAAATTCATCATTGTTCTAAAATTCACCATACAAAAGCCATAGTTCGTGTTTCTAACAACGCATTAACCACTAGACAAATTAAATTTGCGCGCTGGATAGCGGACACAACGCACGGCGGTCTTGGTTTTACCGCGAGACTCTTTCAACCGCCTAACCCTTTTTCTTCCCCAAAACCATTTGCTCAAAACAGCGATGACGCCCAATTACCCAAAAATAAAAATACCAACACCCCAAATAATAAATATCTCGCGGTTATAGAAAAAGATACCCCTGTCCGAGCCGAAAAAATTAAAAGCATCATCCTTGATTATCTTAAAAAAAACAAGCGTAGCCAAGCATTTGTTCTGGTTCCCGAAAAGTGGATGATCGAAAAAACCTACAAATCCCTATTTCCTGACAAATACAAACAAATCATAATTACCAGCGATAAAACCTCTTCTTATTTATCCAGCGGCTGGCAGTCAATAAAAAAGAGCGACACCAAAATAATTATTGGCACACAGAAAAGCCTCTTTGCTCCCTTTTCAAACCTGGACCTTATTGTTATAGAAGAGGATTTTTTCCCCGCCCACAAGCTCTGGGACCAATACCCTAGACTAGACAATTTTTACGCTGCTAAAGAGCTAGCCTTAATTTATAACTGTCCTCTTGTGATATCTTCATCTTTTCTTTCTCTGCGCGCCGAATATTTACTAAAGAAAAATAAATTGTATTTGCTTAAAAACAACCCCGTCCAACCAAAAGTATCTATTACCAACCTAACTCCTATGGACAGATCGTCTAAAAAAATTGTTCCCGATGACATATCCAGTCAATTAAAAAAATGGATCAAAGAAAGAGAAACGATATTAATTTATTACAATCGTCGTGGCTCCTGGCAAACAGTGGGCTGTAGGTCTTGTCAGCGTATTCTTCGTTGTCCTAACTGCTTTGTTTCCCTGAATCTTCATAGTCGATTTTTTAAAAATAAAAAAAAAGAGCCTCAAACCAAACAATTTTTATTGTGCCACCACTGCGGCTACTCAAGAAAAATGCCTTCTTGCTGTCCTAAATGCAAAAGAGGGACCCTTTTTGTTTCCAAAATGGGAGGACAAAGAATTATTCAGGAGATAAAAAAGATATCCGGTCCCAAAATTTTAATGATTGATGCCGCCACATTAAAAAATAAAAACAACCTTAATAGAGATAATAAATTATCAGGAAAGGTAGTTTTTGGTACCAGTGCGGTTCATCTTTTTATCGAGAACCAGAAATTTGAGCGCATTCTCTGGCTATTTCCAGAGATAGATATTCTATATCCTGATTTTAGAAGCGTCGAAAGAGCCTATTACAATTTGGTCAGACTTCAAAAACATCTTAGCAATCAAAAGAAAAAGGTGTTTGTAGTCACCAGGCAACCAACAGTCATCGAAAAACGACTGGCGCCTCCCCCCGATGATTTTGTCCACCAACAACTAAAGGAAAGAAAAAAATATTATTATCCCCCTTACGCCGATCTGGTTAAATTAACCTTCACCGCCAATAAAGAAGAAGACGCTCTCAAAAAAGCCCAAAAAAACCTTCACAAAATTCAACAACAAGCCTCGTCTTCAACCAAAGATAAGTCTGCCGACGAAACCATAACCATCCGTGGACCATTTATTAGTTTTGTTAAAAGGCGCAAAAAGAAATATGAAGCGCACATAACCATTAGCGGCCCGCTTAAAAAACTAACTCCTCTTTATAAAAAAACCGAAGCTGACACAGTCGATCTTGCTCCGGAAAGACTGCTTTAATACCAGATCACCCTATCCACCCCAAATAAGCAGCTACTACATACAAGACATAAACTGCTACCAAAAACATTCCGAATATCTTTGTTGCTTTAAATTTCTGTGAAGCCAAAAGAACAATCACCATCAGTAAAGTGAAAAACAAAAGCAGCAGAGAAGACATTATATTAGCATCTCCTAAATCAGACACAGGCCCTCTTAAGGCGGTAAATATTAATAAAGGCAGCCCCAAACTCATCAAAATATCGAATATATTACTACCAACAGCATTTGCTATAGCCATATCTCCCCTCCCCTGTCTGGACACAATAGCAGATGAAATCATTTCCGGCACAGACGACCCCCCCGCTAGTATTGTTAGAGCTATTATTGCCGAAGGGATACCCAGCGTAAGAGCCATAGCCTCAGCTGCCACCACCATCCAATAACAGGCAAAACCTATAATAGCCAAACTAAGAAAAAAAACAGGCAAGGTCCACTTCTTGTTTTTATCCGCATCTGGTATAAGTTTTAAAACCGCGTCTATTGGAAAAGTTATAACATTCCATACCTTTTTTATTTTGCCTATCGGCCAGTTCTTTCCAAGCTCTTCTTCAACCATATCGATAGGGCTAGGCTCCTTGCTTTCATCTACAATTTTTGTCCACACATAAAGAGACAATAAGTAAATAACATAACCACCCACCAACATCAAAGCTTCTTTAAAAGTAAAAACCCCGTCATTAATAAAAACTATTAGCAATATTATAGAAATAGCGTAAAAGAAACTGTCACGAATAACTGGTTTCCAGTTTAAGTAAGAAGCTTTAACTATAGCCGCGAAACCAATTACCACTAATATTTGAAATATCGCCGACCCGACTATCGTGCCGACCCCTAAGGCCGGACTAGCGCCAGTTAAAAACAAGGCCAGAAGGGCCGTGGAGATCTCTGGAGCGCTTGTCCCAAAAGCCAACAAAGTAGCCCCGGCTACGCTTTCCGGCATCTTAAACCATTCGGCAATGTTGTCCAAACTCTTAATAAAGTGAATATCGATTAATTTTGCCATCAAATAAAAAGACGCCAAAATAATCAGTATCGCTAAAAAAAGAGACATAGAGTCGAGTAAAACTTCTTAAACCTATTTTATCACGATCACCAAATAAATTACCCAAGACAACCACGGTTAGAAAGAAGTGTTATGTTAAATAGTGTGAATAGCCGCGAGAGCATTTCGTTCGTAGAAAACCCTTTAACCGATCGTTTCTTTCACCTTCATCGTTGTTATAATCGCGGCTCTCCCCTGCTCTTCGAGTTTCATATCAATGTATCGTATATTGTTTTTAAGTTGCGGTATCAACACGTATTCCAAGGCGTTAACCCGCCGACGTGTTTTTTCAATTTCTTGGGCCATAAGTTCCGCCGCCTTCTCTTTTTCTGCTAGTTTCAGCAAAAGAGGCAAAACCTCTCTAAAATGACGCATAGCCACATCCAAGCTCGGAGAAGTTTCCCACCAGTAATAATCATCGTCGCCATCTTCTAGGTAAGTTTTAAAATCAGGAATACTTACCCCCATAACATTTTTCTGTGAAACTTGAGCCGAAACTTTTTGTAATTTCAATAAAGACAACATTCTGGTGGCCTGGTCAGCCATAGCGGCCTGCGCCAAAGTGAAATGTCTAAGAGCCACTGACAACTTGTCGTCTATCTCTCCTCTCAACTGCCTTACCTCTCTCACGATCTTTAAAAATTCCTGCATCAACCCATCACGCTTTTCTTTAAGGAGCTTATGCCCTTTTTCTGCTAAAACCATGCGCTTCTTCAAGCGCAACATTTCCATTCTTGTTGGATTTACTCTAAAACCGGCCATTTTAATTATTAACTAATCTTAAGAGTTCTCCCATCAAACGTTTTCAGTCTCTTTCTCCGCTTTCGTTTCTTGCAAATATTTATCTATTTGCTCCGATTTTATCCTCTTTAATTCACTCTTCGGTAACAGCTCCAACAGTCGCCAGCCGATCGACAAAGTTTCTTGAATTGAACGGTTTTCCGTTTCTCCCTGCTTAACAAATTTTTCCTCAAACTTTTTAGCAAACTCCAAATAACTCTTATCTACTTCTGTTAAGGCGCCTTCCCCCAAAATAACAGCCAATTCTCTAACTTCCAGGCCCCTTGCGTATGAGGCGAAAAGCTGGTTAGCCACGCCATGATGATCCTCTCTGGTTTTTCCTTCACCAATACCTTTAGGCATCAGCCTAGACAAACAAGACAACACGTTTACCGGCGGATAAATTCCTTTTTGATGAAGATCTCTACCCAAAATTATCTGTCCTTCCGTGATGTAACCAGTTAAATCAGGAATTGGATGGGTCTTATCGTCTTCGGGCATCGACAGGATTGGAATCTGGGTTATTGAACCTTCTTTTCCTCTTAAACGCCCCGCCCTTTCATAAATAGTCGATAAATCAGAATACAAATACCCGGGATAACCCCTTCGCCCAGGCACCTCTTTTCGAGCCGAACTGATTTCCCTTAAAGCCTCGGCGTATTTTGTCATGTCTGTAAGAATTACCAACACATGCATGTTTTTCACAAGAGCCAGATATTCAGCCGCTGTTAATGCCATTCTAGGCGTCGCAATTCTCTCAACTGCCGGGTCATCTGCTAAGTTTATAAACAAGACTGACCTCTCCACGGCTCCACGATCAGTAAAATCGGAAATAAAAAACTGAGCTTCCTCAAATGTTATCCCCATTGCCGCGAAAACAACCGCAAATTCAATTTCTTGACCACCCCCCCTTTTTGTTGCGCTAGGCACAGTTGCTTGCCTAGCTATCTGCGCCGCCAATATCGAATGAGGCAAGCCGGCTCCTGAAAAGATTGGCAACTTTTGCCCTAAAACTAATGTATTCATGCCATCGATTGTTGACATTCCGGTTTGTATGAAGTCATTAGGATAAGCCCTAGCTGCGGGATTAATAGGTGAACCATTTATATCTAATTCTTCCTCCGGAATAATATCCGGTTGTCCGTCTATTGGTTTTCCAGCCCCGGAAAAAGTTCTGCCCAAAAGATCCATAGAAACCGGCAGTTTTAAAACATCTCCCTGGAATCTTACTTTTGTGGCTGAAACATTGAGGCCGCTTGTTCCCTCAAACATTTGTACAACGGCGCTGTTTCCGGAAACCTCAAGCACCTTGCCTCTGCGCTTTTCCCCAGAGGGCATCTCTACTTCTACCAATTCATCATAAGCAACACCCTCTACGTTTTCGACCACCATCAGAGGACCCGTAATTTCAGAAGTTGTCTTGTATTCTTTAAGCATAATTATTTGATTAATTTAAATTAGTTTATTTTTCCGGGTTTATCTTTTCTTTGCCCGCTTCCCGGACAGCAGAGACAATCTGCTTATCTAATTCATTGAACTTAACGTCAACCTCTTCTTCTTTAATGATTTTAGCTTTTGCTATTTCCGTGACCACCGACAATTTTGTTAAGTCGCTTATTTCTATCTCGGCGTCCTTTATCTTTTCTTTGCCCTCTTCATAAAAAAGCATAATAGATTTTAACATGCGATACTGCTTTTTTAGACTAGTGTAAGTGTCCACATCATCATAAGCGTTTTGTTGCAAATAATCTTCACGCACCATTCTGGCGGCATAAAGCAACAGCTGTTCTTCTTTTGATAGAGCCTCAACACCGACAAGCCTCACCACTTCCTCTAGAGATGCTTCTTCCTGAAGGATGTTCATTGCTTTCTGCCGCAAACTATCCCATTCCTCACCTGCGTTTTTACGATAAAAACTAGACAACTGCTCAGTGTACAACGAATAACTATTTAACCAATTAATCGATGGATAATGCCTAGAATAAGCCAGCTTCTCGTCTAATCCCCAGAAAACCTTAACTACACTCAAGGTATTTTGGGTAACCGGCTCAGACAAATCACCGCCCGGAGGCGACACCGCTCCTATCGCCGTTAATGAACCGGTTTTATCTTCAGATCCCAAAACCTTTGCTTTTCCGGAACGCTCATAAAAAGCAGCTGTTCTAGAGCCTAAATAGGCGGGATAACCCTCGTCTCCAGGCATTTCTTCCAGTCGCCCCGACATCTCCCTTAAAGCCTCAGCCCAACGCGAAGTTGAATCAGCCATGAGAGCCACCGAATAGCCCATGTCCCGATAATATTCAGCAATGGTCATTCCCGTGTAAATAGATGCTTCTCGAGCGGCCACAGGCATATTTGACGTATTGGCAATAAGTACAGTTCTCTGCATTAGAGGCTTTCCGGTATTAGGGTCTTCTAATTCGGGAAACTCAATCAGAATGTCGGTCATTTCATTTCCCCGCTCACCACAGCCAATGTAAACAATAATGTCAGCATCGGCCCACTTTGCCAGCTGTTGCTGAACCACTGTTTTTCCTGACCCAAAAGGTCCTGGAACGGCTCCCGTACCTCCTTTGGCTATGGGGAAGAACGTATCTATAACCCTCTGTCCTGTAATTAAAGGTTCTTGAGGAACCAACTTTTTCTTTACTGGTCTAGGCATACGAATAGGCCACCTCTGCACCAGTGTAATTTCATGCTCCTTACCCTCATTATCCTCAACCGTTGCCACTACTTCATCGACTTTGTAGGCACCCTCTTCTATCTTTTTTACCCTGCCTTCCTTAACATGAGGAGGAACCATGATCTTATGTTCAATAACTTCCGTTTCTTGAACAGTTCCCAAAACGTCTCCAGCCGTCACTGAAGCTCCTTCACTAACAGAAGGTTTTAAATTCCATTGTTTTTCTTTATCCAAGGACGGTACATCGATCCCTCTAGCAATAAATGTTCCGGCCCGCTCTTTAATTACCTCCAGAGGCCTTTGAATACCATCGTATATGTTATTTAACATTCCCGGTCCCAGTGACAAAGATAGTGGCTCTCCCTGAGAAACAACCATTTGACCAGGAGTTAATCCTGAAGTTTCTTCATATACTTGAATAGAAGCGGAGTCTCCTTCCAGCTCTACAATTTCACCGACCAGCTTTATATCCCCCACCAACGCCACGTCATACATTTTTGCCCCCCTCATCTCCTCGGCAATTACCAATGGACCCGAAACTTTTTTGATTTTTCCCTGAATTTTTTCATTCATATTTTCATCAGTCATTTAAAATTGAATAATCTACTTATTAATAATATCTGAACCAACAGCCTTCAATAACAACTGGTCCATTTTACGAGCCGCAATTTTTTTAGAGCTGGCCGAGCTGGAGATTAGCACAATAGCGGGCAACAAGTTCTCGTTTAACTTCTCAATTTCCGCCAAAATATTTTCCGCCAAACCCTCATCCACAAAAACAATCTCATGCTGCCCCCCTTTTTCTTTTTTAAGCACACTCAACAACTCTTTCTCATTTTCGCAAGCAACCACATCTATACCCGCCAGCTGAAACCCCAAACCGCCCCCTGGAGGACCCGCGTAAGCAACATTTGTTTCTTGTTTGTCACTCATACTAATTCTCTATACATGCTTCTCTGATAACCACGTAAGGCTTCCGTGGACAGCCCGTTTAATTTAGCTGATAACAAAATCCTTAAATTGTTTATTTCTATTTCTTTAGCGTACCAAAAAGAGATAATAGGATCATAACCAATTGGCTCAAACCGGTATTTTCTTATTGTCGCCAACAAGTTCTCATCATGCTCCTTGTCATACAAAGCCGCATCATCCAACTCATAAGGCCTCATTTCCTTATCTTTTTCCAAGCGACGAATTTCTAATCCGGTTACTTCCTTCATTAGGGGAGTAAAAGACGATTCCGCCATTACAATATGCACCTGCTCCGCTGTTTTTTTGAGCAAATCGTACTTGTTAATATCTTTTTTGTTGTTTTTGGCTATGAATGTTTTCCAGGTAGCAGGAATAATATCCCAACCCAGGTTATTCCAAACAACACTTTGTATTACATCCTCCTTTATAATTCCTAAAGGAGACTTTTCTCCCATTTCCTCAATACCTTCAGATTTTTCCAATATGGCGGTAGCAATATTTAGACCATCATAACGGGAAAAGATAAAATCTTTTAGGCGCCCGTCGGCCAAAACCTCAACTAACCAGCTTTTTATTTCCACAAGATGACTTTCAAGGGCTTTAAAAGCCGCTTTCAAATCTCTTTTTTCTTCCAACCACCGGCCGTAGGGAGTTTCCAGCAAAACCCCTACGGCATCACTGTTAGATTTCGCTTCTATTAACCTCGTAAATTCATCTTCTTCCAAGAAGCCTTTTTCCCATTCGCGCACCACGCCGACAATATATGGTGTATCAACCGAAGACATAAACCTATTCGAATAAAACCTTAGCTATTTCCGACCGCCTCCGGCTAAACAACTGATCTACCAAGCGTCCCACAGTCACGTTAATCTCAATGTTATTGCCCCGGTAAATCAACCCGCCCTCATTAGCAATTTCTTCGTCAGAAATTTTTAAGCCCTTTTTTCCGGCGTACTGTATTATCCACTTTTTATGGGCGCCGCCTGGTAAAATCTCACCTTCCGCATTGTCGGGCACCAGATCAATCAGTTTCTTTATCAATTTCTTAGCTTTTTCATCATCCCAATTAATGATTTGTGATTTTGCTTCAGTTCTAATACTCTCAATTTCTTCCTGTTTCGCTTTTAAGACCTGGGATTTTGATAACAATTTTTCTTCCTGATGAATAAATCTAGCCTTTTGCATAGCTTCAGAACGAACTCGATCCATTATCCCCTCCTCTATCATTCTGGCCTCTTTTTTTATCCTTTCTTCTTCAACAGCCAGCCTCCGATGATAATCTGCGTCTATCTCATCAGCTCTCTTCTTAGCCTCTTTATAGATTGCTTTTTGTAATTGAGCAAAAGACATGTGGTTTACTAAGATATTCTTGTTCTTACGCCCCTAAGCCAAGCCCATTAATGAGCAGAATACTAACCAGCAATCCCAAAACGGCGTAAGTTTCAACAATTGCTGAAATTATAACCCCCTTACCGGAAGCGTCTGGTTTTTTAGCTGTGATATTTACGGCCGCCGCCGCGACTCTTCCCTGGAATGCTCCTGAAACAAGACCAGTAATACCGCATGGCAAAGCCGCTATTAGTATCTGCCACCCCTGGGCGATACTAATGTCGACCAAGTTTCCTCCCAATAACCCAATAGCGTTAGCTATTATTATAGCCGCCAAAAAACCATAAATACCCTGTGAGCCTGGCAAGGCTGTCAAAAGAAGCACCTTACCAAACTTATCCGGGTCCTCCGAGACGACTCCCGCGCTCGCTTGAGCAGCCGTCCGTACCCCAAAAATTGAACCTAACCCACCCAGCGCCGCAGCTATCGCTGCTCCTCCTATGGCTATCATTATTGCGTATGGCATAATAATTTTTCTTAAGAATAAATAATAATATCAAATATAATCATTTGGATTATCAACAAACTTACTAACTCTCCCCAATGGCTTAAAAGGCTTTCCTCCCCCTTCAATAAACTTCGGAAAAAACTCCACGAACTGCAACCTTCCGGAGTGAATAAACGCTCCTAAAGAATTAATACCGATATTAAATACATGTCCTACCAATAAGACAAAAACCGCTATAACCCAACCGAAGCCGGGCAAAGAATCAGCCGCCATTGCTCCCATCAGATTAACCACCAAGGCAATAATACCGGTAGCCAGCCCTAACGCAAGCAACCGTGAATAACTTAGGGTGTCACTAATAAAACCTACCAACCCATACAAGCTTATTATTCCACCTCCTATCTTTAACAGAGGATTTCTGTAAGACCTGCCTTGGGTGAGAACTAAAATCAGAGCGTTAACAATAACAACCATCTTTAGTGTCAGGCTCCAGGCTATTGGTAAAATTCCTCTCGAACTACCTACCCATAGCAATATTGAGATCACCATAGTTATCCAAGCCGCGTCGTCAAAAACAACAGCCACAATGTCACCCTTGCGCCAATGGTCATAACCTCTTACCACCCACGCAAATAGCAATTGTGCCACGCCAATTCCAAAAGCCACTAAAAGCAAATTCATTGGTTCAGTCACGGGATCAATTAACTTCATGCTTAATAAAAAACTCTTACCGTTACTTGGCGGTAAGTTCTCTAAATTTACACCGAACCAGCCTCCAGTAATAGCGCCGAAAACCACCGTTGCCACCCCCGCATAAAACAAAAGCCTGACCATCTTTTTCATATTTTTTTTAAGACGAAACATCCTTTCCGCTACCCACATAACACCCATCATCACTAAACCGTAACCTGCGTCAGTTAATGCTAAACCAAACGCGATCAAGAAGAAAAAAGACAAGGCCGGAGTCGGATCAATCTCCGTGTATTTAGGTCTGCCGAAAATATCAGTCACCGCCTCAAAAGGACTCATAAAAGATGTGTTCTGTAAGACTACTGGTCCCTGCTCGCTTTTGGCGGGCTTTATTTCGTCTATACATATGCTTGGAAAATCTTTTTCAGCTTCCTCCTTTAAAATCTCCAGTTTATTTTTAGGCAGCCATCCTGTAACAACGCTCGACAGATTAAAATCAACCATTTTTTGCCTGGCCAACAAACGCTCCTTCCTATGCAATAAGGTGTCATAGGCAAATTTAACCTCTTTCTCAACTCTGGTGATCTTCCTGGCTCTTTTTAATAACCGTCTTCTTTCCTGATTATTTTTAATCTTTTCCTCGTCTAACATCTCAAACCGTTCCGAAATAGAAGAATCATAAGGCAATTGAATGGCCGCCTTCTCGGCGCTTGTTTGTGAAATTATATCTTCAATTAAATGAGCGTCTTGTTTATGAATCATCACCTCTAAATAAACGTAACCTCTTTTCTTTTCAACCTCTCTAAAAATCTCTGTCTGCGCGGCTGTATCAATTTTATTTATCTTTTGCTTAACCAAAGCTTCTTCGGCCGCGTTCACATAAATCAGCGCATAAACCACATTCTCTGTACCATCCAAATCGGTTCCCGTTATTTCCAAGTTCTTCCAGGGGCGCAACCTTTCCATCTTTTCCTTGATGTTTTCATTTTTAGATTCCAAATTAGTTAATTTATCGCTTATGTCCTTGGTTTCTTTTATTATTTCTTCCAGTTTTAAATTATCCGTAACTTGCTCTAAACTCGCCAAGGTCGCTATTGGTTTGCCTGAAAAAATATTCCGCCAAGACTTTTTCTTCTCGATCCCAAGCTCTGATTTTATTTGTTCAGAGAATTCAAGAACATACTGAAGTTGAGCCAGTGTGAGATCGAGATCAGCATCACCTTCCACAGATTTCGAATCCTTATTTGTGTTAGTTATGTGCAACAATTCTTTTTCTTGAAGCCATTTCAAAACATCCTCATTTAAATTAAGAGGCATCGCTACTTGTATTTTTGCCATTTCTGTGATCATTTTAATTCTTCTTTTCCTATAAAGTCTTCATAAAAAAATCTTAAAATCGTCTTGACAGCCTCGTCCCTGTTCTTTAAAGAATTTTCCTTAACTGTTTTTATTGTTTGTTCTCTATCCTGGTGAATAGCGTTAACCTCTCTTTTGGCTTTTTCTAGCGCTTCTCTAACTATCTCTTCCCCTCTTTTTTCAGCTTTATTTCTAACCGAGTTCATTAAATCGCTTTCAGCATTCTCTATATCAGACAATTTTTCCTGACCGGCTCGCTCAATTTGATTAATCCTGTCTTGAGCCTCCTTTTCCACACTCTTAACTTTTTCTAAAAGTGACTGCATCTGTTTATAAAATGCTTAAAAACTTAAAAAACTAATAAATAAAACACATTAAGGTCTGTACTTTTGCACAAACCTTAATGTCCGCCCCACATTTTAATGCCGCACCCATTAACTGTCAATAATACTCCATATTGTCATAAACATTAAAATGTTTTCTGATAATAAATTTCAGACTAGGACTTATACCCAAAACACTAAAGCAGACCGCACTTAATGCAACCTGTTTCTAAATCTTTTCTATCACGTCCTTTGCCCCTTCTACACTCCTTCCCAACACTTCTTTCACGGAATCAGCCACCTCGCCACCAATAGATCCGGCTGCCTCTACGGCCCCTCTTATAGCTTCACTGGTTGCTTCTGTAACATCTCCTCCTACCTCCTGAACGCCGTCGATAGCCGCTTGAACAGCTTTCACGGCAGCCCCCGACACATCTCCTCCTACTTCACTTGTTCCGATAACCACCGACCCGACAGCATCTTTTACTACCCGGGTAGCGTCTCCCCCGGCTTCGCTTACCCCTTTAATAGTTCCTCTCACAATACCGGTAGCGGCATCTGTGGATGAAGTGCCTACATCCTGAGCACCTTTTATCGCACCCACAATAATATCGCGCATGTTATCAACCGCTGTTGTTGTCACGTCTCCCGCGCCCTCCAAAAAACTGACCACGTTGTCTTTTACAGTATCAAACAAGGTATCATAAACCTCATCTACCCCTTCTAAAACTCCCACAATTGTGTTTTTTATTTTTTGACCGACTTCCCCCAAAATTGTCTCTGACATAGTTTAATTTAAAATTAATATTAAAAATTACCCACATTACCCACAATAGATAAATTATATCACAAGCACTTAAAAAACGGAATCATCAAAATTACTCCCTCTGGGTAGATATCTCCCTAAGAGCCCGTTATGATATTCATTCGTGCCTCTTTGCCAAAAACTGTAGGGATCGGCAAAGTATGTTTTCACGCCAAGTCTGTGTAATGCTGTGTGAGCAATATTCTCACACAGCCATTATCAATCGTCGTTGAAAGCCGGGCCTTGTTCGGCAATATGCAGAAGATTGTCCGTTGGGCACTGACGGTTTCGTGTGAGGCAATGCGGTGTATCTTTCTGGCAACGAGAAAGCGGGAGCGGCGCTCAGCTTCCGTGTGAATTCCATTCCGATGTCCTTTTCCTTCTACCGTATCGCCTTCCCAATGGCCGAATGCTATTCTGCTATCTACTACTTTGGGTCGATTGTGGATGGAAACACGGTAGTGAAAAAACAACAATCAAGAACAATATTAACACTGTCAATATTCATTTTTTGTTTTTCTCCTATCCTGGCCCAAGCCGCGGGTTTTGCTACCGTATTATCTCCTTTCGAAGGAGTGCAAGGCGGAGCCGATGTAGTTGACGCCATCAGAAATATCGTTAACGCGTTCTTGGTGTTAGTTGCTCTTATAGCCGTTATCACTATCATCTTTGGGTCAATTATTGCCGCCACCTCCGGCGATGACGAGGATCGCACCGCCCGCGCCAAAAACAACATTCTTTTGCTCTACTAGGGCTGATAATTGTCGGACTGTCCATCGTCCTAGCTAACTTTATTTTGAGCGCTGTCAGTTCCTAAAAGCTTTCGCAAAAATAATCAAATTAGGTTTTTTCTATAAAAATTGGACACGCGCTCCATTTTTTCTATATATTTTCCACTATACATTATTTATTCATACTGTGTATGACAAAAAAACTTAAAATTGGAATAATTCACTATCGGGCCGGCAGAGCCGACGGCGTTTCTTTTGAAATTGCCAAGCGCAAAGAAATTCTTGAAGCGATGGGACACGAAGTTCATCTTATCGCTGGCCAATTCAGCAATAGCCAGGATTACTTAGTGCCCCAGTTGGAAAATGACCTGCCGGAAATAATCGAAATCAAGAAAAACGCTTTTCGCTACTTTAACACCCACACTATGACTTCAGATGAACTCATGCACGCTATCAACAATGTTAGCGACCGGATAAAAGAATCTTTTTTGTCATATCACAAAAACCATCGCTTTGACCTTCTTCTGGTCCACAACATTTTTTCTTACGCTCTCCATCTGCCCGCCGCCAAAGCCTTTGCCGAAATCATTAATGAATATCAAATTCCAACCATAGCCACCAACCATGATTACTATTGGGAAAGACCCTTTTTTCAAGAACACTCATGTCCAGAAATCAAAAAATATATTCAAACTTACCTTCCTTATAAACATAAGTTAATAAAATACATCAGCATCAACACGGCCGCCCAGCAAGAACTTCTTAGACGTCGTTCCATACAATCTGACTGCATAGGAGATGTTTTGGATTTTAACCAGTCCCCCTGGGTAGTTGATGATTTTAATAAGACTTTGACCAAAGATATAAACGTCAGCGATAACGATCTCATTATTTTACAAGCGACTAGAATAGTTATCAGAAAAGGCATAGAAATTGCCTTCGATCTGGTCAAAAGTCTCGAGAAAAGACTTGATGACCTTGTTGGCAAGCCTCTTTTTAACGGCAAAATCTTAACTGAAGACAGTAAAATAGTCATTATCTTGCCCGGCTTCACAGAAGTTCCGGATCTCGAGTATCGGGAAAAACTTGAACGTAAAATTGACCAACTAAATATTCAAGCTCACTTTATTAATGGTCTGGTTGGCGCTGAAAGATATCAGGGAAAAGAAAAAATTTACTCTTTATGGGACTGCTACGCGCATGCCGATTTAGTTACCTATCCGAGTCAGTTCGAAGGCTGGGGCAACCAATTTATGGAAGCTGTTTTTGCCAAAAAACCCATTACTCTATTTGAATACCCGGTTTTTAAAACTGACATTAAAAAAGAGGGTTACCATTATATCTCTTTAGGCGATACAGCCTTTAACTCCGACAACTCCGGACTGATTTCTATAAGCTCTTATCAACTTAAAAAATCAACAGACCAAACCATAGAAACCCTGCTTTCCGGCAATACCCAAAAAATACTCAATTACAACTATTCGATCGGCAAGAAAAACCACCACTATGAAATTTACAAAGATTATTATAATAAAGTGATACAAGAACTTATTCTTGACGAAATCCCATGTCCAAAAAAAATCCCCCCCACCGACTTATTGACCAACTCAAAGCCGTCTATAAGTCCGGAGACTGCCAGTGGCTAGAATCAGAAATTAAACACAAGGTAGAAAATTTCAAATCATCCGGCCATCATAAGAAGCCGGCCGCTTTTGATAATAATTGCGCTTTAATAACTTACGCCGATTCGGTAATTGATAAAAACAAAAACACCTCCTCCCTTTACTCGCTCTGCCGATTTCTTAAACGTTATAAATTAAAAAAACACTTTTCAATTATCCACCTACTTCCCTTTTACCCCTGGGATACCGACAAAGGTTTTTCAGTAAAGGACTATTTTAAAGTATGTCCTAAATATGGCGACTGGAGCGACATAAAAAAAATATCCAAATTATTCCTCTTGATGTTTGATTTTGTTGCTAACCATGCTTCTGTTGAAAATCCATTTATCCAAAAGGCTCTTGTAGCCCAACACATAAGCCCCAAAGATCCCGATTATAGTAAATATGCACCTTATAAGAATTTTTGTATTATCTTTTCCGAACAGAACAAACCTTCGCCTGATCAGATTTTAAAACTGGCTCGTCCCCGATCCTCCCCTGTTCTGACTCACTACTTTTGTTTCCGCACCAATGACAATAAGTACAAAGCTTGTCTAGGAAAAAGCGACACAAAAGACGGCGAAAAAGAAATTGGTTCTGGTTGGATATGGACCACGTTTTCCCGTCCCTTAAACAAAGACGGCTCGGAAGCCACCCGCCAAGTTGACCTTAACTATGCCAATCCCTTAGTTCTTCTCAAAGCCATCGACATCCTTCTTTTCTATATCAAAAAGGAAGCCAGCTTCATCCGACTTGACGCCATTGCCTACATTTGGAAACGCCTTGGTTCTTCATCAATACACGAACCCAAGACCCACCAACTCCTTGCTATCATGAACAAAGTCATACAAATGGCTGCCCCTCATGTTAAAACAATCGCCGAAATAAACGAGTCCGAGGACAAATACCTGCCCTATCTCGGTACAGACTCAAACCGGGAAGCCGATTTTGTGTATCAATTTATCCCCTTTCCCTTAGCGGTCCACGCCGTCTTGACCGAACAGGGGGATTTTTTTAACAAATGGCTACCTTCAACTAACCGATTTCGAGGCCGACAGCTCATAACTACTCTGGGCACCCATGACGGTATGGGTTTAAAGCCGATAAAAGAGGTATTACCGTCGCGGGAACTTAAGAATCTTTCTAGAAAACTCATTAAAAATCATCAAAATTCACCTAACTACTGCTACCTTCCCGGAGGAGAAAAAGCAATCTATGAAATATGCTCCACTCCTTGGAATTTAGTTAACAATCCTCACGCCAAAGAACCGCTTGAAACACAAGTGAATCGTTATCTGGCCGTTCTGGCCTTAGGTTTAATTCCGCGCGGTATTCCAGGGATATATATTAACGGACTCTTGGGTTTGCCAAACCATATTCCTCCTGAAGGACTAGATGAAAACCGTACAATTAACAGACATCCCACATCTATTAATCAGCTTTTTAAAGAACTTGATGACCCTCGCAGACAGTCCCGCCTGGTTTTTGACGCGGTTACACACCTATTACAAAAAAGAAACAACGAATCAGCTTTTTCTCACCAGGCCGGCCCTATTAAAGTTTTAGAAGTCGCTAACGATAAAATCGTGACCGCTCTTTTACCAGCCCTAAAAAAACAGGACGATCTTATCTCCGTGATAAACGTTTCTAGTAAAAACCAAACAGCTCTTCTAGACAACCAGCTGGGCCAACTTTTCGACATCATCTCCCAGGACAAGAAATCACCAAACCCAAATAAAAAAATTAAATTAAGCCTCGTCCCCTATCAGATTATGTGGCTTAAAACACTCTAACGCTTTTTTTGAATTACCTTTAAAACAGCATCGACAATTGCCTCCGCATCCATCCTGTATTTCTTCAACAATTCTTCCGGAGTCCCGGATTCTCCAAAGGAATCTTTCATACCAATAAAAGCCATAGGCACAGGGTAAGTTTGAGCCAGCACTTCAGCCACAGCGCTACCCACACCTCCCATTATCTGATGCTCCTCGCAAGTAACCACCACCCCACAATCACGCGCCGCTTTTTCAACCGTGTCAGCATCTATTGGCTTTATAGAACAGCAGTTTATTACCCGACACGAGACATCTTTTTCCAGCAACCTATCTGCCGCTGTCAGGGCCGAATGCAAAATAGGTCCCGCTCCAATTATCGCTACGTCGTCGCCGTCATTAAGAACTTGTGCTTTGCCTCCCACCAACGGTGTTTTTTCAGTAGTAAAATTGGGAGTTGCTTCACGGCCAAACCGGAAATAGACAGGCCCGCTTATTTCAGCCGCTGCTATCGTTGTTTTGCGAGTCTCTTCAGCGTCACAAGGCGCCAACACAGTCATTCCGGGCAACACTCTCATTAAGGCGATATCTTCCAGCGCCTGATGAGTGGCACCGTCCTGTCCTACCGAAATGCCGCTATGCGCTCCCGCATATTTCACATTACAGTTATTATAACATCCAGAAATTCTAATTTGGTCCCAGTTACGCCCCGGTGAAAAAACGGCGTATGTGGACAAGAAAGGAATTTTTCCTTGCAAAGATAGCCCCACTGCCACATTAGCCATATTTTGCTCGGCGATTCCAACCTCTATGTATCTTTCTGGATATTTGTCTCTAAACATGCCCACTCGAGTCGAATCTGTTAAGTCTCCGCACAATGCCATGACCTTTTCATTTTTTTCTCCTAACTCCACCAATCCCTTACCGAAACCATCTCGCGTGGGCACCCTTTCCACGTTTTCATCTAAAACATCTTTTTTTAAATGAGATCCTTTTAACAACATAATTTATTTAATTTCTATAAATCCATACACTCTATTTTCCCATTCAGTGACCTTAACTGTTTCAAAGCCTCTTTGCCTTGGATACCTTTAGCAGGAGCTCTTTCAGTCTCCACTTTTCCGGGAGGAGAGCCGTGCCACCTAAAATCAAACTCCATAAAATCAACACCCTTACCTGGAATCGTATGAGCTATAACGCACACAGGAGATTCAGTAATAGCCTTGGCTTCATTACAGGCGTCAATAATTTCTTCAATATTGTGTCCGTCAACATCAACCACATGCCATTTAAAAGCTTCAAATCTCTCCCTCAAAGGCTCTTTACTCATTACGTCCTCTGTCATTCCGTCAATTTGAATATTGTTTCTGTCTATTATTGCTGTTAAATGCTGTAGTCGATAGTGGCCGGCAAACTGCGCGGCCTCCCAGATTGACCCCTCATCAAGCTCCCCGTCAGATAATACACAGTAAGTTTGGTATCTTTTGTTATCCATTTGCGCCGCCAGTGCGGACCCACAAGCTATCGAAAGACCCTGCCCCAGACTAGCCGCCGACGATTCAATGCCCGGCACTGTTAATCTGTCCACATGACCCTGCAATCTACTACCTAGCTTGCGCAGGGTCTTAAGCTCTTCTACTGGAAAGAATCCCACTCTCGCCAGAACCGCGTACCATATCGGAGCCGTGTGTCCGCATGATATGTACAAACGATCTCTGTCCGGATCATCCCTTTTTTGAGGGTCTATGTTTAAAACATTAAAATACAAAGCCGTCGCAACATCAGCTAAACCCAGTGGACCCGCTGTGTGTCCGGATTTGGCTTCCATCAACATTGCCACCACGTCCTGCCTCAACGTATTGGCCATTTTATTTAACTCTTTTAACTCCGTTAATTTCTTCATTTCAAAAAATTATAACACAAAATATATAATCTGATTAATAAAATATTAGTAACTGCTCACAACCCTGCGTAAGAACAAGTCGGCAGCGCCGCCCGCCCGGTCCTGTAAGCGGATTGTGGGACCTGGTTAGCTTAGTCCCCGCCCTGGGTCTGTCGAGGAGGCGGGGCAACCCGGGCCGAACCCTCGGAGCGGTCCGCTGTATGTATTACCCTTCTTCCGCTACCGCCTGGGCTATCAATTTTAGTTGCTGATAATTTTCAACAGGGTTCCCCTGTCCGAAAATTGAGGTATTAGCACACAATATATTTGCTCCCGCTTTTACAAACCTGCCGGCAGTTCTTTTATCCACATGGCCGTCAATAGCTATTTTTATATCAGGAAAAGAGCTTCTAAAACGAGCTACTTTGGTATAAACAGCTGGATTTAGCGGCTGATTGGCCCACCCCGGGTTATATCCCAAAAACATAGCGTAATCTATTAACTCAACAGCATCTTCTAGCCTGTTATTTGGACTTTCCGGATTAATAGCCAAACCCAATTCCGATTGTGTGCTTTCTCTTAACTTCTTGTAAACAAAATCTAAACTGTTCAGGCCCTCAAATGCCTCCACGTGAAAAACACACCTGGCCGGGTTCAAATCAATAATGCCGTCAATATAATAATCGGGATAATGCACCATCATGTGCAGCTCGCACTTTTCGCTTTCTTTTAATCTTTTAAAAAACTTAATATCTCGAAAGGTTCCGTCTCCGGCAAAAACCCCGTCGGTAATATCCAGCTGCACATGTTCAGCGACTTTATAAACTTTTTCCCAGTCGTGTTCTATCTTCTCAAGAGTAGAGCGCAGTATCGCTGGCACTATTTCTATAGAATCTCGGTCCATTCCTCGATTAATTATTTTCATATCCTGAAATTTTACCAATTCTTCTAATGTGCCTCTTTTCCCCGGAAAAACCTGTGCCCAGCCAGGCGCTAACAACATCTTTGGCTACATCACTGTCTATATAATCAGCGCCCAAAGCCAAAACATTAATATCATCATCTCTTCTGCTGGCCTTGGCGATTTCTGGGTCATGTATCATTCCCGCCCTTACTCCTTTAACCTTGTCGGCGATTACCGCCATACCAACCCCCGAACCGCAGATGGCAATACCGAAACTGTCTCCTGGGTTGTCCGCCACCGACTGTGCCACATTAATTCCAAAATCGGGGTAGTCGTCGTCTTTGTCGTACTCTTCAGCCCCCAAATCAACCACCTTATAACTTTCTTTCCGTAACCAATCTCTTAAAATATTCTTTAATTCGAGCCCGCGATGATCTGCTCCAATAAAAATCTGCATATATTACCTCTCAATTATTCTCAATTATTAATTATATTAATCCCATTTTTTCATCTATGCACCACCCTTTTCCTTTAAACGCTCATTAATAGCTTCGCTTAGGTGAGGAACATGCTTCTTTATCTCCGCCAAAATTTCCTCCTCTCCCGGCAACCAATTTGGTAACTGCGGATACCTTTCTCTTTGTTCTTTTAAATAAAACCAAACCCCTTCCCATTTTTCCGAATCTTCAGACTCTGCGGCCTCTTGCCTCAATCTCATAAGCTCATTCCAAACACTGCTGGCGCTCATAGAAGACTCTTCTTCATGGGCCAGTAATCCGCCGGCTTCTCTGTTCTCCATAAGCTAAACTACTCGCTTAAAAATTCACTTTTCTCCCGAAAAACATACATGCCAATACCCGTTAATGCCAGAAATATCAAAACCATTTCTTTAGTACTCACGTCCGGATAGGGTTCATTTCTCGGCTCTGGAGGCGGAGTAATCTGTACCGCTATTCCTCTTAAAACTATTACAAACAGCAAAGCCAAAGCTATAGCAAATAAACCACTGATTAAATTAATCCCCCACTTCTTAGCCGATTTTTTCATCGATTCATCCGTCATATCTACCTATTACTATTAAAACATGTTATTAAAACCACTGCCACTTGACATTTACACCTATATTTATTATACTAGCAATTCCCGTAACAGCTTGAACTTTACCAAAAGGAGTCAAACCATGAGTCGCGGCGA
>CAYMOF010000001.1:81698-83730 GCA_964392095.1 uncultured Candidatus Saccharibacteria bacterium | reverse complement strand
GTCTTGGATATTAGTGAAAGCGAGGCGGCGGCTTTAAAGAAGCAGGAGAAAGTTTTGCTGGTTGATGAGGAGGGAAGAGAAAGGTTTGTTTTGGAGGGTGTGGAAATTTTTACGCTTGATAAGAAGCAATTGGTACGGGGCTTGTTTGACACCGATGATCAAAATCATCCCGGGGTTAGCAAGATGATGTCCGAGAAAGATTTTTTTGTGGGCGGCTGTTTGATTAAGGTTTCCAATGGGAATAGGTATCCAGGCGGCGAAAGTTATTTAAAACCTGACGAGACGAAGAAGCTGTTTGCTGAGAGGGGCTGGAAAAAAGTGGTGGCTTTTCAGACAAGGAATGCCCCTCACAGGTCTCATGAGCATTTGCAATTAACAGCTCTCGATAATGTTGACGGTTTATTTGTTAATCCTATTATCGGACCCAAAAAAAGCGGTGATTTTAAAGACAAGTATATTTTAGGGGCTTATAGAGTGTTGATAAAAAACTCCGGGTTAAAGAAAAGGGTTTTGTTGGGCACTTTTCATACTTTTATGAGATACGCCGGTCCGAAAGAGGCCATTTTTCATGCTTTGGTGAGAAGGAATTTTGGATGTACGCACATGATTATTGGCCGGGATCATGCGGGAGTAGGGAATTACTATGATACTTATAAAGCGCAAAGAATTTTTGATAATTTTACTGAAGAGGAATTGGGGATAAAGATATTGAAGTATGAAAATGCTTTTTATTGTCGGTCTTGTGAGGCGGTTGTGTTTGAAAATCAATGTGGCCATGATGAAGGGGAGAGGATTTTTGTGTCGGGTACAGAATTGAGAGAAAAATTATCCAGGGGTGATGATATCCCGGCAGAGTTTATGAGGAAAGAAGTGGCTGAATATCTGTTGCGTTATAAAAAAGAATTATTCATTTGAGGTATGGCTAATAAAAAAAATAACAACCCGGCAGGTAAAAGATTTGAGAAGGGTTTTGTGCTGTGGTTTACCGGTCTGTCGGGAGCAGGAAAAACCGTTATAGCTAATAAAGTGGCCCGGATTTTAAAAGAGCAAGGCTATGATGTAGAAAGGTTGGACGGAGATGTGGTGCGCAAACATTTAACAAAGGATTTAGGGTTTTCCAGGAAAGATCGGGCGGAAAATTTGGCTCGTGTGTCTTACGTGGCTTCTTTATTAAGCAAAAGAAGGGTAGGGGTTATAGCTTCTTTTGTGTCTCCTTATCACAAAGAAAGAAATATGGTTAGAAGAAAAGTAACTAATTTTATCGAGGTTTATGTAAGCACACCTATTGAAGTGTGCGAGAAAAGAGATGTTAAGGGTTTGTATAAGAGGGCTAGAAAAGGGGAAATAAAGGAGTTTACGGGTGTTTCTGATCCTTATGAGACGCCGAGAAGTCCGGAAATAAATGTTTGTGGAGACAGGCCGAAGTACGGGGTTGGCGATTTAGCCGAGGAGGTCGTTGAGTATTTGAAGAAAAAGAAGTATTTGTAGTATATGAGTACAGTAGCCGTAAAATCTGAACTGGAAGATAAAATCGAGGGAAGGGAGGATGTAAAGAGCAAAGAATATGTTAAGCGCCCTAAGACGTCCTTGTTAAAGGAGATGATTTTAAGCGAAGAGCTGGAATTTATAATGGAGGCCCATAACGGTTTGTCGGCGAAGATTGTGGAGGAGGCAGGGTTTAAAGGTATTTGGGGCAGCGGCTTGGCTATATCCGCGTCAATGGGCGTAAGGGATAGCAACGAGGCGTCGTGGACACAGGTGTTGGAAGTATTGGAGTTTATGAGTGAAGCAACCTCCGTGCCTATATTGCTTGATGGGGATACGGGATACGGGAATTTTAATAATATGAGAAGGTTGGTGCAGAAGCTGGAGCAGAGAGGGGTAGCAGGAGTGTGTATTGAAGACAAGCTTTTTCCGAAAACTAATTCTTTTATTGGTGGAGAACAACAGCCGCTGGCTGATATTGATGAGTTTGCCGGCAAAATAGCGGCCGGCAAGGATGCTCAAAAGGACGATAACTTTTGTATTGTGG
>CAYMOF010000001.1:5263-81688 GCA_964392095.1 uncultured Candidatus Saccharibacteria bacterium | reverse complement strand
GGGTGGAGGCGTTTATTGCCGGGTGGGGTTTAGAAGAAGCATTAAAAAGAGCGGAAGCGTATCGGCGGGCCGGAGCGGACGCAATCTTAATGCACAGCAAAAAAGTGGATCCGTCTGATATCGAAGCTTTCATGAAGGAATGGGGCGGTAGGCATCCGGTTGTTATTGTGCCGACAAAGTATTATTCAACGCCTACGGACCGGTTCAGGGAGCTGGGGGTGAGTTTGGTAATTTGGGCGAATCATGCCCTGCGGTCTTCTATTGGGGCTATGCAAAAAACGGTTAGGAGGGTCAAGGAAGAGCAAAGCCTTAAGAATGTGGAGGACAAAGTGGTCGCACTAGACGAGGTGTTTAGACTGCAGGGAGATGAGGAATTGAGAGAGATGGAGAAGAGATATTTGCCTCAGAGAGGCGAGCAGGTAAAGGCTGTTGTCCTGGCTGCGTCGAGAGGGGGAAGAGATCTTTATACTGTGACTGAAAAGAGGCCTAAAGCTATGCTCAACGTAGGAGGCGAACCGATATTGAGTTTGTTAATAAGGGGGCTAAATGAAGTAAACGTGAGGGATGTGGTAGTTGTCAGGGGCTACGGGAAGGAGTTAGTGGCGGGTCATAATTTCCGGACAGTTGATAATGACGACTATGCCGATACTAAAGATTTGTATTCTTTGTGCCTGGCCAAAGATGAATTAAAAGGAAAGAGTTTGATTTTGTATGGAGATAGTTTGTTTAGAAATTATGTTTTGCAGGATATGATGAGCGCTCAAGGAGAGGTTGTGATCGCGGTTGACGCGGACGCGCGGCGGGACGGGCGGATAAGAGACTACGTAGTTTGCAACGAAGGGTACACGAATGATTTCTTCAATAAAAGGATTTTTTTGCGGTCTATTATGAGTAAAGACAATCCGGGAGCGATAGAGGGGGAATGGGTAGGGGCAATGATGATAAATAAAAAAGGACTGGAGAAGTTTAAGGGTTTGATTGGTGAAATAGCGATTAGAAAGGACTTTCGGCAGTTAACGATAGTGGACTTTTTGCGGGAGTATCTGAAGATTGGCCAGGTGGAAGTGGTTTACACGCGGGGAGGGTGGATTGATGTTGATACCATTCAGGATTTGGAAGAGGCCAGGGATTTTGGCGCGGAGTGATGATATTAATGTGTTAAACATGTTTGGTAATATATTTAACAGCACTTACAGGGCTGGGCCAAAACTACATAAATCGTGGTACGAATGGTTAGGGTTATGAAAAAACCGGAAGTAATTTCAGGGAATGCCCTGGTGAACGAGCTGATAAATCGGGGATATGCGTTGGGAAGCGGAGTGCCTTGTTCGTGGCTAAGTTTTCCAAACGTCCTTATGGCTCATGAGAAGTTTGCTTATGTGATGGGCGCGCAAGAGGGAGATTCGGTGGCTATAGCCACCGGCGCGTCAATCGCGGGCACTAAGTCAATTGTGACAATGCAGGGGTCGGGCCTAACAAACGCCGGGTCGCCGCTGACTTCACTAAATAATCCCTTCCGAGTAGGTGTTCTTCTCTTTATTAGCTGGCGGGGTGGACCGGGAGTGAAAGATGAACCCCAACACAGGCTAATGGGCGAGATTACGAGACGGCAACTTGATTTGTGGGGAGTTACTAATGAAGTTTTGGCAACAGATATGGACGTTGTTAGGGGACAGTTTGACAGGGCTGATCAGTTTATCAGAGATGGTCAGTCGTTTGCGCTGGTGGTTAGGAAGGGAACTTTTGATAAGGTTTCCATTGAGTCGCAAGAGAGAGAAGCAAGGAGTACGGGCGAGGTATTGTGCGGGGCGGATAAGGATGAGCTTCCGGCCAGGAAGCGGGCGTTGGAAGCCTTGTTGCCGTTTAGGGAGAAAGGGACAGTTCTGGCGGCAACTACCGGCTATACCGGCCGAGAGTTGTTTGAGCTGGGTGACGTGCCTAATCAGCTAATGATGGTTGGTTCAATGGGGTGCGTAGGTTCGCTGGTTTTGGGTATGTCGCTGGTTAAACCGAGTCACAAGTTTGTCGCTATTGACGGTGACGGCGCCTTGTTGATGCGCATGGGGTCGCTGGCGACAAATGGCTATTATGGCCCGTCAAACATGCTTCATGTGCTTTTGGACAATGGTTGTCATGAGTCAACTAGCGGTCAGCTAACAGTGTCAGCCAATGTTGACTGGGTCGGTGTGGCTCATGCCTGCGGCTACCAGCGGTCGGTTTACGCGCACAGCGTGGATGAGTTTGGCGCGGCGGTGGAGCAATGGCACGAGCGGCCTGAACTTACGTTTTTGTATCTTGGGATTTCACCCGGAGTTGATCATGAGCTGGGGCGGCCAACGGTTACACCGGCGGAGGTCGCGCAAAGACTTAAGTCGTATTTGAATTAAAAGTGTATTTTTGTGAAAAATGTTCAAACAGCAATTATCATGGCGGCGGGGATGTCTAAAAGAATGGGCGACATTACCGGGGATTTGCCAAAGGGACTGATGAAAATCGGGGCCGAGACTTTGGTGGGAAGATCAGTAAGAATTCTTAGAAAAAAGGGAATAAAGCAGGTGCTTATCGGAACCGGGTTTAGGGCTAATAAGTACGACCAGTTTTTTAAAGACAAGTATTATGTCAGGTGTGTAAAAGGTGATGATTATGAGACTACGGGCAATGCCTACACTTTATTTGGTTTGCGCGATTATATTGACGGCGATTTTTTGTTGTTGGAATCCGATCTTTTGTATGAAGACAGAGCGGTGAGGGAAGTTTTGGATGATGGGGTAGCTAATATATTTTTGGCGAGTGGTATGACTGGGTCGGGAGACGAATTTTATGTGGAGATGGATGACAAAGGGGCCTTGCTGCGGTTATCAAAAGATAAATCGGCAGTCAAAAAAGTTGATGGTGAGATGGTGGGGATATCTAAATGGTCGTTGGCTTTGTATCAAAAGTTTTGTGAGAAGTTGGATAATAACAACGATCTTTATAAGAGTGATTATGAGAGAATTTTGACCATGGTAGGGAGGGAAATTCCGGTGCGAGTTAAGAAAATTAAAGACTTGGTGTGGTGTGAGGTGGACGATGAGCATCACTTAAAAAGGGCAAAAAACAAGATATGGCCGGGGATAAGGGAGAAAGAGTTAAGAATTGAGAAAGAAGAATCAAGAGAAGGGGTTATTAGCAATTAGTTGTTTAGTAGCTCTTTACCTACATGAAAGCACCTGTTACCAGACACCCTGGTTCGCTCATTCTCGCTCACTCCAGCGGTGAGCTCCGAGGACTTTGCCTTTTCGCCCTGAAACCCCTATGTGGTTTAAGGGACCAAGCCGAAAAGGCCAAAGATTCCGCTCCCAGGGTGTCTGGTACGGTGCTTTCTTTCAGGTGGGTGAGTAGTTACAGTTGTTTGGTTTGACGGTTTGGGTTATGATGGGGTGATTTTATGAAAAGAAATATTTTGCTTAATCCGGGGCCGGCGACGACTACTGATAGTGTAAAGAAGGCATTAGTTGTTCCAGATATCTGTCCTAGGGAGAAGGAATTTCAGCTGGTTATGAAGGAAGTGAGAAGAGACTTAACAAGGATTGCTGGAGGGAGCAAAAAAGATTTTACAACAATTTTGTTTACGGGATCGGGAACGGCGGCTATGGATGCCTGCGTAAATTCCGTGGTGCCGAAAGGAAAAAAGATAGCGATAGTAAACAATGGCGCTTACGGTGAAAGGATGGTGAAGATAGCGCGAGCTTATAAGATTCCGGTGGCAGAAATTAAGGGAGATTGGGATAAGCCGATAAGGCCGGATGAGATAGAAAAAGTTTTGCGCAAGGACAAAAAAATAGCGGTGTTGGCTCTGGTACATCACGAGACCACAACAGGACTTGAAAGTCCTCTGCGTGAGGCAGGAGAAGTAGCAAAAAATCACGGGTGTGTTTATGTGGTTGACGCGATTTCCAGTTATGCTGGTAAGCTGATAAACATGGAGCGGGAAAGAATTGATTTTCTAATGTCCACTTCAAATAAATGTATTCAGGGCATGGCTGGAATTGCGTTTGTTGTCTGCCGTAAAAAAGAGTTAAGAAAATTGAAAGATTATCCGGTGCGTTCGTATTATCTGAATTTGTATCAGCAGTATGAATATTTTGAGAAAACGGGTCAGATGCAGTTTACCCCGCCGGTGCAGGTAGTTTACGCGCTTAAACAAGCCATTAAAGAGCTAAGGAAGGAAGGCGGGGTGCGGGGGCGAAGTAAGCGGTACGCGCGAAGCTATAAGACTCTTTATAAGGGGCTGGAGGAAATGGGCTTTGAGTTGCTTCTTGATCCGAAAAAAGAAGCGGGGATATTGATTACTATTAAAGAGCCGAAGGATAAAAATTTCAGATTTGAAAAGATGCATGACGAGCTTTACGCCAGAGGTTTTACTATTTATCCGGGCAAACTGGGAGACAAGAAGACGTTTAGGTTGTCGGTTTTGGGAGCGGTTAACGAGAAGGATATCGCGAGATTTTTAGTTGTTTTGAAGAACGTGCTGGCGAAGATGAAAGTTGTTTTATAATCCCCTTTCTTCCTTGATTTGTCGGTAAATTTTTTCCGCGTGACGAAAATCGGCGGGGGTGTCCAGATCGGTGCTGGTACGGGGATCGAGAACGTAGCCGTGGATGTTTTTGCCCCAAACATTGTCCAGTTTCAAGCACTTAGGAGATAGGATAAACTTTCTTTTAGTGATATCAATCTGTCCGTCCTGGAAATAGACGGGAAAGAGGTCTTGAATTTTTTGTCGAGGTTGGTCGGGTCCATGTGTTTGTCTGAATTTATTGTCGAAGACGGGTTTTAGAGGACTGCCGTAGTTGTAGCCTTCTTGCTGAATAGCGGCTTGCCACATTTTATATGGGTGTAAAGGAGCGGGAACAACGCTTTTAATGCCATCGGCTTCAAGGTGGTTTTCAAGATAGCTGACCATGGCGTCTATGTCTGCAGGAAAACGGATGGGACTGGTGGGGCGCAGATTAACTAACAGTTCGGGTTTCCAGTTGTGTTCTTTTTTCATCCAGGTAACGGCGTGGCGGTAGAATCCGGCGTCACCACTGTCCGGCTGAGCATATTTAGATGGCCGAGGAGCGACGGTGGCGCCGAGTCTTTCGGCTGCTTTGGCTATGCGTTTGTTTTCGGTGGAGACAATAACCGCGTCTATTTTTTTGCTAGCAAAGGCTACCTCAACCGCCCAGGCAAGAAGGGTCTTGCCGCCCAGGCGCTGAAGGTTTTTCCAGGGAATGCTTTGCTGGCCGCCGCGGGCGGGAATGATGGCGGCAACATCAACAGGCGTTCTTTTGGGGTTTTCAGGCATATATATCAAAGTAGGCGGGAGGATAAGGAAATACAAATCTGTTCCCAAAGGATCCCTTCGGGAGTTTTGTGTTGGCCGGTGGTTATAAAGTACCATTTAGCTATGCGGGTTTATATTGATTTAATAAAAAGAGGATACAGGCTGTATAAATTGTTTCCCTGGCTGGTAGCCGGTTTAGCGGTATCAGGAGTCGCGGTGTCGGTGTTGGAAGGACTGACAATGACACTGGTGGTTCCGTTGCTTCAGGGCGTGAGCGGCAGTGAAGTTAGCGCTCTGCCCGCGGCGCTGAATGTTTTCGCGCGCTGGTTTGCAGACGTAGGCGCCGTGGATCGTATCCGCCGGGTGGCCGTACTGCTTTTGGTTTTAACGACGTTAAAGGGGGCGGTTTATTACTTTAACGCTAAAGTTACCGCTCGCTTAGTGGCTAATACCGTGAGCAGGTTTCGGCGATTCTGCTTTACGCAGTTGTTGCAGGTAAGCACCGGTTATCTGGAAAAGCAAAGAGGCTCAGATTTGTTTACTATCGCGTCCTATTACACTAGTTGGATGGGCACTCTGGTTAATGCGGTGGGGCCGATGATACCGAAATTATTCACAATACTGGTGCTTTTGATGATGCTGTTTGTTATATCCTGGCAATTAACTATAGTTTCGCTGGTGCTGGTATTTTTGTCGTCACTGACATTAAGGGGGGCAATGAAAAGAGCGGAGATGGCCAATAAACTGGGGAACGAAGCTATGAAAAAACTTAATGACCTGATATTGTCGGCTATTGGCGGAATGAGAGTGATAAAAGCGTTTAACAGGGAAAAGTTAGTGAGAAGAGAGGTGTATAAGGCGATAGACAAAAATGCTGACGCCACTTACATGGGGGCGCGGGCCAACGCATCGGTTTTACCAATGTTTGAAATGACAAGCGTAACGTCGCTGGCTTTGATATTAATAGTGGCCTCTTTTTTGTTAGCCGGAGATCTTAACAAGTGGATGGAAGCGCTTTTAACTTTTGTGATTATTCTGTTCAGGCTAATAGTGCCGGTAGCCATGATTAACCAGGGGCGGGCGAGTATAGCCGGTGTGTTGCCGGCTCTTAAGGGACTGGATGAGTTTTTGAATAAAAGCAATAAGGTTTATTTGCCGGATGGGGAGAAGAGTTATAACGGTTTAGCAAAAGAGATCGTTTTTAAAAAGATTGGTTTTACATATAGTGAGGACGATCATTATGCTTTAAGAAACGTGTCTTTTGTTGTTAGAAAAGGAAAGAAGGTGGCTATTGTTGGGCCTTCAGGGGGGGGGAAATCTACCGTGGCTGGATTACTGCTTAGGTTTTTTGATCCGCAGGAGGGAAGGATTGTGGTTGATGGCACGGACTTGAGAGATTATAGAATCGAGTCTTGGCGGGAGCATATTGGGGTGGTGACGCAAGATACGTTTATGTTTAACGACACGATAAAGGCTAATATAGGTTTCGCGGATGAGAAAGCGACGTTTGCTGATATAAAAAGAGCGGCAAAATTAGCTAACGCTCATGAATTTATCACCAGTTTTAAGGGGGGGTATAATACTATGCTGGGGGATAGGGGTATAAGACTGTCGGGCGGACAGAGACAGCGTATAGCTATTGCCAGGGCGGTTTTGCGGAATCCGGAAATATTGATTCTAGACGAGGCAACTTCGGCTTTGGATAGCGAGTCGGAGAATTTGGTGCAGGAAGCTTTAGACAGGGTGGGGGCGGGGCGGACGAGTGTGGTTATTGCTCACCGTTTATCGACCATAGCCGACGCGGACAGAATTGTCGTGTTAGACAGGGGCCAAATAACGGAAGAAGGGGCTCACGAGAAATTGAAACAAAAAGGAGGTCTCTACGCGAGATTGCTGGCTGCGCAAGGCGGATAATGTGTTTTAATAGTGTTTGTATTTGGTTTTCATGGAAAGTATGCTTAGAAAGCAGAGGTAGTTAATTGACGAAGTTTATGTCAGAAATATCCAAATTTAATAAGGGAAAAGAAGTTTGGTGCACCTTGGGACCGGCGTCAATGAACGCGGAGGTAATAAGGAGCTTAACGGATCTGGGGGTTAATTTGTTCAGAATCAACATGTCTCATACGGATGTTTATGATTTAGGTAATTTGGTGGGGCTGGTTAGAAGACACAGCGCGGTTCCGATATGTATTGATACGGAAGGAGCCCAGCCCAGGACGGGATATCAGGGAGGAAGAAAAATTTGGGTGGAAGAGGAGGAGGAGTTAACGGTTTATCTAAAAGAAGGTGGGGGTAACGCGATAGCCGCGGGGCCTAATTTCAGTTTTTACCCAGAAGAAGTAGGCAGAAGCTTGCGGGTTGGGGATCTGGTGACCGTTGATTATAGAAAAGTTTTGTTGCGGGTTATTGTAAAAGACGAGAAAAAAGTGATTTTAAAGGTTTTGGAAGAAGGGATAATTGAGCAGAACAAAGCTCTTTCTGTTGATAGAAAAATAAGGTTATCTCCTTTAACAGATAAAGACAGAGAGGCTTTGAAGCAGGTTAAAGGTTTGGGGATAAGCAACGTGGCGTTATCTTTTGCTCATCGCGTTGAAGATATACAAGAGGTGAGAGAAATTGTTGGGGAAGGGTTTAAGGTTACGGCGAAAATTGAATGTGAAGAAGGGTTGTTAAATTTGAAGCAGATTGCCGCAAGCGCGAACGATATCTTGATTGATCGAGGCGATTTGTCGCGGGAGGCTTCAATAGAGCTGCTTCCTCGTTTGCAGAAAAAAATAATTGCTGAGTGTCATAATCTGGACAGGCGCGTTTACGTGGCCACTAATCTGTTGGAATCTATGGTGGAAGCGCCTGTTCCTACCAGGGCGGAAGTTAATGATATTTACAACACTTTAGCGGACGGGGCTGACGGTTTGGTGTTAGCGGCTGAGACGGCGGTGGGCAGATATCCGGTAGCTTGCGCGGAAATGATAATAAGATTAATGAAGCAATATGAAAGGGAGGTCGGAGAAACGAAAAGCTTCATAGTGTCCACTTCGGTGTCTATGCTGGTGGAGCCTCACGGGGGAAAACTTTTGAAAAATTTGTATAGCGGTTCAAAGGAAGATTTAGATGATTTGATGAGCTTGACAGTGGAGGATACCGACCTGATGGATTGTGAGCAGATCGCTCTAGGCACATTTTCACCGGTTTCTGGATTTATGACTAAAGACGAGCTGTTTAGTGTTTTATATGATATGAAATTGCTGAACGGGTGCGTTTGGACTATGCCGGTTATATTGCAGGTAGATAGAAGAAGAGCTGAAAAAATTAAACCGGGCATGAGAGTTGTTCTAAAAGATGGCAAGGGCAAAAAGCATAGTTTATTGAAAGTTAGCGAAGTTTATGAATGTGATCGGGAAGAAGCGGCCAGGCTGTGGTTTAAGACAACGTCTCGGGATCATCCGGGAGTGAGAAGGTTTATGGAATCGGGGGAGATGTTTATAGCGGGAGAGGTGGAATTGATAGAAAAAGGGGATTCTGTTTGGCGGAAATATGAGCTGGATCCGCATCAGACGCGGCAAATATTTACCCATAAGGGGTGGCGTAAAGTGGTGGGTTTTCATACAAGAAATGTGGTGCATAGAGCGCACGAGTATTTGCAGTTGACGGCCCTTAAAAGGACGGGAGCAAGCGGGTTATTTTTGAGCCCGGTGATAGGCCCTAAGAAAAGCGGTGACTGGTTAACGGGGCCGATAATGAGAAGCTATGAACTGGCTATTAAAAACGGAGCTTATCCTAAAGGCAGGGCTGTTTTAGGAAGCTTTTCCACTTATTCAAGATACGCCGGCCCCAGGGAGGCAGTATTTACTGCCTTATGCAGGAAAAATATGGGGTGTAGCCATTTTATTGTCGGGCGCGACCATACTGGAGTAGGAGATTTTTATAAGCCCAGAGAAACAAAGGAAATATTTGAAAAGGTTGGGGATATTGGTGTTGAGCCGGTATTCTTTGAGGCGGTTGGTTTTAATCCTAAAAGGAAAACTTATGTGAGTTTGAGTGAAGCGGGCACAGTGGAGATGATTAGCGGTACCCAGGCCCGCAAGGCTTTTCAGGAAGGCAGGGATCTGCCGGACTGGTTTATGCGGAGGGAGATTCAGGAGATGGTTAGAAAAAGGGTAGGGGCTGGAAAGAGAGTGTTTTATTAAGGAGTGACGTGAAAGAAGCGGATTATTATATGGGGCGATCCCAATATCCAGGTCCGGATGTAATAATAAATGTAATTAATAGTTGTGGAGTGTGAGCGATAAAAAGCAACAGATTTTAGTATTTGAAGAAAGGCTTAATTGGCGGGAAGAGATTAAGAAAGCCTGGGAGAAAGTGAAGTATCTGGTGTCCGTGAAGGTTGGCAGATACAAGCGCGGTCGAGTTGTTGGGATTGAAAAAGAGAGGAGCGTGGTTTTGATTCATAAAGAAAAAACACGTGATTATCAAAGTTATGAAGGCAGGCTTTGTAGAAAGTGGGGCAAGAGCGGACCAGTGAAAGTGTATGAGAGGAAGGGGGTAAAAGCGGGTCGAGAAGTGTCTTTTGAGGTTTTTACGGGAAAGCCGGTAGGAGAGATTGGGTCTTTGCGGGTGAAGGGCAGGATGATTTTTGGAAGTGGTTACGGCAACAAAGAGGGGGAAGAATATAGTTTTAAGTGCGGTTTTGACAGAGATTTTGCGAGAAATGTTGATAAAGAAGACTGGTGGGTGGAGTTGTTGGTTGAGATTCCCGATCAATTAGTAAGTAAAGAGGGAAATTTAACTGTTTATGTTGATGACGTCGAGGTTAAAGATAAGAGCGGCAAAAAAAATGATAAAAAAGTTTTTTTAACTAGGGCTTGTTTTAAAAAAAAAGGACAAAAGCCCCCCCTGTTGTTGGTATTATCTGTTGACGCGGTGACGGCTAGTGACCTAAGGGGCCGGACGGAGCTGAAGGGGTTTAATAAGATGGCCGAAAATTCAATTGTTTTTAAAAAGGCGGTGTGTTCGGCTAGCGTGACCGGCAGCGCTTCGGCTTGTTTGATGACCGGCCTGGGTTTAACCAGGCATATGATTTACGACTATGACACTTGGCATTATAGCGACAAATTAATGACACTTTCTCCTCGTATAAAAACGGTGGCTGAATTGGCCTCGGGTGACGGTTACAAAAGCTTAGGCTTGACTTTTTTTTCCAAGTGGCGGCCTCAATATGGGCACGCGCGTGGTTTTCACAGGTACATAAATGTTTGCAGTGGTCGGATAAGAAAATATCCGTCCCTAAAAACAGCGACGCAATTTATAGCTAATGCTAGGCGGGAGCCGACTTATGTTCATTTGCATTTGCCTGGGGCCCACCCGCCCTACGCGAGTATTAGAGGCACAAAAGATAAAAACAACGCGGCTTTTAGCGGGTATTGGGAGACTTTGAAACAGCTGGATTTGTTTTTGGAAACTCTGTTGACCTGGTTGGAAGGGGAGTCGTATTTTCCCCAGAGTCATATTGTGTTATTGGCTGATCATGGCCGGTCGGTACCGCCTTATACCAGATATAGTTATCAGTTTTATGAGGACCGCTTGCGGGTGCCAATGATGTTTAAAACTTCAGAAGGCTGGGAAGGTGCTGGCAGGTGGCAAGAAAAAGCTGGTAAATTTATTAGTGCGACATCTTCTGTTTATGGTTTACTGGCGGAAGTGGCCGGCTGGGAGTTGCCCGGATACTACGAGGCGGTAAGCGAGAGGTTTTACGGAGGTGTTTATTGGATTAATGAAACGGTAGATTACAAGACTCTTGGATCAGTGGGAGTAGCCGGATATGATGATCATTACAAGTGGATAGTTTTCTTTGGGTTTAAAAATGGCGTGATTAATAGCGATAATGTAAAAAGGGTCGAGGCTTACAGGCTTAGCGAGGAGGGGTGGGCTGATGACAGTGAGGAAGTATCAAAAAAAATACCGGAAATGGAAAGAGAACAGGCGGTAAAAGGGGCTAAGGATTATGTGAAAGAGGGAACCGTCTTTTCTGCCGGATATTCTTCTGTTGATCAGGGCAGGATCAGGATAGACATATGAGGGATAAACAGTGGTTAAAAATATGGGACAAAAAATATCGGCCTGGCGGCGATGTTGATATTCTTCACGTGATGGATGGTTTTGAAACCCTAAATAGAAAACAGTGGAAGGATTTGGCCGACTATTTTTTGGATCTGTGTGAGATTGGCTCTCGGGATGATGTTTTGGAGGTAGGTTGCGGGGCGGGGGCGATTCTTATGGAGGTTGAAAAGTGGGGAAGTTTGGCGGGGGTTGATTACGCTAAAGATTCAATTGATATTATCAGGAAAAACATAGAGGGTGATTTTAGAGTAGCCGAAGCTAATAAGATTCCTTTTGATGACAATCGTTTTGACGTGGTTTGCGCTTGGAGCGTTTGGCAGTATTTTCCGTCTTGTAAGTACGCGATCCAGGCGGTTAAAGAGATGGTTAGGGTGGCCAAAAAGGACGGACGAATTATTATCGGTGATGTGAATGATGCGGGTAAGAAAAAGAAGAGGGAAAGATATTTAGATAGGCTGGAGAGCCGAAAAAAGGTCGGGGGAAAGGTTACCCCGAGCCATATGTTTTATGATAAAGAATTTTTTATTAAAATCGGGGATGAGTTGGGCAGAAAGGTTGAATTTTATGATGAGGATATTGATCGATTAGAGTTTTATATGCAGTCCAGGTGGAGGTATAGTGTGAAGATGGTATGAGTTACGAATTTTCACAAGGTGAAATCAGGCGTTTGAGCAACCTGTCGCGCAGGAGATGGAAAAAAGCAAGACCCCGAGTAGTCCAACCTTACCCGTTTGATTTACAGGCAAGAGAGAAGGCCTTGCAGGAGGCCAGCGACGTATTGAGTTCTGCCGGCGTCAGGTTTTGGTTAACGGGGGGAAGTTTACTGGGGGCAATTAGAGAGAATAATTTCATTGCCTGGGACGATGATGTTGATTTGGACATGTTGGAGGAGGAGTTTGTCGGGGTGATGAAGGAATTGAAAGAAAGGTTGATAGAGGCTGGTTTCGTGGTGCGGTTGATTGAAAGTAATAGGTTTCCTAAGATGGCGTTTTTTAAATACGGCCAAAAAATCGCTTTAGGGGCATTGCGTGACGATGGTGAGTACAGGACTCGTCCGGCTTATAAGTACCCGGCTCGTTTTTTCAACGAAAAAGAGAAAATCGATTTTAAGGGGAGGCAGTTTTTAGTGCCGTCACCGCCGGAAAAGTTCTTGGAGCATGTTTATGGTGACTGGCAAACCCCCAAGAGATCCGATATTGATGAGGAGTATTATAACGCGGATCATTTTGCTGGAAAAAGAGGAAATGTGGTGTTGAAGAATATTTTAGGGAAGGTGAAGAGAATGTGGGGAAGGAGAGAAAATGGAAAATGATAACTTGCGAGTATTGTTTGGTAAGAAAAAACCATCCGAGGTAAACTAGGGATGGTAGAAGAGGGTGCTATGTGTTGCGGGAAGTTGCTGAAGTTGGTTTAGATATCAAGCACCATGAGATCTTCAGCGAGGATGACATCTGGGTCATTGAGGGCAGCGATGCGCTCGCGGACATTTCCTACGCGGTGAGCGGGAATGTGGGTGGCCAGGAGTTTGCGGGCGAGGAACCGCTGTTTGATCTTGTGGCCCTGCTCAATGGTCAGGTGGCTGGGGATTCAGTGGGGGCTCCGCAGTCGAGGATGAGCAGGTCAGCGTCGGTGATCCACTGGCCAAGGGTGTTGACGTTTTGGAATTGAGTGGTGCCAAAATCGCCGCAGTAGACTAAGGACTGATTTCCATACTGGATATGGTAGCCGACGGCCGGCATTTCGGGGACGCGGTTGACAGGAAAGGCGGTTATCCAGGCATCACCCAGCGAGAAGCGATTCAATTCTGATGGGATTTTCCAAAAACAATCTTCTTCTGGCAATTCCGGCCAGCGCCACTGAAGTTGTTTTTTAAGGTATGTCTTGAAGAAACGGTTTGGGGCGGGGCCGCATAAAGTAAAGGGGGGAATCGGCTTTCCGAGTATTTTGTGTCTGGTGCGGAAGGCTTCCAGGAAGGCGACTTCTCCACCGGAGTGGTCGTTGTGGGCGTGGGTGACGAGGATTCCAGAGATTGAGGTGATGTTAATGGCGGATAGGCGGGCTCCGATAGTGAATGGATTGCATTCGAGCAAGATCTCTGTGTTGCCGGTGATGACGAGGTATCCGGAAGGCATGCGGTTATCAAAAGGAGCAGCGATACCAGAACCGAGAACTTGGAGCTTGAAACTCATGACTAAAGCCTTCAGAAATTGTGAAAGGTGCGAATTTTCCTGACGCCGACTATGGCAGTTCAGGCCTTGTATGTATAATGGACAGATGACTACTAGTCAATGATGGCCAATGACCAATATTAAAAAAAATGGTTTAGACATAGTGGTGGCGGCTTTTGGGAGCAAGGTTGACTTGTTTTTGGAAGCTTTAAAAGAAAGCATCAGGCGGGTTTATCCGGGCATTAAGCCTATTGTGGTAGGCAAGGATATTCCCATTGAAGATGTTATTTTGCGGGAAAAGATGGATTCGCATCCCCATCCAGGAAGCTTGAAACTACCTTGCTGGGAGATGGGTCTGGAGAAGGCTGAGGGAGATTGGGTGTTGTTTATGGACGCGGATACACTGATTTTAAAGCCCGTCGATCAGTATTTTGGAGATTATGATATAGGTTTTACTTACCGATATTTGTCACATGTGCCGAAAGAGTGGTTAAACAGCGGGGTGATGTTGTGTAGGAATAATCGGGCGGTAAGGGATTTTTTCAGGAAGTACAAAGAAAAGACTATGGAAATTGTTGATAAAGGAGGTACTGATCAACACGCGTTTATGTCATTGGTTGAGGGAGAGGATTATACGAAGCCGTTTACTAAATATGGAGTGAGGTTTAAGGGTTTTTATGTGGGTGAGTTAAATAGAGCGCGGCATTATGAGCCGTGGGGTGAGGAATGCCATATATTGCACTATAAAGGCCCTATATATTATCTGATTATCGGCAAGCCGTTTCAGCACAAATGGTCTGATATGAGGTATAAGAGGCTAAAGTGCTTTTATGATAAGTTGGAATTATGGAAGAAATATTTACCGAAAGAAAAAGTAAAGCATTTAGGGATGGCGCCGAAGCATTTTATTCCGGTGCCTTTTCAGAGATTATTTTATAAGGGGAAATGGTGAGTTTATGTTTTGGATTATCAAGGCTAGTTCTTTTGGCTCATTCTCGTTGCCCCAGCGGTAGCTCCGAGGCTTTGGCCCTTTTCGTCCACGCTGAGCGTGGGACCAGGCCGAAAAGGACCTCTAATTCGCCAAAAGAACTAGCTTTGATATTAAGATAAAATATGAAGTTGGATAAAAAGCTAAAAATATTTTCTAAAGAGGAGTTGGAAAATCGCAATGAAGGTTTGGTTCAAATAAAAAGGGTGTTGGATGGCTTGGGGGTAAAATTTTTGTTGATTGACGGGGTTTTGTTGGGGGCGGTGAGAGAAAAAGATTTTATTAAGTGGGACTGGGATGTGGAGCTGGCTTTGTACGCGGAGCAGATGCAGGAAAAATTCGAGGCAATAAAAGAAGGGTTGAGAAATTCAGGTTTTAGGCCGGGGTCGATAGTGATCGATAAGGGCAACATGAAGATTAATGTTCATAAGTATGGAACGAAATATTCTTTATTAGGATATGAGGAGAAGAGCAGATTCAGAAAAAGGAGGAACTGGCGTTATCCGATTAAGTTTTTTAATAATACGGGGAAGATTTTGTTTCGGGGGAGCTGGTATGAATGTCCGTCGTCGCCGGAAGAGTATTTAGAGTATCAATACGGAGACTGGCAGACTCCCAAAATGGAAACGGATCAGAGCGAGTATTTAGAAAACAGGATCAGAGCCAAGGGGAGACTGGGGGCGTGGCTGAAGAGTGTTTTAAAAAGATTTGTTAGATGATTAAGGCGCGACAACTTGTTAAGATTTTAAAAAGAGAGCCGAGAGAGCCGATATTTATGGCCATGTTGGATGAGGCGGTGGTAGCTGGTACGAATGTTATAGAAATTGGGTCGAGCGATGGTTATGAGGCTAGATACTTGTTCAAAAAATATGGTGACGATATTAAGATTTATATTTTGGAGCCGGACAGTTATAACAGAAATAAAATAACTAGGATTCTGGGCAGTCGAGATAATTTTTATTTATTTTCCCAGGCGGTTTCTGACCAGAGCGGTAAAGGTTTTTTTTATTTGAATAAAAAGAAAAGGAATTTAAGCACGGCAATTGCCGCGGAGTCTTATGATGATTCAATAAAGACAGAGTATGTTACCCTTGAAAGCTTCATAAAAGAGCAAGATATTTGTGGACCCATAGTTGTAAAAATGGACATAGAAGGTTATGAGGTGGATGTGTTGCGGGGAAGCCTGGATTATTTGAAAAGGACAAATGAAGTAAATATATTAATGGAAGTGCATCCATTAATATATGACGAGGGGCGCTCTTTGAAGGGGGTTTTGAGCGAATTGTTTGATGCTGGATACAGAGTAGCTTTGTTGGAGACGGCGGCTCTGCCGAGGCCAGACAAGTTTATTAAAGAGGGTTTAGAGCCGATAATGGAGGCTAGGGGGCGAGGCTGTTACGAGCGGGGTTTATATAGGAATGTTGACAATGAGTTTGTGTTGAAAGTAGCTTGCCAGAGACAGTTGAATCCAATAGAAGGACCGCGTAAGTTTACAGAGAAGATTGTTAGATCTTTGCTCTTAGTAACATCTAAGCTTAGGGAATTAAGGCAGAAGAAATAATTATTATGGGAAGGGAAAATCAGACTAGGATTATCTTTGTGAGGCTTGTCCGGGTGGGAAGCAGCACTTTTTATGGTTTGTTGGTTAGGTATGCCAGGCGAAGAGGAATGAAAGTGTATAATTATCGAAGCTATCATCAAGAGCTGGACGGTGTTATCAAGAGGCCTTACAGCGTGTATTCTTTTCACCAGGCCTATAATCCGGAAGCGCAGGATGAAATCGTGCCTGGCGGTAAATACGTGGTGTTGTTAAGGGAGCCGGTGGATCGGGTTTTGTCAGAGTATTATAAGTACTTATTTGACGCGCCTATGAAAGCCAGGAAAATGACTAGAAATCAAGTGAGCGAGGCAGTAAAAGAGAAGATGCCGTTTAATCAATGGTTTAATGAAGAGGAGGATAATTATATGCACAGCGGAGGGGTTTTATGCCGGCAGTCAAACCACATGACTAAGTGGCTGTCTTACCCTTATAAGTGTGATTTGGAACAAGCTAAGAAAAACCTGGATAATTTCGCGGTGGTGGGACTAATGGAGAAATATGATTTGTTTTTGCGGGAAGTTAAAGAAAAACTTGGTTTTAAGGACGAGGAGATACAGTATAGCGAAAAGAAAAGATATAACGCTAACCGACCGCGTACTAGGACGGGAGGGTTAACCGAAGGACAGCTGGAAACAATAAGGAAGAAAAATGATTTGGATATAAAGTTGTATGATTACGTTAGGCGTAATTATTATCCTGCTTCTTCATAACCAGAACGACAGTGTGGCTGGTGAGCGGGGTTAGTAATTTTGAAAGTATTACTTTAGTGGCTTTTATAGGCGGGGAAGGGTGATCGTATAGTTGTTGAAGTAGCGGCTTTAGGAAGGCCGATTCATCTTTTAGTCCTTTAAGTCCGTTGTTTTTCTTCTTGGAAATCAGGCGAAAGCCGTATTGGCTCATGGTTTTGATAACGTCTTTGTCGTGGAGCGCGAACTGATAAAAATGGGCAGCGTCGTGAATTTGAGGGTCGAAGGTGTGATAAAAAGATAAAGCCGATTTTGTTTTTCTTAAGGAGGACATGTGGGGAAAAACAAGAAAGAGGTAGCCGTTTGGCTTTACTACTCTGGCCATCTCTTTAGCCGCTGGCTCGAAGCCGGAGTAGAAATGTTCAATTACTCCCAGCGACCAGTAACCGTCGAAGTAGGCATTAGGAAAAGGGAGGTCGGTAATGTCGGCACAACTTACTTTCAGGTCAGGCCTGATTTTTTTTATGAGAGAGATGGTTTTAGGGGCGTAGTCAACCCCATAAGACGAGTAGCCCAGATTTTTTAAAGAGACAACGTGTTGTCCTTTGCCGCAGCCGGCGTCAATTACTTTGGCTTGAGGGGAGGGCTGGATAAACTTGGGAGTGATTGATCTGACTAGATTGTCGCCGCCGCCGGTTTTGAGGAGCTTTACAATGTCATTGTCTTCTTTCCATTGTTTGTCCCAGTAACAGCAGGTAGCCGCCGGGCCGGTGAAGTATAATCTTTTGTTTTTGGGGTCGTAGTATTTCATAATTTTTCTATAGGCGAGGGTTCAGTTTTTATGATTGTGAGTAGAGATAGCAAGAAGCTATTTTTTAATAATCAATATATAGTTGAGAGGAAAACTTGAGTAGATAAGGTCGTAAAACTTTTTAAGGACAGCAACAGGACTGTTTCGGCAGGTTTTGATAACTACTGCGTCAATAGAGACTCCTAAAGCGTTATTGATGAAGTATAGGGGAGAAAATAATTTTCCTAAACCAAACGAGGCGAAGAAGTAATTGGACATCTGAAAAAGGGTGCCGAAGTAGCCGGAGGTTTCTTTTATGTTTAAAACGTAGAAATCGCGGAAAAGGATAATGAGTCCGTATTTGGTGAATCGCCAGTAGTCGATGTTCCAGTAGCTTAAAAGATCGGGTTTAAAGTTGTTCGCGGGGGCTTCTTTTACAGGCAGAGGAAGGGAATGTATTTTCATAGCCGCGGGTACGGAGATAAGACAAAGACCGTCTTTTTTTAAGAGACGTTTTATTTCGTTGATTGTATCGGCAAGGTTTTGGGTATGTTCCAGGGTTTGGTTTAAGATTATGCCGTCAAATGAGTTGTCGGGCAGAGGAATAGAAGAGCTGTCGGCAATTATATCGGCTGAAGTATTTTTTGAGTGATCTAGTCCCGTGTATTCACAGGAGAAATATTTGGCGTAGGGCTTATGACCACAGCCGATATCCAGGACTTTTTGAGAAGGATTGAAACGGCGACTGAACCGTTTCATGGCTTGGTCCACGGGAAAGCGGGAGAGGTAGTTAGAGGAGAGGAGAGAAACCATAAAAATCGAAAGACAAAGTTATTTGTGAGCGGGTTTATTTTGAAGCCAGGAAGTGAATTTTTTAACTAGGGCGCGGCCGATTATTTCTGATCCGGTTTTGTTAAGATGGCCGTCGGAGTAAGTGAAATATAGTTGATGTCGCATTTGAGCTTCTTTTATGTTTTTCGTTAGGTTAAGGTATTTTATATCATTTTGGGATAAAACGCTTACAGTTCAGTGTTTAGCGGGGTGGGTTTATCGAGAGATGATTTTTTCATAAGTGGTTATCATGTTGTTTAGGGAGAAGCTCTCTTGAGCTATGTTTGAAGCTTTGGTTTGGTAGTGTTCGTGGTTAGACAAGATTTTGTTGAGATTTTTAGCAAACTGGTTGGTGTTAAAAGGACGTAAGCGGTAGAAAGCTTCTCCGGGCGCGTTGATGAGCTCCCCGTTTAATCCAGGGGTGACAATTTCCGGCATGGCTCCGTCGGCGACGCCGCAAATAGGCAGACCACAAGACATGGCTTCCAAAACGTTATTGGGGCAGGGGGGGTTTAGGTGGCTAAACAAAAAAACATCGGCGGAGCGCAAGTAAGAAGGGATTTTATTGTTAGTAATAATGCCCAGCGTTTTCGTTAATTTTGATAAATTGTATTTTTTGACAAGATATTCAAGATCTATTGCCGGGCTGTCGCCAATAATTAGGAATTTGAAATTATCAGAATATTCTTTTTTGAATACAGATAAGGATTTGAGAAGAGGAGTGATTTGGTCGGGGCGTCGGAACCGGGAATGGGTGATGAATATTTTTTGTTTGGAGTTTTCTCTTATTGAAATTTTAGGTCCTTGGGGAGAGAAGGTTTTATTGGCCACTCCGTTCATGATAATTGTGGATTGGCGATTTTTGGTTTTACCCAGGAATAGGTCGCAGCATTTTTTTGAATATTGGCTTTGGTAGATAGTAAAATCTGAAAAATAACGATGAATGATTTTTAGAGGAGCGTTCATGAGAGGATATAAATAACCGGCGGTGGTGGTGGGATAGTAAACTCCGTCGAGGCGGTGAGCTATTCTTTTCTTTTGACTTTTAGCTTGAAAGAGGAATCGCCAGGGGCAGGAAGCTAAGACAAAAAGAATGTCGTAATCAGTAGAGGATTTAAAAAAAACCTGGTGGCCCTTTTTGGCCATGCCTTGTTGAAATTTGACGGCGAAGGTTGAACTGCCGCCGGTTGGTTTGATGTTAATTGGCAGAAATATTTTCATGGGTTTTATAGCAGCTTGTTAAGGGAAGTTTTTTATATGTAGTATAAAGTATGAGATGATGGGTCTTTTAAAAGATTAAAACATGTTTATGTTAAGGCGAAAAGCATATCCCCTTTTTACGGATAGGGTGTATAGATTGCCAAGGTTGTGGTCTAATGAAGAACTTCGTAAGTTCTCTGGGCTTTTTACTGGATCAGTAATTAATGTTTCAGCGTGGAGGGACGAAGACAAGGAGGGTGGAAAGTACAAAAACTATTTTAGCAGTGCGAGTAGTTATAGAGTTAGTAATTACGTAGCGGAAAAACGTGGTTATCAAGGAGAGGAGGGAGAAATATTCCTTGATTTGGAAAAGGGGCTATCCTCTGAGTTAAAGGGCAGATTTGATGTGGTGTTTAATCATACAACACTGGAACATATTTACAATTACAAGAAGGCTTTACGGAATATCTGTGCTTTATCAAGGGATGTGGTCATTGTGGTGGTTCCTTTTCTGCAGCCGATGCACGACGAGTATGGTGATTACTGGCGTTTCAGTCCTTCGGCCGTAAAAAAATGTTTAATGAATTGGGCATGGATGTTTTGCTTTTGAAATACAATAATCACAGGCGCGCTTCTGTGTATGTGATGGCTGTGGCTACAAAAAACAAGTGGAAGTGGGAAAGATTTTTTCATACAAGCGGTCGTTATAAAGGGCGAAGAAAGTTAAGTTTCATTACGAAAGAAGGAGACGCGGGTAGTAGAGCGGTAAAAAACAGTTTATGGGCATCTGCTATTAATTGTTTAGTGAGCAGGTTAAAAAACAGAAACTGTTCATCCGGGGGAAGTAAGCATTTTCGTAAAAGTGTGAATAATTGATGATGTCGGTCTCCAGAGACATTTCGGCCCAGGAAAACGTGGCTCGTGGGGCAGGTACTACCTTTTCGTTTTTGGTGGTCAGTACGCTATTGGTTTGGCTTTTTAGGGTTCTGTTAGCCCGAGCTTATACAGTTAGTGAGTTTGGCGCCTATTCATTATTGGACACATTGCTTAGGTTTTTTGTCCTTATCGCTGGTTTTGGGCTGGTTAACAGTATTTCCAGATATTTGCCGTGGTACAAAGCGAGGGGAGGGTCTTTGGGAGGCAACTATCTTTTCTTTGTCTGTGGGGTACCTCTATTGGTATCCGTATTAATGTCGTCATTGCTGTGGTGGAATCGGGAGGCGCTAAGACTTTTTTTAAGTCAGCCAACCCGATTTAATGATTTACTTGTTTTTATTGTTCTGGCGATACCATTGGCTGTTTTAACGAACATTGTTAGAAATATTTTTTTAGCGGAGAAACGGTATTTCTATAGAAATTTTTCATACCATATTGTTGAAAAAATAGTGTTAATTATCGGTGTACTGATTGGTTTTTGGAAGGGGTTGGATATGGTCTTCATGGCCTTTATTTTATTCTTGTCTGTTTTTATAGCTTTGGTTGTTGATTTGTTTTTGATTGCTAAAATAGACTTGGGTGTTGGGTATAAAAAAGGTTCGTGGCCCATCAGAGAGTGGCTTTTGTTTTCTCTACCATTGTTGTTGTCGGGTTTTTTCGCGATGGTTTTGAACTGGAGTGATAATTTGATTATTGCTAGGTATTTAGACAATACTAATTTAGGTTTATATTCGGCTTCATATTCTTTGGCGTTGTTGGTGTCTTTTTTTTATCGGGTTATATCGCAGTTATTTATTGCCCAGGTTTCAGAGCAGGCTTCTCTGAAAAAAAACAAAGCCGTGAAAGAAATATTTAGTGATGTAACCAGATGGATATTCGGTTTAACTTTTCCTGTGGCGGTAGTTTTGATCCTGTGGAGTCGTTTTTTTATCAGGGCTGTTTTTGGAGAGAGTTTTATAGGAGGAAGGACCGCGTTGGTTATCGTGGTATCAGGAATTGTTGTGAGCTCACTATTGAGTTTGTCGAGCAATGTTCTAGTTGCGTATGGAAGAACAGTGATGATTTTTGTTGTTAACTTAATTGTTGCATTGATAAATATTTTTCTGTCAATAAGTTTGGTGGGTATTTGGGGGATTAACGGGGTGGCGTTTTCTACAGCTTTGAGCTTGATTATGCAATCAGTGTGTTTTTACTTTCTAACAAGGAGGATTTATGGGGTAGGCTTGGACGTGTCGGGTATTAGGCGACATGCTTTTGCAGTTGGAGTTGCGGGAACAACAGGTCTGATTGTATTAAAAGGAGATGATTTAATGAGGTCCTTGTTGTCATTGGTTGGTTTTGTGATTATTTATTTGTTTATGGTCAAAAAAGCTGGGGTGTGGAATAAAAAAGATGTTGAAGTAGGAAAGCGGGTTTTTAAAAGCATAAAAGATGCGCTGATTGTCAAGAGTGTGTTTTGAATAAACTAATTTTACCATCAAGTGCGCAGTTGTTAGTTGCATGAGAATGAATTAGTTGTTGTCGGAAGGCGTTATAAGTTGTTAAGTGTTATGATCGAAAGAAATAGAAAAGACCCTGTTTGGAAATTTATTTATTAGTAGGCTAAAATTTAACCATATTTATGAGCGATGATTTGAAAATAAAGGGTAATTTTAAGGAGGAAACAGCTGTTGGGCTTAAAGAAAGCAAGGAAATGCCCAGAGCTGTTAGTGGGCGCAAAGTTGGTTACGGATCTGTGGATATAGGTCCAAGGGCGTGGGCTTTTTTAAAGGATTGTTTAGAAACTAGCCGGGTTAGCACCGGTCCTTACGTTCCCAGGTTTGAGAAGCTTTTTGCCGAAGTTGTGAGCGCCAAGTACGCGGTGGCGGTTAGTTCCGGTACGGATGCTTGTACTTTAATGATGTCGAGCCTGTATGATTTTGGAGCAAAAAGAGGGGATGAGGTAATACTGCCAGCTTTGACTTTTAGCGCTACCGCTAATTCCGTATTGGCAGCAGGGCTTTCTCCAAAATTTGTTGATGTGGAACGAGAGACGTTCAATATTGATGCGGGTAAAATTGAAGAAGCGATAACTAAAAACACACGAGCCATATTTCCGGTTCATATAATGGGTAAACCAGCGGCTATGGATGAAATTCGTGAGATAGCAAAGAAGCATGACCTATTGGTTTTTGAGGATGGTTGCCAGGCCCACGGCAGTTTTTATAAAGGGACTAGAATAGGTAGTAGGGGTATTGGAACGTCGTTTAGTTTATATGCCGCGCATCTTATTTGCACTGGCGAGGGAGGGGTGGTAACGACGGATGACGAGAAAATGAGGGATATATATATGTCGTTGCGGTCTCATGGCCGTCCACCAGGGAAATTAGATTTCGATTTTCATAGAGTGGGTTTTAACAGTAAAATGAATGAGTTGGAAGCCGCTCTGGGCGTGGATCAGTGCTTGAGGTATGAAGAGATAAGAAAAAAGAGAAAGTATAACTACGATTATTTGCTGGAAAATTTGGCGACTTTGCAAAGAGAGCGGGGTTTTATTGATTTGCCCAAAGTGGAAGATTATGAAGTGATTGGGCCGCAGGGTTTCCCTTTTGTTGTTGAAGAAAGGGCACCGTTTAGGGGTCCAGAGATAGAAAAAATGTTAACCGAGGCGGGCATTGAGTGGAAGCGTCTTTTTGGGAGCCTGCCGACGCAGCACAAGGCTTATGAGTTTTTAGGGTATAAGCGAGGTGATTTTCCGGTGGCAGAATATATCGGCGGGGCTGGTTACCACATCGGAGTTCATCAGGGGTTGTTGGAAAGTGATTTGGCGTATGTGGTTTCTGTTTTTGATGATTTTTTGAGCTTGTTTGATGAATGAAAAAGTTGCGGCGGAGAAAAACCTATTTTTAATAATTCCAACTTTTAACGAGGCTAGCAATATAGTGTCGTTAATTAATGGTTTTAGGGAAGTAGAGAGGGAAATAAAAATAATAGTGGCTGATAGTGATTCTCCGGACGGTACGGCCCAAATAGTTAAAAAACAATTTGGGAATGATAAGGGGGTTATGGTTTTAGAGTGCGACAGGAAGCAGGGCAGAGGAGCGGCTATTGTTGAAAGTTATAAGTATTTAAAGAAAAACTATGAGAAGGGGGTTATAGCCGTTGCTGACGCAGATTTTTCTCATGATCCTAAGGATTTGCCGAAACTGCTAGCGGCGTTGAGTGGGGGGGAAGTAGTGGTGGGCTCACGTTATATAAGGGGAAGTAAAATTGTCGGCTGGCCGGAGGGGAGAAGGGTGTTTAGCGCTTTAGCAAATTGTTTAGCCAGGCTTGTTTTGTCTGTGGGGATAAGGGATTACACTAATGGCTACAGGGTATTCGGATGGGAGCAGTTGGTTGCTTTAGATTTGGACAGATTAGACGCGGACGGTTTCATTATGTTGAGTCAGGAACTACTGCAGTGGCATATTAAGGGGAACAAGATAGTAGAAGTGCCGACAGTTTTTGTTAATCGGGCGCGCGGAAAATCTAATTTTAGATTAAAACTAATATTTGAGTCCCTCTGGATTTTATTTAAACTGGGTATGGGCTATAGGTTCGCGAGGGTCAGGAAAAGGGTTTTAAGAGCGATCTTTTTATAAAAGAGTGGTAAGACAGGGACTCTTTTTGGGGACTGAATAGTGAGCGGGCACCTGCGAGTATGTCTGGAGTCAAGAGGAAAAGGAGGGGCACCATAGGGATCATATAACGTGAGCCGCTGAAGGCAAAAATCGAGGTGATACTCCAGAAATATAGAAATATTGTGAAAATCACGATGGCGTTTCTTTTAAAGTAGGGAAATACGATTAGGCAGAAAAGAGACATTAAGATAAAAGAAAAGCCAATTATATTATTAATAACAAGGTATAGGTGATGGATTGGATTTATTGAATAGCGATTTGAAAAAATATTGATAGAGCTGATTAGTTTAGACAGGGGACTGATGGATGATTTGTGATAACCGCCGGTGTCAGGAGTATATTCAAAGTAGCGCAGATAGGTATCAGTGAAGCCCATCGACCAGAGGCGATAGAGAAAACTACGCAGACTGTTTTTTATCCAGACGTTAGGTTTTTCTTTGATGTTTTTTACAGCTAAGGCGGTCATTTCGGAGTCGATAGCAAGGTAGTCTTTGTCGGCAGTGTCGATTACGTCGGTAATTTGGACTGACTGCCAGTGGCCTCCTGGCAGGGTGGCATAATAAATGTTGCTTAAATCTTGCTGGAGAAGGAAGCGGCCGCTTAAGGAGTAGTTTCTAGTTAGCCAGGGTGTTAAAACTAAGACAAAAGGTATAAGGAAGGCAAAAATGAGTTTTAGAGAGGAGACAATAGTGTTTAAGCCTTTTTGTTTGGTGGCCAGGATGGTCAGAGATAAGGGAATAAAGGCTAAAAAAGAAACCGGACGAGTTAGGGTAGCCAACCCAAAGAGAAGGCCGGTTAAAACCGCCCATTTTAATTGACGCCGATTAACGGTGTTTAAGTGGGTTAGAGTACCAAAGAATATTAGAAAAGTGAAGAGTATTTCTGAACGTATAAGGAAACCATATAAGGTGAAGTCAAAGAAGAGGGCGAGAATTAGAACCAGGGTTAAGGCCATCTTGATACTTGTTTTTTTACAGAGGTAAAAGAATAAAGTGAAAATAATGACCAGAGAGATAAATTGCTGGATGAAGAAAATTGTCTTGAAGTTGTTTAAGCCGGCTGGTTTTTGAATAGCCGAAAGAAAAAGAGGGTAGCCGGGGACGCGTACAAAGGGGCTTAAGCTGGAGCTTTCGTAGCTTTCTTGACCAAGGAGTATTTGGGAAATTTTAAGATAGGCGGGCGCGTCGTCTTGATAGGGAAATTTATACAAAAACAGATCTTTTTCCAGGAGAAAAAGAAGGCCCCTAGTGACTAGGAAGACTAGAATTATAAAAATAATTGCTTGACGTTTAGACATCTTGAATGAGTTTGATAAATGGTTGGAAATTAATTTTTTTAACAATCCAACCGTTTATGTCGTTCTTAATGTAATCGTGAGCGGAGGGGATGGCAGTGGTGGCCAGGACCGGAACATGGTTTTTTAGAGCTTCAGGGACTATTCTTCCCCAGGCTTCAGCGGGAACTATGTTTTGGAGGACAATTATGTTGGGGGTAATTAACAAATCAGCTTTTTTGTAATAAGGGGCAACTTTTTCTTGATAGCCGTAGAAATCGTATGCGGAAGAGGCGAGATTTAAGCTGGCATATTGACGACACTTTTGTTCATAGTCGGGATCGGCGCCGGAAAATTGAGACTCGTTATGATTTTTACCGCCGCCGACTATTGATAGATGAAATTTGTTGGGGGAAAGCTCGGTTAGTTTTTTGTATTCCTTGAGGAGATAAAAGAGGCCTTTATAGGGGATGATTCTTCCTATATAAAGCAGTTCAATTGTCTTTTTGTGATCCAACTTTTCTTTGAGAGGAGCGACTAGGTTGGAGGTCTTAAGAATCGGCGCGTAGGGCACGTCGCGGGTGACTATAATTTTTGTGGGGCTGACGTTTTTTTTGATAAGGAATTTTTTTTGTTGCGAGCCTATAACGTAGTGCTTGTCGGCGTGAGTGGCGAGGTAGCTGATTACAGGCCATGATATTTTATAGAGCAGATTTTGGGGGTAAATCCACATTTCAGAATAGAAATAAATCTTTGCTTTAGGGCACAGCAGGCGGGTGAGGAAATAAACCAGTATTGAATTAGGGGAGTCGTATCGGTTGATGGTAACGGAAGAGGGGTTTTCTTTGACAACTAAAAAGGGCAGGGAAAAAGAAAGGTTGTAAAAAGAAAAAATTTTTAATCCCTTGAGTAATTTCGTGGAGAATAGTTCGGAATTGAAGTGGCCGCGACGACAGTACTTTTTAAATTTTTTTTGCCAATCTGCCGGAGAGCGTTTTCGAGTATGGGTGGAGGTGACGAAGTAAATGTTTTGAAAAGCCTGATCACATTTTAATTCTTTGGGTAGAACAATATCGATAAAAACATTAGTCATAAGATTAGGGAACAAGAGAATTTTTGGTGGAGAAAAGAATGGCTCGGCTGGAGAAGATGATTTTGTTGAGGAGGCGTAATTCAACGTTTTGGGCTATGTGCCTGACAGTGCCGTCCGTGGGAATGCTTTTTACTATGGTTAAGTTATGTTTTTGAAGCAGGTCAAGGTGAGAGCAGGCGACGTATTTGGCTTGATAGCCGAGGCGGTACAGTTCCTTTATTGTTTGCCGGAATTTAGTTTTATTGTATTTGGGCGGGTGAAGTTCTATGACTATGTGGGGGGTAAAATTTTTAGTTTGGTTTATCTTGATCAGCGATTTTAGAACAAGGTGTTCATAGCCCTCTATATCCATTCGGATTAAATTTATAGGACCATATTTTTCTAGGGTTGTTTCTAAGGAGGTGGCGGGGACGGGAATAGAGTGGCCGGTAGGAGAGTCGGTATTTTTTTTAATTAGACTGTGGACATTGGCTAAGCGGGATAGATGGAGACGCGAAAAGCCGTCTTTGGTGGCCAGGGCAGTATGGAGAAGAGTGGTTTTACTAGATAATTTGTTTAAGTTGATATTTTTTTTCAGGAGGGTGAAGTTTTTAGAGGAGGGCTCGAAAGCGATTACGTGTCCTTTTTCTTGGAGGAGCCGGTGTTCTATGAGTACGTAATAGCCTATATTGGCACCGATGTCTAAAATTCTTTGGTGGGGGCGAATGGCTTTTTTAAGCAAAAAATAATGTTCTCGTTCACGATCACCGAGGAGATATAAAGACCTTGAGATGCCCGGGTCTTTAAGATCGAGAATCATTCTGGAACCGTGTATTTTTCTGCTGGCATATCGTTTATTAGGTAAAAAGATTTTCATGCTTATATAACTAATTGCGTAGCGAATGAAAAGGAAAATACCAGTGGGTTTTTCATGACGCAGGATATTGACAAGATGATAAATAGTTTTTTTATATGAGCGTGTGGTCATACAAAGAAATAGCGCATAATGTTTTATGGTAGTTTTTTTAATAATTAAAACAAGAAACGGCAGTAGCTTATTAGAGTGATTTTTAGGATTGTTTTGAATGGTTTTACAATAATTCAGTTTCTGAGAAAATTTTGTAAGTAAAAAGTGTATTTGTTGGAGTAAGATTTAAGGTATATATAAAGTTGTTTGTAAAGTGCCTCGAGTTTATAAATTATTCTGATGGGGGCCTTATTTGAACTGTCTGACTGGGTCCCTCTATAAGGATTTTTGAGAGTGTTAGAATTAGATAGATTGCGCTTTATTAGCTGGTTGGTTAGGGCAATAAAAATTTCTTCGGCCCGGTTTTGAGAAGTTTTGAGGCCTTCTTTGAGGTTGAAATGGTATTTGGTGTAAGCAATGGTATTAAATTCAGCGGTGATTAGGTAAGACAGACTGGCGGGCCATGAAGAAAGAGAACCTGTTTTATAGAAACCGTTGGATAGTTTGGTTAGGGTTTTGTTTATGTGATGAACGACTCTTTTGGTTTTTAGTCCCCAATATTCGTGACGAGGTTTTAGGTAAGGCATGGAGGGCCGGTGAAATTGGGTTACATAAAAGTGGAAGTCGAGGCAGAGAAGAGGCGGGATTTTTTTGAGGTATTGCTGGAGATAGAAGGCTTCAGGGCAGTTAAATTTATCGGTATGTCTAAAATTCCAGTAAAGATTAATGCCATTGGCGGTTAAACAGCTTTCCATAAGGAAGCCGCCAGGGTTTTGCATTGGCATTATGTCGATATTGTAATTTTCGAGTATTTTCTGGCCCAAAGGCGTGGTTAGAAATTTCATGATAGCTAATGATATGGCTAAATCCAGTTCGGCCGGATGACAGCCGGTGGTGATAAAAATTCTTCCTTTGGGGTCGCTCGTTTTAGAATAATTGATAACATGGAGAGGCTTTTGTTTTAGGGATTTGCCAATGCTAGTGAGTGAACAGAAGTCTTTGTTTTGAGTAACATAGCGGGTTATGAAATTAGTTGCTTTTTCGTAGTCATAGAAAATGGTGTTAGAAACCATAACTGGTTAGTGGGACGGAGTTGATTTTATGCCATTGCCAACCATCTAAGGAGTAGTGGGCTAGTCCATTTTTTAGAGACAGCGGCTCGTTCTTCTTATTTGGATTATTGATGTTAAGGGTGATGCTTTCTCCTTCTTCTCCTTTTAGACAGACAATGTAAAACCAACTGTATTCTTCTTCTTTGTTTATACCGGTTTTAAAACCCTTGAAATTTTTGGTAGTTACAAAAAGAGAGTTTCTGGACAACCTTGTGTTAGCGACGATGGATTTTTCTTTGATGATCTGCACTTTTTAGATGGAGTTGTAAAAGTTGCGGTAGCGGGAGACTATTTGGGGAATATCAAATTTACTTTTAACTGTTAGGTGAGCCAAAGCGCCCAGTTTGGAGCGCAACCCGGGGTTTTTAATTAATTTGATTACCTGATTAGTGGTCGAGGCAGGATCTTTAGGGCGGACCAGGAGTCCAGTGTGATTATGACTGATAAGTTCTTTGTTTTCGGGAATTGAAGTAGTGACTATGGCGCGACGGGCGCTCATGGCTTCCATGAGGCTGTTGCTCATACCTTCAAATAAGGTGGTGAGGACAAAGATATCTATTATTTGAAGTATTTCCGGCACGTCATGACGATTGCCGAGAAAGATGATTTTTTCTTTTAAGCCAAGATTGTTAACCTGCCTGACGATTTCTTTTTTCTGTTCCCCGTCTCCGATAAGCAGTAAAACTGTGTCCGGTTTCGCGCGTAAGACTTGGGCAAAAGATTGTATTAAGTATTTGTGTCCTTTTTGTTTTCTTAAGCGAGCGACGCAACCAATTATCGTTTTGTTTTGGGGGATGTTTAGCTTCGCTTTTTTTTCAGGAACATTTATTTTAAGATCAAATTTGTTTACATCAACCGCGTTGGAGATAATGTTGATTTTTGAGGCGGGAATTTTAAGCAAACGATGGTGGATGTCGGCCAAAGTGCTGGAATTAAAGTGGTAATGATCAACAAAAGGAGAGGTTAATCCGTCAAGAACAAAGAAGTAAATATATTTAGACTTATTAAGTTTTACCCGGATGGAGGAGGTTATTGAGGGAACGCCAACCAATGAGCCGATTATTCGTCCCAGGATGTCGGCGTGCGGTAAATAAGTGATAAGGGCATCGGGTTTAAAATCAATCATTGTTTTTTTGAGGCGGCCGACTACGCCGAGATCTAAAAATCCTTTGAGGTCTAGGTGATGGATATGTACGCCTTTTTCCTGAAGCATGTCCCCGACTGGGCCCATGCCGACAATTGAGCAGACAAGATGATCAAAGTCATTTTTGGTGGCGGGCAGAGTTTTAAGAAGCATAGTTTCAGCCCCTCCAACCTCGAGGCCGGTTATTAGGTGAAGAATTTTTTTTTGGCGGTTCATAGTTAGAAATTATGATGTCAGGAAAGTTAAATATCAATACTCATGTGACTGGCTGGCGGATTCTATTATGGCTTTGGCTCTTAGTCGCCAGTTGTATTTGAGCGCTTCTTGGTATGATTTCTCGCATATTTGGAGCCGGTGAGTTTTGGCAGAGAGGACGAATTTAATTTTGTCGGCTAGGTCTTCAGGGTTATCTGGTTGATAAAAAACGACCATAGAGTTGTCGGCAATTTGCCGGAGAGCGGGTAGATTGGCACAAACAATTGGTATTCGGGATAACATGGCTTCTAATAGCTTCAGAGGGCTCATGGAAAGGCTAGTAGGGCATTTGTTAGAGTAGGTTACTAGTATAGCATCTGAAGCTTTAATATAGTTTTTCAGTATTGACGGGGATTGGTAGCCTAAAAGATTGATATTGGAGTTATTTTGATAATAGTTTTTGATATAGTTTGTGTAGAAAGAAATGTCTCTTGGGTGACCGCCGATTACTAGAAACAGAATATTGTTGACAGGTGAAATAATTTGGGCGGCTTTTATAATATCTTCGATGCCGCGATGACGGTACAGATGACCGAAATAAATAACTATTTTTTTATCTAGGGGCAGACTCAGTTTTTTTCTTAGTAATGATTTATTTTCGATTACGTTTTTGAAGAAATTAGGATCGACTCCGCTAGGCAATACTTTTATTTTGTGGTCCGGAATACCGAACTTAGCCCAATTGTCTTTTGTGTGGTTGGAAATGGTAATAATTTCGTCGCATTGAGAAAAAATAAATTTGTATATTAGGTCGGTAGGGAAGCAACCGAATTCGTAATTATGTATTTCTAGAATAAGTTTTTTTGAAGCCAATAGATTTCTAAGGCTTAGAGCTAATCCGGCCAAGGCGCCAGTTCGCATATAGATTAATGTCACTTCTTTAGGGATTTTTAAAAAAATAAGCCTTATATTATTAAAAATAAACACAGAGGAATTCCATATTTTACTGAAACTTTTATTTTGGGACAGGTACGGTCCTCTAATGGGCCTTTCATAAATTTTAGTCGATGGAAACAGGTTTTTTTTATCTTCTTTTTGGTGATAGACGAAGATGATTGAATTTATATAACCAAGAGAGTTAAAGGCCCGGGCCATGTTTTTTCTGGCTACGGCGTTAGCGTATTTACTGGGAAAGAAAGAGTCGTTGACATAGACGATGTTTTCTTTTTTAGCTTTTTCTAGCGGTTTGTTTTTTTGACCAAAGAAAGGTCTGGCGAGGTTTTTAAAATAATGGGGGGTAATTAAAAGCAAAAAAGGGTATAGGATGTATAAATAATTAAGGGTTGGAGCTTTATAAAGGTGTATGTATTTTATCCGGGTAAGTATGCCTTGCCAGAGCTGTTGACGATTATGGCGCACGGAGATGCCTTGATCGGCGGAGCGAAAGCACAGATATTCGGGAAAGTTGTAGAAAGTTGCGTGGGGGTAGCATCTAAACCATAAGTCTTTGTCTTGGCCGTATTTTATCGAGTCATCATATCCGCCGAGGTTTTTAAGCAGGGCGTGTTTTATTAAAACACAACTGTGGCCAAAAGGATTTTGCCTGAATATGGCGGATTTAATTTCCTTATCGGTGACCGGGAGCTTGAAATGATAGTCGGTGTGGTTTTTCCGGTTGATGTAATAGCAACCAACAATGTCGGTTTCGGGATGTTTTTTTAGGAAAGAGGTTTGCTTAGAAAGCTTTTCCGGATGCCAGGTGTCGTCCGCGTCAATGCGGGCTATATAATTTCCTTGGCAGTAGGAAAGACCGATGTTTAATGATTTGGTGAGGCCCAGATTATCGCGGTTCTTGATAATGGTGAATTTTTGGGATGAAAATATTTTTTGCCATTTTTTTAGTATTTGATCGGTATTGTCAGTTGATGCGTCGTTGACGCAGATAATTTCATAGTCTTTGCGGGTTTGGGCTTTTATGCTGGCTAGACAGGAAGAAATGGATGATTGGCCGTTATAAACGGATAGAAGAATAGAGATTGTTGGATTGCCGGAGGACATGCCGTTTTATTTGTCGGGATCGACTGTTTTTATCCAATGATTTATGTTTGTGTCGATGTTGAATAGTTTGGCCCGGGCTAGATTTCTTTGGCGGTGAAGCTTTCTAAGATTGGGGTTTTTTATCAAGTCGAGAATATAATTTGAGAACTGCTTTTCGTTTTGGGCTAATAAACCCCTGGGTCCCAATATTTCTTCATAGGCGCCATAGCGGTTAGCGACCACGGGCAACCCGCAGGCAATTGCTTCGGTTAAGACGTTGGGCATGTTATCGAATACGGACCAATAAACAAAAATATCATTTTGGGTAAGTTTGTTAGAGGGGTCATGGAAAAGGCCGTGAAATATTACGGGATATTTTTTGAAATTATTAGTTTCGTATTGGTGTTGGGCAAAGTTGAGCCATTTCCCGCCGCCATAGATATTTAATTTTAGGGGCAAGGGGGAATCCAGCTGATTAATGATGTTGATAATTTTGCTGATACCTTGGGCTTTGGGGCGAAAGTCGAAGTTGGTAATTGTGGCGATATTAATGGTTGAATCTTTTGGGGGAAGAGGGGCGGGTTTTGTTTTTATATCGGTAGAATTGGGAATAACTGTGGCGTTTTTAAAATTGAGTTCGTTTTTAAGAAAATGAGAGGGTAAGACAAGCTTAGCCGCGTATTTAATATTGATTTCGTATAAGTATGATAGGGGGTTGGTTATTTTTTTTTCTTTGTGATAGTTGCCGCGTATATTGAGGAAGAACTTTTTTTTGTTGGAGACAAAAAAGAAGGGAATAACCGATATAATAGTGTCTTTTTTGCATAAATGTAGACGTGCCCAGTCATAGGCCGTGTAGCAGTGCTTGGCCGGATAGCCAAACTCGTTTAGTTTGGTGGCTATAAGTTTTAGTTGAGTGTAGGGTCCTCCACGACGGGGTGACAGTAAATAGATCATAGCAGGTCTCTTCCAGAAACATGGTTAATGTTTGGTTTTTCCAGGACTTCGGGGCTGACTTTCCAGATAATTACTTTATCTTCATCTTCATAAACGCGGGTAAAAAGCCCAGGGTTTTCATCAAGGGGAGGGAAGAAGGAGGCTTCTCCAAAGTTTAGAGAAAGATAGGGGCGATCACTATAAGGGTTTTTTTCGTGAGGCAGAGAATAGTATATATAGACAGGATCGGTGGTGGTTTGGTTGTTAACATTGGTTTCAAGCTCGAGTTGTAAAGCGAATTTCTGGTAGTCGTTCATGAAGTTTGATATTTCCTGAGAAAATTCTTCAGCCCTTTTTGCCCAAGGGCGAATTTCCTCTTGCGGGAAGTGAAGGGGGCCGCCTGCGCAAGAGCTTTTGAGACTGGTTTTGTAGCCTTGACTGGTAGGTTCACAAGCCAGACAGTTGGTTACTTGGCCCTCCATGTTGGGCGGATAGTCGTCGTGCATAAGGCAGTCGTTGAGAAAATTAGACAACTCAGTGACACGGCTGGTTGATTCAGCGAAGGCCATGCTTTGACGAAGGAGAGGAACATAGTCCGGGGGCTTTAATTCTTCTTTAAGAAAGCCGATGAGCTCTTCCGGAGTGGCATTAGTTAGATAACGGTGCCAAACCGCTTTTCGGCGTGAGCCAGAATGAATTGATATTAAATTTCCTGAAGTGCGGGAAAAGATGATTCGGTCCGGCGGCAAATTGTTTTTTATCCATTTCATGGCTTGCCATTCGTATTCCGGGAAGACGTATATGTTTAAATAGCTTATATAAGAAGCTCCGGCGACATTAACAGACATGGCTAGGAGAGCGGCTAAAGGAAAGGCAAGGCGCCAAAATTTTGCTCGGTGGATTTTTTTTAGAATCAGAAAAGCTATAAAAAGAAGGGATAAGGTGAAGTATTGCAGAGATCTTTCCGGGAGATAGGCAATATTAACAAATCGGGGAAATATTTCGGCAACCGACAGGAAGAAAAGCAGAGAAAGGGTAACGGGTAATGTGTAGGGAGAAAGAAGTGTTTTAAGAAAAGATTGCCTGGATTTTTTGTTAAAAATTATGAGCAATGTGAAAGTTAACAAAATTAGCGCCGCCAGGGGTCCCAGATAGAATCCGTAGTATTTCAGAACACCGGTCAAACCAGCCCAGCCAACTTCATTGTTGTCAACATTGACGAAGTGGGCGGGGAATTTAAAATTGTGTTCGCCTTGGGCGATGTTTTCAAATATTATTATTACTTGGTCTCTGATTCGAGTTATCATGCTGCGCAGTCCGAATTTCCAAAGAACTGCTAGAGCAATCAAAAGCAGAGGGATGATTTTAGGCTTTAAAAGAGCGCGCCAGTAAAAGAGAACGAATGACAAGAGCCAAAATATAGTGAGAATATTGAATAAGGGGTGGGCAAATGAACCAAGGGCAGTAAAGAAGCCGGTTAAAAGAAAAAGAGAACGGTCTTTTTTATTCTTGGCTTCATATAAAAGAGAAATGTAGAAGGGTAAGAAGACGAAAAATAGTATTATTTGGCGGGTCATTTCCAGTTCATAGATAATAGCGGGGCAGAGAAAGGAAGGTAGCAGGATGAGGAGTTGGGCCGGGTAAGATTTCAGGCGCCGAGCGAGTAACCAAAGGGGAAAAACGGTAAATGCTGAAAAAAGAGGATAAACATATTTAAACAAGATAAATAGGTCCACATCCGATAATTGTTTGATAATGGCAGTAAAAGAGGCGAGAGTGAGGCGATCATAACCGCCGATAAATTTAGTGGCTTCGTGGTGAAGGTCTTCATTGTATGCTGATAACCAGCTGTATGAGTCGGGAGCAGGAAGAAACGCATACATGTTGGTATTGATTATGTGGACGGTAAGTATAAAGAGAAAGGCAAAGATAACGGGATGGAATATCGATTGCCAGCCGTTTTTTTTATTTATGGAAAGCGTATGGATAGTTGGGCGGTGGAAAATAGAATTATTGATTTTTGGCCAAAAAACGGGGAGCAAGAAGATTGCGAGTAGGGTAAGTAATACTAAAATGTAGTTTATGGTGCCGCTGATAAAAAAAATAAGGGTAAATAATACGGGTAGGAAAAAGAAGGTGTTTAGTATGGCGATTAAAAAAAACAGCCATTTGTCTAACCGGAGATAAAAAAGTTGTTGTTGTATATAGGCAAGACTTAGGCCGATTGTAATAACAAGCAGAAAAGATACGGCGATAAGGGGTGCTTGAAAAAGGTTATTTTCGGGATTTATATGTTTTATGGCGAGAGAAAGAATGTACAGAGCGACTGTAATGAGGTTAGAGATAATGATATTATTTCTGGTCATGGGTTTGTGATTAATGTTTTATTCGGAAAAATATTGACGAGTATTGGGTGGTAGTCTTTTCCCAGTTAAACTTTTCGGTGACGGACAGATAAGCATTATGGCTTAGATAATCGAGCTTTTTTTTGTTTGAAATAAGGCTGGTTAGATGTTGGTAAAGAGCTTTAGTATTTCCCGGTTGATATAATAGTCCCGATTTGTCGTGTTTGATAATTTCAGGTGTACCACCGACATTAGTAGCAACAATGGCCTTTGAACAAGCGGCCGCCTCTAATATAGTAGTGGGCAGCCCTTCATTATAGCTGGGATTAACAATGATGTCAGCGGCCTTTAGGCAGGAAATAGCATGGGGGTGTTTGAGACCGCCTAAAAACAGGGAACGGTTAGCAAGATTAAGACTCTTAACCATATTTTTTATCTTAGAATATCGGGAACCGTCGCCAATTAAAATTAATGTCCAGTTTTTATTATCCAGCATAGCAACAGCTCGTATCAGGTCGGGAATTCCTTTGCCGTCAATGAAGCGACCGGAATAGGCGATGATAGTTTTGTTAGGAAAATCGCGGCGGATTTCATCGTTGGTCGGGATACTGTTTATTTTTTCATAATTTAACCCTCGATAAATTACGGGAACCTCTCTGGCGTCAAAGAGACGAATAAATTTTCTAGCTGACTTTGAGGGGGCGATGTTGATAGTTGATGATCTAAAAACAATTTTTCCTAGGGTTACATCAAATAGACGAGCGGTGTATTTGATAAAAGGATTATTTGAGACAACATAATCGCTGCCATGTTCGACGTGCACCCACGCCGTGCTGGTGGTTTTGGCTAAACAGAAAGCAAGCATGGAAGTGCAGAAAAAGCGTGTATAGGAAACAACTAAGTCCGGTTTATTTTTAAAGAGTTTGAAAAAGGATAGCCAAAAGGAAGGAAGCCATATTTTAGGGAGGGGGTAGTTAAAGATAATTTCCCAGGCGGGAAAAGGTTTAACAGTTACGTTTTTAAAAGACTCGAATTTTGCCTGGCGGGGAATATTGGGGGTAAAAACAGTTATTTGGTGGCCGGTTCGGGCCAGATTTTTGTGAAGCTCATAAGCGTATTCTTCCAGTCCCCCGGTGTGTGGTGGGTAGTAGGGAGTAAAAGCAACTATTTTCATAAGTCATGGTCGATTTTTGTCTTTTTGGTGGCTTTTAGTGAATGAATCGAGGGCCTTTTTTCTTGTGAGGGTAGTTATGTCTTGTTCAATTCTTTCCACAACCGATAAAATTTTGAAGATAATGAGAAAAATAAGAAGAAAACCTGTTAAAACAACGGCGTTTATGTTGTCTTCAATACCTATGTAACGGGCTAACAAGTTAGAGGCTTTAGGATAGAGGGCTACCAGCGCCATGCCGCCCCAGACAAAAACGCGGACCAAAAGTTTAAGAAGGGATTGTGATGGTTGACGGCGAAAATACTTTTCCAGGCCGAAATAGATCATCAGCAAGGATATGAGAGTGATGGCGATTTGATAGAAACGTAAATTCATTGGTCTTAGAAGGATATGATATTCCAAATCATTTTGTATAGTGTTTTTAATCCGTTTTTGAGGCTTTGCCTTGATGTTTTGGTGGTGGAATGGGTGGTGTATTTGGTTTTTATAGGAATTTCTGAATAGGAAAGTTTGTGCCAGTTTATTTCTCTGACAATCTCACTTTCGTATTCGTAGGAGTCGGATTTAGTTTCTATGACCTCCAAAGCTCGTCGGGAATAGGCGCGGAAGCCGGATTGACTGTCAGAAACCGAATAGCCGTAGAGCAGTTTGGTGACAAGGTTAGCAGTATAATTTTGCGCGATTTTGGTAAGCGGCATTGTTTTGAGGTTAAAAGATCTGGTGCCTAAAACGACGTCAGCTTGGCAGTTAATTATAGGCTTAATGAGATTATTAATATCGCCGGGGTCGTGTTGTCCGTCTCCATCAATGGTAACTACGATTTGGGCATCAAGTTTTTTAGCGGCTTCTATGCCTGTTTTGGTGGCGGCTCCTTTGCCCCGGTTAATTTTGTGGGATATGCATTGGGCGCCGGCATTGAGAGATGTGGAGAGAGTGTTGTCGGTAGAGCCATCGTTGACCACGATAATGTTTTGGAGCCCTAATGACCTAGTTTTTTTTACTACCGAGTATATAGCCTTGTCTTCGTTATAGGCGGGGATGACAACGAATATGTTACTTTTTTGTTGGTCAGGCACAATTTAAAGGTATAGATATGCTGTGATTAGGGCAACAGGGGTGTAGGGTTTTGATCAAGGTGTGGCGGGTGGTGGTAATTTGTTGGTGATTTAGGTTAATGTGGGTTTATGATAATGGGCTTTAAAAAGCATCTGGGGGTAGCAGTTTTGTATATATTGGCCGTGGTGGCTATGACTTGGCCGGTGGTAGTTCAAATGGATTCCTGTCTGGCGGGTGAGGGGGGTGATCCTTGGCAAACGGCTTGGCGGTTCGAGAGCAAGTGGAGGACTTTGGTGGATAGTTTTGATGTTACTTGGGGTGGGATGGGGTCTTTTACGGAGTTTCAAAAAAATGAATTTTTTGGAGGAGGAGGGCCGAGATTGGTTAATTTATCGGTTTGGCCGTGGATGGGACTGCATGCCTTGTTTGGACAACCGTTTGCTTATAACCTTGTTTGGCTACTGTCTTACTTTCTTGCCGGATACGGAATGTATCTATTGGTCGGGCATGTTTTAAAGAGACAGAAAGAAGGGGCTGGGGGCGGACAAAGATTTCTTGAGGCCGTGGCTTTTGTGAGCGGCTTGTATTATATGTTTCTGCCTTTTCACGTGGCCCACTCCATGGGTCACTTCGGGGCTATGCAAGTCCAGTGGCTGCCGTTAATTGTTTTAACAGTGTTGTCTATAATTGAGAAACCGGGGTTTGGCAAGGCGTTGATTTTAGTCGGGTTGGCAATTACGCAGTCATGGACGGAGCATCATTACGCTTTGTGGGCGTCAGTGTTGGTTTTTTTAATTATTTTGTATAAAAGAAGTTCTCTGAAAAAGCTGGTTGGCTCGAGGAAGGGGTGGCAGGTGATAGTTCTAGCTTTGTCTTTGTGTTTTATTTTCGTAATTTTACCGTATTTTCCGACTCTTGGGATGGCCTGGCGGGAAGGCAGTGATTTGGTTTTAGGAAAAGAGCAGCTGGTGAGATTTTCAGCTGATTTATTCGCTTTTGTTACGCCTTCTGTGTGGCATTCTGTTTGGGGGAATTGGTTTTCTCCGGTGTATGAAAAAGTTTTTACCGGGAACGTATATGAAGCGACTCATTACCTGGGTTTGTTTTTTTTACTAACGGTTGTTTTTTTTCAGCAACGTGTGTCAAAAAAAGAAAGGATTTTTTGGCAAGGCTTAGGCTTGTTGTTCTTGATAATTAGTCTGGGTCCCAGGCTTCATGTCTTTGGCGTGGTAACTGATTTAGTTTTGCCTTATGAAATAATTGACAGCTGGCCAGTCATTGAAGTGGTAAGGGCGGCGGCGCGGGCGGGTGTGGTGGTGGGTATGAGCATGGCGGTTATGCTGGGTCTGGTTTTGTTTCATAACATAAATCGGAAAGTCAGCGTAGCTATAATGGTAATTTTGATAGCTATTGAATTTGTTTTTGTTCCCGTTAATACGCAGTCGGCTCAATTATCGCGAGTATATGAGGAGGTAAAAAGCGGTGAAGGAAGAGCAATAGCAGAACTACCGGCGGTCACTAATTATAGAGCCGCTTCCAAATCGCTATTCGCGTCATTGCGTCATGGTAAAAATGTGGTGGGCAATATTGCCTTGGAAAGAGCTGAAGCAAAAGAGGTTTATGAAGAGGTAAGATCTTTTCCTGTTCTTAGACAAATTTTATTTCTTAGAACAACGCATATATTGGAGGCAAGGAACGAGTTTTTTGAACAGGAGATGGTGGAAACCTTGACTGATGTTTTGCGATGGCTGGACGTAAAGATGATGGTTGTTCATCCTGATTCTTTATCAGAAAAACAAAACAAGGCAGTAGAGGAATTGATGATGAATAAAATGAAATGGTCAAAGTCAGAGTACGAGGACGCGATACTATACAGAGACGAGGGTAAGACTAATGGCGACGGTGTCTTTATAAGCAGAGATTCGGGTTGGAAGAATGTTGGGTATGATCCCGATAAAGACTGTGTGTTCGCCGAGCTACCTGGCGAGGTGGGGCTAACGGTTTATAATGCGAATAATAGGAACAAAAAACTTGTGCTGGAATGGACAAAGGTAGAGAGTGATGTCACGATAGCCGCTGACGGGTTGTTGTCTGATAAAAATAATTCTAGAAGAAGAATAGAGCTATTAGTTAAGCCGGGAGTAACTAATATTAAAATAGTTAAAAAGGGCTTAAAAAAAGCGATAATAAGAGATCCGATAATGAAGGTAATGAGCGAATAAAAATCAATGAGCGAACTAAAGAAAATATTAATCATTAATTTCGAGTATCCGCCCTTGGGTGGTGGAGGCGGAGTGGCGACACAGCAAATGGCAGAAGAATTAGCGAAAGACAACGAAGTGCACGTTATTACTACCTGGTTTAAGGGTCTGCTTTCCGAAGAAAAAAAAAGAGGAGTAAATATATGGAGAGTACGGGTGATGAATAGGAAAAAGCTGACTACCGCATCTCTTTTATCTATGGTTAGCTTTGTTCCTGCTTCTTTGGTGGCTGGGGTAAAAGTGTGTATAAAGAACAGATTTGATGTAATAAATGCGCAGTTTGTTTTGCCTTCCGGTTTAACAGGATTGATTTTGGCCAAGATATTTCGAACCCCCTTTATTTTGAGTTTTATCGGGGGTGATTTATATGATCCAACCAAAGGAACGTCGCCGCACAAACATTGGTTTATGAGGTGTTTAGTCAGGCTGATAGCTAGTGGGGCGGACGCGCGCACGGCTATATCAGAAGATACTAAAATAAGAGCCCAGAGATTACATGGGGTTAAAAAAGATATCGAAGTGGTTCATATAGGTTTGTTAAGACGAGATTTTAAAAAAAAGACCAGAGGGGAATTGGGTTTCAAGAAAGATAAGTTTTTGTGTGTTTCGGTGGGTAGACTTATTCCCAGGAAAGGGTTTGATACTTTAATTGAGGCTTGTGAGAGAGTGGAGGGAGTTGAACTGGTAATTATAGGGGGAGGGCAGGAGAAAAGAAGACTCGAAGAAATAGTACAAAATAGAGGATTGGAGAATAGAATTAAAATTTTAGGCAGGGTGTCGGAGAAAAAGAAATGGCAGATTTTGGGAGTTGCTGACGTGTATGTATCGGCGGCTAAGCATGAAGGCTTTGGAATAGTTTTTTTGGAGGCTATGGAGTCGGGTCTGCCAATTGTAGCGACTCGGGTAGGAGGTCAGAATGATTTCTTGCGAGAGGGAAAGAATGCTCTGTTGGTTTCTCCAGGAGATGCTAAGGGAATAAGAAACATTCTGATAAAGATTATGAAAGACGAAGAAGCAAGAAGAATGATGGGCGAGAACAATAAAAGAGAAGTTGGTAAGTATTATTTGGGAGAAACTACGGGTCGGTTTGAGCAGGTTATAAATAATGTTTTGAAGAAAAGTGTATGAAGATTGCTGTTGAAGCAAGGGCGGCGACGGGTTCTAGTGGAGGTGTGAAGAGATATGTAGAGAACTTGGTACCTGCTATGTTGAAGACGCATGATTTTGAGATGTGTGTCTTTTATGATTCTCAAAGGGGAAAAAGAGGGTTTAAGGGGGTTGAAGAAGTGGTTGTTGAAAGGCGCGGAGATTTAATGTTGTGGTGGTGGATAAATGTGCGGTTGTCGAAAGCGTTAAGGGTAACCAGTCCCGATCTGGTCCATTACACAAAAGCGCAAGCTCCCGGAAGGGTTGATTTTCCCACAGTGACAACAATATATGATGTTATACCGATACTCTTTCCGGATTCCCAAAAAATGTTGAAGAGAAAAGTTTGGCCTTTTGTTTTAAGGTGGGCGGCTCGAGTAAGCGATCATATAATTACTATTTCAGAACAGAGTAAAAAGGACATAATAGACCGTCTTGATGTGCCGGAAGAAAAGATAACCGTGACTGCTTTAGCGGCTACAAATTTTTTGTCCCCCGGTGTTTATTTGGGCGGTCGTGAGGAGGGCAGACAGAAAAATCCTTATATTTTGTTCTTAGGAACGATTGAGCCGAGAAAAAACATTCCCGCTCTGGTTAGGGCTTACAGTCGGATAGCCGATAAAGTCCCTCATGAATTGGTGATAGCGGGGCGAGGTTACAAGGGAGTAGAGGAAGTAAAAAAAGAAATAAAGAGCAGTGCTTTCAGTGACCGGATAAAACAGGTTGGCTTGGTGAGAGACAAGGAGTTGCCGGGGTTGTATAAAGGAGCTGATTTATTTGTGTGGCCTTCTGTTTATGAGGGTTGGGGCTTCCCTCCTCAAGAAGCGATGTCGGCTGGTGTTCCGGTGATTGTTAGTGACGGCGGGGCTTTGCCCGAAGTGGTTGGTGGGGCTGGAGAGGTGGTAAAGTTTTCCGTTGGCGGGGTAAGCGAGCGGGTTGCGGACGAGGCGTTTGAAAGCGAATTGGCCGACAGGATGTTGCTGGTTTTGACGGATAATAAAAAGAGGAAAAATATGTCTAGGGCCGGAATAAAACAGGCTGGAAAAAGAACTTGGCAGGAAGTAGCCGAAGAAACGGTGCAGGTATATAAAAAGGTTTTGAGCAAAAGGAGATAATTTTTATCTACGAAGTTCTTATTATGAAGGAAGTTAAGTTAAAATTGGCTTATGTGATGAATTCATCTTCCCGTACGGCGGTCGGTTATCGGGCGCGGAAAATTTATGGGGAGTTGAAAGGAAAAGAAATGAATTTGGAAAGATATGAGATTGATGGAATAGAAAGGTGTTTGAAGAATGAACAGGGGCAGACAATTTCACGAATTGATGCTTGGCCTGGTTTATTAAACAACAAAAGCGTTAACTGGGTAAGACTGGGTAAACGTTTGGTAAAAGAAGCAGGAGATCAAGGTTATGGCTTGTATCATTTTACCAACCAGACATTAAGTTTTATGGCGAAAGGCTTAAGGCCGAGTGTTCTGACAATTCATGACTTAATAGAGTTGCTGGAGCCGCAAGACAAAAAAGCGTATTGGCTAAACAGATATTTGTATAGCGGGATTGCTAGGACGGATAAATTAGTAGCAGTGTCTCACTATACGGCCGAAACAATCACTGATTATTACGGGGTTGATCGAAGCTTAATCGAAGTTGTTTATAATGGAGCCGATGATTTTTACGAAATTGATAATTTTGAATATACAGTGGGATGTCAATCTTTAAAGACAGAGTATAAGGTGTCAGATGACAGCAAAATTATTTTGTATGTGGGGTCTGATCATCCTCGTAAGAATGTAATGGGCGCGGCGCGAGTCGTAAGCGAAGTTGTTAGTAAACAAAAAGATGTTATTTGGCTGAAAGTAGGGGAGCCGGGAATCTTAAGAGGACGGGAGGAACTGCTAAAAGAAATAGATAAATTAGGAATAAGAGATGAGGTTAGGTTTGTGGGCAATGTGTCTCAAGAGAAATTGAACGAGGTGTATAATTTGGCTGATGTCTTAATTTTTCCTTCTCGTTTTGAAGGGTTTGGGCTGCCACCTTTACAGGCGATGGCTTGCGGAACGCCGGTGGTTTGTTCAAACTCCACTTCCTTGCCGGAGGTGGTAGGCGACGATGGTGGGTATGGGAAGAAGGCGGCGGCTACTTTTGATCCTGATGACATAGCGGGAATGGCGGGATCAGTAAGAGAATTTTTAGAGAATAAAGAAAAAGCTGATGAGTATAAAAGGCGAGGCTTGGAAAGGGTTAAGTTGTTTGTCTGGAAAAATAAGGCCGAGGCGGTAAAGCGGGTTTATGAGTCTATTTTGGACTTAGGGCCAAAATAGTTTTGTAAAAAATTTAGATATATTCTTTGAAGGCTAGGCGATTTTTGAAAAACGTCGCAAAACTGATCCGGCATGGGCAATTTGATGATCTATTAGGGCTTGGGTTTTTAGAATTTGATAATCAGCCTTGAGCAAGATTCCATTTTTTGAAGGCACTTTATCGTTAAGGGCGAAGCCCACCCCGGGTCCGTTAGGATTGTCATTTAATTCTTTTTGTAGAGACTGGTCGGACAAATCGCGATCCAGATGGGAATATTTTTCGATAAACCAGTGACTGTCTGTGTAAAAGAAGGTTTTTTCCCATCGATCCATCTGGTGATATGAGTCTTTGCATTGGTCATGGATGCCGACAAATTTAACATTGGAAAAGGCAAAGCATCGTTGTGATAATCTGATAGCCTTAAGACCTTTAGGTCCATCTATGAAAAGGGCGATGGATTTATTCGGGTTTTGCGATATGAGTTTGGGCATGGCAAAAATGGAATCGGTGTTTAAGCAGGAAACGTTTTGATAGCGCGAAAGACGTAACTTAGTTTCGTTGAAGCGCTTTAGGCCATAGTAATCGGCATTGTCGATAGCAATGATTGGCCCTTTAAAATAACGGGCGAATATTTCTGTTGACCGACCACCGGCGATGCCGGATTCGATAATCATGTCTATATTAAATAGGTCCAGCAGGGCACAAAAGGCGAAACCCTCCCACAAAAGAATTCCATTTTTAATGTAGCTTATAGGTAAAACCCTGTTTTTAAAACGGTTGATTGACCGCTTGCATTGTTTTTTAAAGGAATTAATAACCATGGGCTTGGTTATTTAGATATTATGTGCATAATTCAAATAGCGAAAGTGCTTATTGTGGGTTATAGAAAGAAATTTTACCATATTAGAATTATTATATGAAAATATTGTTTTTATCGGCTTATTATCCGCCTAATGTGAGAGGTGGAGCCGAAATATCGACGAGGTTGTTGGCGGAAGGGTTAGTGCATCAAGGACATAACGTTGTTGTAATTACCGAGGGTGAGACAAGAAAAACCGTTGATGTTGATGGCGTCGAGGTAAACATGATGCCGCTGGGGTTGACGGCTAAACCATTGTTTGAGAAGAAAGAAAGCAAGAGGATAGCAGGGGCGATAGGTGGGGCGTTTAATGTTGATGCTTTTGATGCTATTCATGCTCATGACTTTCGAAGCGCTATGGCCTTGTCGGAACTAGGTTGCAAAAATGCGATGGTTACGGCAAGAGATTATGCGCAGGTGTGTGGCACTACTAATAATGTAATTTATAGCGGGGACAGGTGCAGTTGCAGTTTGGGTGATTTGTTAAAGACGCAGAGAATTAGAGAAGCTTCTTTGGCAAGAAAGCCGTTTCGTTTATGGCAGTATAAGTACAACTTTTTGTACAGAAAAAAAGCTTTTAGCAAAATAAAAACCCAGGTTTTTATTTCTAATGCTCAAAAGAAGGAAATAGAGGATCAGCAGGACTTGTCTGATATCAGCAAGTATGTTGTTTATAATCCCGTGAGCAGAGATTATTTGAACTTGCCTTGTAAAAAAGGCAAACGAGGTCAAGTTTTGTATGTGGGCACTGTTGAAGATTACAAAGGGGTGGGGTTATTGATTAGCGCTTGGACAGAAGTGCTGGAAAAGTGTCCGGAGGCCAGTCTTAAGATAGTCGGCGAGGGGGCGCAAAAGAGTGATTATGTGAGTTTGGTAAATAAAACGGGTTTGGATAAGAACGTTAATTTTGTTGGCAGGATTCCTCACCGGAAGCTGATTAGTTTTTATGACGAGGCGGAGACTGTAGTAGCCCCTCATTTATGGATAGAACCTTTTGGGAGAACAGTTGCTGAAGCCATGGCTAGGGGTAAGGTGGTGGTAGCCGCTGATAGGGGCGGACCTAGTGAGATGATACAAGACGGAGTGTCAGGCTGGTTGTTTAAAAGAGGTGTGGCGAGTGATTTGTCAGAGAAAATTTGCCGAGTCGTAGAAATGACTGAAGAAGAAAAAGAAAATATTGGTAAAAAGGCCCATGATTGGGCGATTTCTAATCTTAATCAGGAGGCTGTTTGTGCTCAATATGAGTGTGTTTATAAGCGGATGTTAAGATCTAGAAGTTAATCGAATTAATTTTTTCCAGTACGTGGTTAACCTTAAGGGTCTTGATATCAGGATGGGGGTTTGAGCCCAGGCGATAGTTTTTTTCGGTGTTATAAGAGGGTGATGTTTTCGGAGCGCGAATAGTGAAGCTTTTATGGCCGCGAGGGCCGGTATGCTTTTCATTGGTTGGACCAAACAGTCCTAAGGTGGGTGTGTTTAGAGCGGCGGCCAGGTGCATAAGGCCTGAATCATTAGAAATAAAGAGTCCGCATTTTTTAATTAACGCGGCGGAAATCAGCAGGCTTGATGAGATTGATGAAGCGTGAGTAAGACCAATTGATCTTACAATCTTATTTTTTAATTTTTCTTCCTGGGGGCCGCCGAAAATGAGAATGTGGGCATTAAATTTTTTGCCGAGCTGTTGGCCAAGGGCAATAAAATTCTGGCTGGGCCATCTTTTCCAAACGTGATCAGGCGATGATCCGGGATGAAAACCGATTATTTTCTGACCAGCGGTTATATTTAGGTTGTCGAAAATATTGTCCGCTTTTTGACTGGCTTGGTTGGGCAAGTTTAGCGAATAAGTTGTTGGTTCTTGGGGGAGGGGGATGTTTAGGGCCTTCAGGAGTTTTAGGTTTTGTTCGATGTCATGAAGGTTGGGGTTTTCCTTAATGGCGTGGGTTAAAAGAAAACCGCTTTGAGGGTTTTTGCCCAGTGGATATTTGTGGCCAACCCGGGTGGGTATTCCGCAAAGAAATAGATAAGTAGCGCTTTTTATCAGTTGGCCGGGAGACATGATTATGCCGGTAGAAAAATTCAGACGCCTAAATTGACTGATAAGGGAAAGGTGATTAGTAAGAGGCTGTTTAATAGGCGCTTCTATAATTTGGTCGATGGCGGGCAGGCAATGAGCGATCTGCTTAGTCGAACGGGGGGCTAACCAGGCAGTTATAAGAGACTGGGGATAATGTTTTTTTATTAGGTCAGTTGAGGGTGACTGCATAACCAAGTTGCCTATTCCTGACAGTGAGACTATAAGAATTCTTGGTTGTTTAGAGGGTTGATTTGACATGATGAGACGAAGGGGATTACGATCCGGAATGTAGCATATTTTGTCAGAAAGACAAGACTGGGCTTGTTTTTGTGCTTTGCTTGTACTTTCATTAGGGAGGGAGATGATCATGAACGGGGCAAGGGATGAGCGAAGGCTGGTGTTGGTAGTTACCGAAACGGACGACAGTGGCGTGATCGCGGAATGGTGCAGAGAGCTGAATAGGCGTAGGTGCTGGGCTCAGGTTACTAACTTGGACGAATGCTTGGAGTCTATAGCATTATTATCCGAGGTCATGGACGGGATTTTGCTTGATGATGTTGATCCTGGATTTGCCGGTCAGGTTGAAAGACTGTTGCATGTTTTTCTCGCTTGTCGGCCTATGCCCAGGGTGGTGTTGTTGGCTTCATCGGCTGAAGAGGTGGTTAGGCGATTAGCTGATGATTTTAATGCTCGTCCTAATGTTCTAATTCATCCGGATGGACAACCGATGGAGGAATGCTTCGCTTTCTTGTCTGGAGAGGGATTAGCAGACAACCTGGGGGGTAAAAAGAGCTTGTCGCTTACTTGACTATTTGATAAAGGAGTAAAGGTCAATAATGGATTTGATTGACTTATCCCATCCGAAATTAGAGGCTACGTAATGGCGTCCTTGGGCGCCATATTTTTTTCGCAGGTCTTTTTCTTTGAGGAGAGTATCTAAAGAATGAAGAAGTTCTTTGGGGGAAGAAAAGAGCTGTCCTCCAATGTTGTGAGGACAGACAAAAGGAATAGAGGAGGAATTTCGAGCGATCACAGGAGTGCCGGCCGCCAGGCTTTCAGCTAAAACAATTCCAAAGGCTTCATAATAGGAGGGGTGAACTAGGATGTTGGCATGCTGGTAAGCACTGATTAGTTCTCGGGAATTTATTTTGCCCAAGAAATGAACGTGGTTGGTTAACCCAAGGCCTTCGGTTTTTTTAAGAAGAATATTTTGATGCCCGAAGTCTTCGCCGACAATAACATAGTGAAGGTTAGGGTGGTTTTTTATGAGACTAGGCAGTATATCAATTACGTCTTCCAATCCCTTGGATTTAGCCAGACGACCGACAGAGAGAATTATGTCTCCTTTTATTTTTCGAGATTGGTATAAGCTGGGGGTAGCTTTTGAGAATCTGGCGATATCTATGCCAGGGGGTATCAAGGCGAATTTTTTCACGGGAAAATTGTTTTTTTCGATTAGTTTTTGTTCTTGAGGAGAGATAACTACAACAACTGACGCGGCGGCAAAGGTTTTGTAGCCTATGGTTTTTTTGTATGTTTGCCAAATAAATTTTTTCCTGACGCGGTTTTCATAATATATAGGATGAAAGATAAAAGGCAGTTTGTGTTTAGAAGCGAAGCGGGCAGTGGTATCGGCGGGCTGGTACCAAAAACCGTAGGAGTGGATTATGTCAGGTTGATGATGTTTTAAATAATAAGGCAGAGATTGTAGTCGAGGGTAAGAAATAAACGGGGTTTTTAGGTGGTGGAGTCTTTGGATGTAAACAGGATCTTTGGACAGGTCTTTGTTATTCAGAACAGAGATGGGCGAATGGGTTTTGAGTTTGCTGGAAAGGACACGCACGTCGCGGCCGGTGTCAATGTCTCGGGTTCTGGTGACAATGTTCTTAATGTAGTTTTCGGCTCCTCCCAGAGCAGGGGGGTAGCGCAGACAAGTGTGAATTATGCGCATGAGATTCGAATATAGAAACTAGAAAGTGGAAATTAGCGTGGTAATTTGTTGTGGTGTATGAGAGTAAGGTATTTTTTTCCTAGCTCGTATTCGTAGTAGGCAGAGAGGAGACACCATGTAATTCCAGCGAAACCGTCAAATAGTCCGCGGCGATAAAATAACATTTTAATTAGCTGTCTGGCAAAAAGACGAGTGGGCAAAAAAAAGGAAGGTCTAATTTTTTTGCCGGAGCGGTGGGTGTTGTGTTCATGCATTTTCCGGGCGTCAAGGGATGTGTAGTGGCGCATTTTTTTTAAATAAGAGCAGACGGTATTGTGAGAATGGTGTAAAAGTGGTTCCTGAACAAGGCCAGAAGGTGATTTTTTTAGTTTCAAGGTATTGCCGGAGCTGTCGATAACCTGTTCATGAACGGGTGAATTATTCCAAAGGCCTTTGCTTTTTTTAAAGAGGCGGAGGTTGTGACCGTATAGATGGTTCAGTTTTTTGCCGAGAAAGACGGTAGTAATCTTTAGCCAGTAAAAATCATATTGGGGTGAATTTACAACAGACACAATTTCCCGTGCTAGTTTATTGGTTACTTCCTCGTCAGCATCAATAAATAATAACCACTTGCAGTTAGCTTTTGAGAGACCAAAGTTTTTTTGGGCGCCGTAGCCGGGCCAATTGTTGTGATAAATACGAGCGGAGTGATGAGCGGCAATTTTCAGGGTTTGGTCGGTACTGCCTGAATCAATGACAATAATTTCTTTACAGAACGAGAGACCGGCTAAACACTTTTTCAGAGTGTCCGCGTTATTTTTGGTGGTGATTACGGCGGAGATCATGATTGATTTAGGGCTTCTTTGGCGATGTTTAAGCTGGCTCCATGATTATCGTTGACAATATAAATAATTACGTCTCCCGGTTGAGCAATGCTGATAGCTTTTGCGACGGCCTTTCTTTCTTCAATAATTTTGAAGGTTTGGTGAGGTGGTTTTTGATGTTTTTTGATGGCGGAGTGCAGCAGTGAAGCAGTGGCGCCTGGTTGGCGAGTAAGTTTCCAGCGAGGAACTTTTAATTCGTTTCTGTGTATGCCATCGATTTTGTCGTAAACGATTATAGTGTCAAAGGCGTTGGCTATCCGGCGGCCGGTTTTTTTAATCAAGGCGTCGGTGCGATCAGGGTTTATTCGAATTACGCTGATAGTCGAGTTGGTAGATAGCTGGCGGGCGAGTTTGGCAATTTCAAGAAGCGATTTTTCTTCGTGGGCGAAGTCGAGGAGGACGGTGATGTTGCGGGCTTCGTTTTTTATACTTATTAATCGTCCGCCAGCTTCTTTGGGTTGGTATGAGCAAATTCGATTAATAATCTCGGCAGGTATTTGCTTGTTGTAATGAGCGCCTAGGGCACCGGTTACAAACATAAGATTAGAGATGGAGGGCAGAAAACAACCATTAAAAGTCCACGGAATAGTGGAGGCGTCGAACAAAGGATTAAACTTGTGTTTATTTAGCAGGCCTACGTTGTTTTCTTTACAAGTTATGGCGAATTCATGGGGATGCTTGAGTTGGTTGGGAGAAAAATACTTAAAATCAATGCCGACAGGAATTTTCTTAATGTTAAGAGAGGGTGGTATCATGTTCAGATAACGACAGACGCGTTTATCGTCGGCATTAAAAACGGCAAAGCCGGATGGTTTTATGCGAGAAAAAATAAACCTGGCTTTGTGTCGCGCCATTTGTTTGGCATTTTTTATGTCGCGTCCCAAGTGGTCGCCATAAACATTGGTGAAAATTCCAATGTCATGTGAAAGATAGCCAAGACCGGCATGCCCTGAACAGGAGAATGTTGCTTCAAGGATGGCCAGGGAATTTTTTTTATCGCGCAGGTCCCATAAAAATCTGCCGGGAGAAGATCCTGGTAACAAGCCAAAAAGTTGATAGCTGTCCAGAGGGTTTGATTTTTGGGTTCCGTTTAAATAGTGGCCGTCTGTATCTACCCTTAGAATGTTGTTAAATTGTCGGGCGAGAACATGGTCCAGCAGACGGACAATGGTAGTCTTGCCTTTGGTGCCGGTAACGGAGATTATTTTGGGATGTAGGCTTTTGTCTGTGGAGCGAAACATGGAATTTATTTAACGGATGCCTTTATAGTCTTTTATGGTGGTAAAGTGAAGAGGAAGGTGGCTAACAAATTTAAGGTGAGAAACAAAAGTGGACAAGGGGATAGCATAAGGGTGATTGGTTTTTTCTGGGGTAATTATGTGATATGTCTCAATGAGCCAACGGTTGAGCAAGAAGGCTTTTAAAGCATAATAGTTGGCTTTTAATAGGCTGAAGTTTTTCTGAGTGAAATTTATTGTGTGTAGAGCAAAAGAATCCGCAGGCGTTTTGGTTTCAAGCCCGTGATTGGTGGAACGGGCGGCGGTGTAGTGTTGGCGAGCCAGGGCTTTAATTTTTTTATTATAAGCGCCGCCGGGGTAAACCAAGGTAGTGGCTTTTAATAAAGAGGCGGGTAGGGCTAAATTATTTTTTAATTCCTGGGTAGAAAGGACACTTAAATCCGTGTGGCTTATTGAGTGGGCAGCAATTTCATGTCCGTGCTTTTTAACGGTTAGCCACCTTGTATATGGAATTAGAGGAAAGTGGGATTGATGTTCTTTGGAGGTTGATTTTATTGGTACAGAAAATACGGCCGGGATTTTGAGATCGTTTAAGGCGGGTAAGACGTGGTTCCAAATACATTGATACCCGTCATCAAAAATAAAAGTCAAGGTCCCCCTAGTCATAACGGGTTGCTTTGTTAATTAGAAAATCCAAAATATAGCCGGCTACATCTATGTCGGTTGCTTCTTCGGCGCGAATGATGTTGCAAGGAAAGTTAACTTCCGAAACGTAAGGTTGGTTATTGTCGTCAATAAGTATATCCACTCCGCCGAACTCAACCAGCTGGGCCTTTACAGCTCCCACGGCGATTTTTTGTATGTCTGGTGAGTAGTTGACAGCGTTAGTTTGGGGGTTGGGGCCGGTGTTTGATCGAAAATCGTGGGCGGGAACTTGGTAGCTATAGCTGGAAATAACCTGATTGCCAAGAACGACTAAGCGAGCCGAGGAGTTTGTTTTTATGAATTCTTGCATGATAACTAGTTCTCTTTTGGAGAGGAGATAGTCGGTGATTGAAAAAAGAGAGGATGTTGAGTCCGATTTAATAATGCCTATCCCATGACTGCCGCCGAACACTTTTAAGATAACAGGAAAGCCGCCTAGTTGATTCACTTGTTCAATAAGGGTGGAGCGGTCACAGGAATAGATGTTAAGGGTTTTTGGTGTGGGTATGTTAGCTTTGGTTAAAAGAGAAGGCTGGCTGGAGAATTGATCGACATAGGAGGAAAGGGTTTTTTGGTATAAAGTGATAATCGATTCATTAATTAGCTGTTGTTCAAGAATGATATTTTTAGGGCTAATAGAGGCGCGATAAAGTAAGTCTTTAGGTTGGGGTTTGGGCTGTTCTTTGGCTATCCAGTGTTGAGAAACAAAGTCCAGATTTCTTTTAGCGCAAGCTTCTTTTAGCCGGTCTCGGGTTTTTTGGTTGTGCTGGGGGTGGCAGATGAAATGAAATTTCATAGTTAAGTAAGATAAGTAATAGAAAGGAAAGTTGTCAATGGTTTTAAAATAGTTGTTTGCAAAACCAAGTCAATATCCTACCTATCACCCCTGCCAACAGAGGTTTTTATGAGAGACAGTATTTGAGGAGCACAGGGCTTATCGGCCGATGCCAAGATATTTTTTAAGGCGGTTTGGCGACCGTCGGCGTCGGCATGCGGATTGTTTAGGTAGGCTTTTATCGCGTTTATTAGTTCAGAGGGGTTTTTGACTATTTTGGTCGCTTTGGCTTTCAGGATTTGTTGATAGTGCTGTTTAAAGTCACGGTAAACCATTGAGCGGCGCCAATTAAAGTAGTCAAATGGGCGTCCGTAATTTATGTTTATGACCGGTGTGTGGCCCAAAAATGATTCGATGGCAGTGGTTGAGGAGTGATTAATTAGAAGGTCACTGTGAACGAATAGAGACGTTAGTAGATATACGTCCTTAATGGTGGGATTATAGAGGAAGTTGGGGTGAGGAGAGGTCGGTAACCTGCCAAAGGAATAGCGAGTTAAGACATTGTATTTTTGGGTATATTTTTTGTGGCGGTTTATGTCGCCGCCGGGATGTACGGAAAGGTATAAGTAGGGATGGTGGTTGATTTTATCGCTATCGATTGCTTTGCTTATGGTTTTGACGACATAGTCGAAAGGATACAGTTCGGTTGAGGAAAGGTGTATTAATTTACGCTCCGGGTCGTCTAGGCCGAGGTGAGAAAAAAGTTGTTCGCGGGTTGGTATTTTTTCCGGATGGTGAAAGAAGTCTAAGCGGGGAGCGCCGATAATTTTAATTTTTTCGGGGTCTGTTGGAAAAATTTTGAGGAGGAGGTTTTTCATGGTGGGGTTCCATACAACAATAGTATCGGCGAGGATTTGACAGCCGTTGTCATTTTTTAGCCTTTCCATTTTCCAGACATTATCCCAGCTGGAGATGAAAGTAAAAGTGGGGATTTTTAAAGATTGGGCTGATTTTAAGGGGGGCAGATCGAGAGAATCAAGCCCGCTTGTGTTGGTAACTACAAGCTGGGGCTTAATTTGGTCTAACAATTTTGTGGTTTCTTTTTCATCGGTGGGGTTTTTAATGAAGTGATATTTTTCTTTATATTCTTTAAAAAGTTTGTCTTTAAACGGCGCTGCCGGGCACAGGCAGGTGACTTTCTCAATTGAGGTGTCTTGATCGATGAGAGGCTTTAAAGGAAGAAGAATTTCTCGTAAGTGAAATCCACTTGGTATAGAAAAAAGTATATGCATGGGTAAACAATAGCATTTTGGTTGATGAGGTAAATGGAGAAAATTACGGATGTTTTGATTTTGTTTGCAATAACAGGAGATTGATGGTTATTAGTATTGTAATAGTTGTCAGGGATATAAAGAGACCGGTTTCTAAGGAGCGGGGGCGATATTCCATAGTAACCGTGTGTTGGCCGGGAGGAAGTTTTATTGATTTAAATATGGAATTAGATTTTTCTATGGTTGCGGGCAGACCGTCTATGGTGGCCAACCAGCCGGGAAACCAGTTGTCTTTGACTAACAAAGTCGTGTCTTGGGGGGAGTCGGTATTGATACTGATTTTCTTGGGGTTTAATTCGGAGTAGGAAGCGCTGACACCACACTTATTTTCAGAGGAACAGAGAATGGCTCGGGGGTTTTCGCCTAAATCGTATATTAGAACATCTTGGCTTTTTGAGACAGGGTTGATATTGGACAAAGGCATGCTGGCAGGGGCGGTTACGGCTCCGATATTTAAAGAGCGAGCCAAGTCAAGGTTGTAGCTGCTTTTGTTGAAGGTTCGAAGCTGGTCTAAAAGGGGCACATGAGAAGAAAGAAAAAGAGAAGCGGGCCATTCTATACCGGCTACATCGAATTGGGAATGGACTAGGGGTACCAAAAGCTTTCTTAGCTCGTTTCTGGTTTCTTTGTCGGCTCGCGAAGAAGGGTTAGTTAAGAGAGCTCCGGTGTCTCCTCCGGAAGGGCGCAGCGAGTGGAGCCTTGATGATTTATCCAGTACGTGATTAGGTAATTGTTTTAAGGAGGAGGGGGGATTTAATATTTTTGTCCAGGGGGTGGTGGGGTTGGTGCTGTTGGCAAAGATTATCAATTCAAAAATAGTTACACCAAGAATAACCTGACGTCCTCTTTTTCTGTTAAATATGAAAGGAAAGGACAAGATAGAGACAAGAGGAATAATGGTGTAGAGAGAGGATAAGCTGATGCTATCTTGTTTGGCGCTGACAACCAGATTAAGAAGTTTGTTTTGGTAATAGGTAAGGTCTCGACCGGTCAAAATTTCCGGCCGGATTGCTTTTATTAGATCAAGTGCGTAATCGGCTAGGGTAGTGGCAGGCAGCAATAATAAAAGATTGAATCCGATAATGAAAGCAAAGAATATAACGATAAACCACTGGAAAGACCTTAAGGATATGTTTTTATTAGACAGTATATCCAAACCGAACCCGGACATGATTGACAGAGAGAAACAAGTAAATAATAGCCAACGAGCGGGAGCCGAAAATATCCAAAGAGAAGGCTCAAGTCCGATAAGTCTAAAAGGGGAATTGTTTCCCAAGGCGAGCAAAAAAGAGGCAATCGCGGCGAATAACCAGAATCGTCCGTAAGGTAAAACAGGTTTATTTGACTTGATTTGTTTAAAGATAATCCATAAAGAGAGAATTAGAGGAATAGCGCCTATATAAATTCCATACTCTATTTGCAAACGCTTTCCCCAATAGGTTGAGTCGTTGCCAAAGAAGCGTGGAAATAGCAGGGTGGGCAAATGGTAGAGGGGAAAGCTGTGTTGGTTGGCTCGGATGATATCAAAATCATTGTTGTTGGCCCGGGATGAAAATTGCGTCAGTTCGTAGGTAGGCAAGAGCTGACATGAAGCCAGGGCGACGACTAAGACAGCGGCGGACAAAACGTAAAGGGTGGGCTTAAAGAATGTTTTCTTGTTGATTAAGGATAGCCATAAATAAAAAAGAGAGGAAAAACCGCTTGTTAGCAGAGGAATCTGGATTTGTCCCGCTAGGAAGGGGAAACTTAATGTCAGGACAAAAAGAGTAAACCTCAAAAAATTAAATTTTTTTCGGGAGGCGAGAGTATGCGCGATCAAGAGTTGCCAGGGCAGCCAGGATAAAGTGAGGATTATGTTTAGGTGGGAGGCGTGTTGGATTACGTAAGCACCTAAAGCAAAAGAAAGAGCTGACAGAGAGCTGGAGGTTTTGCTTTGTCCTAGGCGGCGGACAAAAAAATAGGTACCAATGGTCAGAAATATTAAATGAGACATGAATATTAGAGGGAGATATATTTGAAGAGGCAAAAAACGTCCGAGTAAAAGAGGTGGATAGAAATAGCCTATTTGGGCAGAGGCAATTACCGGAAAACCCCAGGCGATGTTTGGGTTCCAGGAGGGGATTTGGCCAACCAGTTGTTGAGATCGGAAAAACTTTTCAAGAGGGATAAAAACGTCGCGCATGTCTCCGCTATAGAAAAAATACCCCCTTAACAAGGGGGAGAAGGCGAGAAGAATGCAAACTATGACGAGAAATAAATATAAATTTATACGCATTGGATTTTTATATGCCGAATATGCGCAGTTTCCAGACAAGCCAAATAGCCTCCCATACTATTGCCTTGCTCATCTTTGATTTCCCGTCGGTTCTTTCAGTGAAAACTATAGGAACTTCAGTAATTTTAAAACCCTTTTTCCAGGCGGCGTAGGTGGTAGAAATTTGAAAAGCATATCCATTACCTTTAGTTTGGTCCAAATTAATTTTTTTAAGTGCCGGTGAGCGCCAGGCCTTAAATCCGCCAGTCGAATCTTTATAAGGCAGGCCGGTGACCAGGCGGGCATAAAGGTTTCCGCCCATGCTTATAAGCAGCCTTTTGAGCGGCCAGTTAATCACGCTGATGCCGTTGACGTATCTGGATCCCAGAACGAGATCATATTTTTTTAGTTCGTTTAGAAGACGAGACACGTCGTCGGGGCTGTGAGAAAAATCGGCGTCCATTTGGACTAGTGCCGATGCTCCTTTTTCTAAGGCGTACTTAAAGCCGTGGATGTAGGCTGTTCCTAAACCATTTTTGCCTGATCTTTGTTCAAGGTGAAGAGATTGATATTTTTTTTGCAGAGACCGAACGATTGAGCCGGTGCCGTCGGGAGAACTGTCGTCCACTATGAGAACGGATAGATTAGGAATATTTAACCAAAAGAGACGGTGGATCATTTTAGAAATATTTCCCTTCTCGTTGTAGGTGGGGATAATGATCCAGGTTGAATGGTTATTAGGCTTTGATTGGTCCATAAATATTAATTAAGGGCGTGGTGTGTACGCTACATAAAGTCCGATTTCATAATACTAATCTCAAGCTGTATATTTTGTAACCTATTTGTCGGTTTTGATAAAGAGACTATAGGGAATCTACTCACATAACGAGGCGGCGCTAGGCCCGGCAGGTTCTGATACTTCAGCGGCTGGTTCCGAATAGGGTATCAGGGCCTAACAATATCAGAAAGAACAGATATAATTTCATCGACGGTAATTACAGATAGACATGATTTTTTTGACTGGTTGCCGGGATTATCCCAGTTTTTATAGTTTTGTTTTTTGGCTTCGTAAGGAGTTAGGTTGTCGCAAAAAAGAGGATTTTTGAGTTGGTGGTGAACGCAGGGCGATGGTCCTAGTATAGTACGGTGACGATGTTGAGGATTGGTTATATATTTATTTAAAAAATACGCGGGGGCGGTACGACGCAGAGGGACATCACAGTGTATGGTTATGGTGGGTAAGCCGCAGGCGGCGGCGAAGTGTAAAGGGCCGGACAAAGGTCCGACGGCAACGTGACAGAATTTTAATAAAGCGATGTTTTGGTTAAGAGTAAGAGGATGTCCTTGATAGTAAGGAGAAAACCGGCTTCCAAAATAAATTGGTTTGACGCCAAAATGTTTTTTGATGGCCTGATTAAGAGCGGGAAGTTTGTGTTTGTCCCAAGAACGAGTGGTTTTTCCAAAAAGAGATTCAAGTAAAACAATCCGAGGCGAAGGGTGTTCTTTTATAATTTCTTCAGCTATGGACAGGTCTCTTTGATTGAAATACAGCTTATAGTCGGAATAATTTTCATCAGGCAGGTTTAACAGTTGGTACATTTTCTTTATGGGATTATCATTGGCGCTAATGCCGAAGTCCAGTTCATAAACCAGGTCAAAAGCGGACGAGCTTTTAATTTTTTCATAATAATCTTTACTCCAGGTGGGGATTTTGTGTCCCTCCTCTTGACAGATATTGCCTGAAAGAGAAGTTTTGGTGTCGTGCCAGTGGGCCAAGTGGTCGATGTGGGGATTATTGAGAGACAAGGCTATACAGTGTCCGTCCTGAGAGCGCTTTCCCCAGCGACCGTGTTTGTCTTTATAGCCCCAAGCGGTAAGAAATGTTATTTGGCAGTGAGGATAAACTTTTTTTAGGGTGGCTAAAGCTGGCGGGACTAGGAAAACCATATCCCCCATATTGCCTACGTGTTTGATCAGTATTTTTTTCATGATTCGGGCTGTTGACGACTTTCGCGAAGATATTTTTTATATAGATTAGTGAAACGTTTGGCTGATAGACTGTAGTTGTACTGGGTGAGATTATTTTTTGCTTGGTTAACTATATTTTTGTAATAAAATTGACTGGATAGCAGGTGACAGCCTTGAGTAATCAGGGTTTTTAGTGAGGTTTTTGAGGATGCCGGTAGTTGAGGGAAAAGAAATTGTTGACCATCTGAGTCGGCACCAATAGAAGGAGTTCCCACGGCCGCGCAATCGCACTGAACCCGCCCGCGTGTTTGGGTATAATCAGTGTTTATAACTAAGGACGTTTGGGCAAGGTATTGGAGGTGTTTATGCCAGGAAAGAAAGGGAACGATTTCATAATTAGTGTCTTTTAGGTTGGCGACGTTGAGGGAGGTGCCAGGGGTTTTGGTGAGATGGATTTTGTAATCGGGAAAAATTTGTTGTAATTTATTGGCGATTATGTGTCCTTTAGTTATATTGTTTCTTTCGGTTACACCGGCAACAAATATAATTTTTTTCTTGTTTTTTAGAGGGGAAAAAAAGCGTTGGGTAAACTCAACGGGATATGGCTGGGGTAGGTAGGTTACAGGACGGTTGGTAATTTTTTGCCACTCTTTTTTGGTGCTGGAAACGATGGTAATAAAGGTGTCGCAGGCCGTGATAAAATTTTTTAGGTTTTGAAAAGAGCTAGGGCAAGATGGCCAGTTATCTTTAAGGATGCCGAATGGTTGAGTGGGCACGCCGACTAAAAAAATGTGAGGGAACCTTTTTTTAACTCTGGTTGTAAATGAAGTGATTTCGTGACCGTCGCTGATCTGGTGAACAACTAGTAAAGCATCGAATTTTTTTAGGTAGTCTATTGAGTATCCGGCTGGCCAGGAGCCGGTTACTTTTTTAAAGACCCGACGATAGGTTTTTGTTAGGGGATTGATTGGGAAGTCGTCATCTGGATTATGATGTTTGTTTTTTGGGCAAGTCGATTTTGTGCCTATGATTAGACTAAGAAGGGGGATGTGTTCTCCGGAAAGGGCGGAAACATAACAACCAAAGCTGGTTGGGTCGATAATGGTTTCGGGATCGCATAGATAATTTGGTTTTTGGTTTGTATGACGCCAGACGCGACCCGATTTACTAGAATATTCAATAACCGCGAATTTCATAAGCAGGTTTAGTTAGTTAAGTAAGATATTTTAATAATTTGCGACCGAGGATGGTCGTTAGATCTCTAATTTCTGATATGTGTAGTATGTATGCTCCTCCAAAGAAAACAAAAGTTCCGATAATGGACGGTATTAGAATTTTTAGGAATAGAGCTGTTTGCGGGGGAAATTGGGGGAAATTACAGAAAAGCAAAGAAAAGTGAAGCGCAATTACGAGAACAATTGCCAGAAATAAAGTTTTGCTGTAGAAAGAACCGGTGAATACGGAGAGTAGATTGCTGATGTGATTTTTAAGGTGAAGCGCATAAAGAATGGCGGTGGCTATTGGGACAAGAGAAGAAGCTAAAGCGAGTCCGGCGAGGGACATTTTTGGGGTAAGAATTATAAATAGGAATATAGCTATTGCTTGGGAAGCGCAACTTACGGCCACGGCCACTCTCGTTTTTTGAAGAGCGAGGGTAGCGTGGCCGAGAACAGAGCTTATGCCGTTAGTGGTTAGGCCAATAACCAAAAACAGGAGAGCAGTGCTGGTTAAGTAAGCGTCTTCAGCCGTGAAAGACCCTCGTTGGTAAATAAAAGAGACCAGGGGAAGGCGAAGCATGATAACACCGATAGTGATGGGCAAGATTAGAAGAATGATTAACCTGATAGCGTAAGCAATGGTGTCGCGCATCCCGTTATAATCTTTGTACGACGCTTTTCGGGATAGGTTGGGATAGATAACCATAGTAATGGATGTTAAGAAGATAATGGTTATCATTTGGGTGATTTTCTCGGCGAATTTGAGTGAAGCAAGGCTTCCTTCGGATAGTTCAGAAGCGAGGATTCGATAGACAATACCCGCCATTTGTGTAACTAGGACGGAAATTGCAAATGGATAAACTAAATAAAAAATGTGTTTAATATCGCGGTGGAGAGGATTAAATACAAAGCGGTAAGCTAGACCGTTTTTGCGCAAACCATAATAAAGAAGGACTAGTTGTAATACAGAGCTGGTTAAAGCGCCGACGGCCAGAGCATAAATACCGATGATTTTGTAGAAAGTAAGCAGGATTATTAAGGATGTAGAGGGGGCTATTATTCGCAGGAAGGCCGGTATAGTGAATCTGCGAAGGGAGTGCATCATGGATGTACCGAGCTCTATTAGAAAAAGGAACAAAAATGAGGGAAGTAAAAGGCGTAGCATGTTTGTTGTTAAGGAGGTGGTTTGCTCGTCGAAACCGGGAGCAATAAAGTTGACAAAGGGGCGGGTGAAAACGCCCAGGAGAACAAGAACGAAAGACATTACAATGATGGTAAGGTGGATTAGGTTTAGAGCTAGGGACCAGGCTTCTTTATCCCGTTGGCGGGATATTTTGTTTACGAAAACAGGAAGGAAAACGGCCGTGATTGAGCCTCCCAGCAGTAGTTTGGAAAGAAGCTCTGAAGTAGACATGGCCATAAAAAACGCGTCCGTTTTATATGAGGCACCAAAAAAGTAAGCGACGGCTAATTGTAAGAAAAATCCAAGCAAGGCGCCTCCCAGCGCGGTTAAGCCGATGAGGCCGGCAAATTTTGAAGTTTGGATCTGTTCTTTTTTTAGGGAAGATTCGGACATTTTAGAAGCGGTTTATCGGATAGTGGCTGATACATGCCAGATATCGAGGAGAGATATTATGGTGATAAGAGAAAAAAGTAAAAGAATAAGGCCGCTTTGAAATTTATATTTTCCGGGGTTGAAGAAATTCATAGAAGACTGTAATCCTATCGCCGCAAAAAAGCTTAAGGACATAGTTATCAGTATGGACAAGTTTTGTCCGGGCAGGGGAAAAAATTGGTTAAAAAAAGCGGTAATGGGAGAGATGGTGGCCAGGGCTAATCCGACAAGACCTATGGTAAGAACAGGCAGAAATTTCTTATGATGAAAAAAAATTCCGGCAAACGCAAAAAACGCAGGGATAATTCCTATATAACTGCCGTAATTGTTCCAGCTCAAGCTGTTTTTTTTGTCGGCCATGATAGACTGGTTGGGGTCGAGAAAGATATCTCGGACATTAGAGGTGACTCCGGGCTCAATAAAAGAGAGTTTTATAAGCAATAAGAGAATAATAAGAAGAAGAGAGCTTGAGAGCGCACTGAATTGAGGAGCTGTTTTGCGGATAGGCAAAAGGGCGACAATAAAGAGAAGGGCGATGGTAATAACGGCTAGACGGGGCTTGCTGGAAAGAACTTGAAGGGGATACCAGCTGGAGAAGGCGAGAGCGTGAGAACCAAAGAGCGCGGGAACCATAGCTAGATTTTTTTTACAGGAGATGAAGATAAATAAGGAGAGAACGGCAACTGAATAAAAATAAATAGTTAATAGTTGATTGGCGTTTCCCTTTATTGAAAAAAGAAATAAAGCGGGGGCGGTTAAGACATAAGATAAAATCAGGAGGGCGAAAGCAGTTCTTTTTCCGGGAGATATTTTTTTAAGAATTATGGAGGAGAAAGGATGAGTGAAAAGCTCTTGAGGAAGCTTGAATATTTTTATTAAAAGGGCGGCCAGAGATGTGAAAATAAGGAGACAGCCAAGTTGCAAAGCTAGAGGAGGCGTGTGGGAGTAAAGTGTTTGATAGGCAAGAGGGCTAGGTTGCTGAACGTCGTTTATATAAAAAGTAGTCGTTTTGGGGTTGAAAGACTTGTCCAGATGGCGGTGTTGGGCTCTTAAAACCTGATTTAGTTCTTTAGAAACCAAAATCTCGGCTGACAGTTTTTCACCGGGGGAGGTTTTGATTGGAGGATTGATTTTAACGTAGGTGGGACCGGCAGAGTCAATTAGAGATGAATTAACTGTTTGGGAAAAAATGATTTGTTTATTTCTTAAAATGTTAATGGAAAGGTTGCCAATGGGGGGGGTGGTGACGGTATATCTAAGGTGGAAGCCGATCTTGGAAATGTTTTTAGTGTTAACAAGGAATGATTGACGGTAGCTGGTAGCTTTTTTTAATACCTGTCCGTTTATTATTCCTTCGTCGGGTTTAAGGTTGGCTGATATTCTATCTACCTTGGTGTTAAGGATAGGAATACTGGCAACCAGCAGTAATAGGACAACTATAAAAAAGAGGGGGTTTTTGAGTTTGCGGAGACTATTGTTCATAAAATAATTTATATTGGTTTCTCGTTTTTAAATATTGATAAGATAAAATCTTTAGCTTCTAGACGTGAAGGCACGACAGGCTCAACGTTGATTTCAAGATCGTGCAATAACCAATAAGTGAAGTCCGGGTGTGGTTGGCCGGCAATAGAGAGGTTGGGCGAGTTAGAAAAAATCATCATGTCTAAAAAACCGTCTTTGTCGGTAAGTTTATCGGTTAGGGGTATGGTGGCTTCGGCTCGGATTTTATCGTTTTGGGAATTGTTAGCTGATGAATTGTAAAGGGGATATTGAGTATAACTTAACCAAAACGGATTTTCGCGTATGCCCACTGAAATAGATGAGGTTTTTAGGGGGGTAAAAGTAATTTTTATTTTTGCCTGTTTGGCGAAAATGGATTTGTTTAAGTAAATGTCAGTATGGGCTAATTCTTCTGTTATTAGTACAGAATTGTTATGAGCGGCAAAAGGTATGCCTTTTATGTTTTCTAATGAGCCGACCTTGATTGATGTTTTGGAGGTAAACCAGATGAGCGGGAGGACGGTGAAAGCGATTATAATTAGGCTTAATATGATTATTGGTCGGCGACTAATCATGGTTATTTAAGGCGTGATAATAATTTATTAAAAAGCGGATGAGAGTTTGCTATGAGGTCAATATCTGATTTCTTTATTTCTCCGAGGAAGAGCAAGGCAAGCGCGTATAAGGAAAAAAGAACCAGGTATTGAGCAGGTAAGAGAAGCGGAGGGACAGACCATATGTAGGTGGGGATTACAGCCAGTCCAGAAGCGATAGTGATGTTAAAGGCGCTCTTTAAAGGAAGGGGGATATTAAATGATTTGAAGGTATAGATGGAAAGAATAAGCAAGCCGATAAGACTGGCGATGGTTGTTTGCCACGCGGCTCCGTATATGCCAAAAGACGGAATGAGGATGTAACCCAAGAGACCGCTAATGACCAAGGTGAGTAATGTTGTAAACAAGGCAATTAAAGGACGGCCGGCGCCGGCAATAATATTGGCTAACAACAGAAAAAAAGCCAGAGTACTGAGACCGATCATAAGGATAGTCAGGCTGCTGGCCGCGGGCAGGTAATCTGTGCTGAAAAAAAGTATGATGAGGTTTTTGCTGGTGGTGGCCGCCAGCATTGCTCCCGGCACGATTATGGCAATAAGATAGCGTAGGGTGTTGCTTATAAACCTAACGGCCTTGGTGTGGGAAGCCCCGGGTTTTGTTAGCGAGGAAACACTGGGTAATAGTACGAAGGAAAGTCCCTGGAGGAGCAGGTAAGGGATGCGTGACAGTGTGACAGAAGCGTTGTAATAGCCGACGGATACATTGTCTTTAAGAAGGGCTTTGACCATAAATAGATCCAGGCTGATGAGAAGCTGAAGGCCAAAAAGAATAAAAACGTAAGAGCTGGCAAAAGAAAGGAAAGAGTTTAACGGCAAGCGTTTGGTTAATCGGCCGCCGAGATTTTTGGACCATAAGTAACCCAAAAAAGCGGCAATCAGTCCCCCGATGGCGAATCCGCTGAAGGCTCCATATATGTTAAAAACAAAGATCAGAGAAATGGCCGCGCCTAATTTAATGATGGCATAAATTACAGTTAAAAGAGCTTGTTTGTTAAAAAGGTGAAGTCCGCTGAAATATTGAACAAAGACGGGATAACCGGATTGTACGAAAACGACAAGAGAAATAAATCTAAAATAAGGAGTGAGAGAGGGGTCTCCGAGGGCCTGGGCCATAATAGGGCTAATAAAAAAGGTAATGATTGAGATTAGAAAGGCCAGGGATATTTGAATTTTTAGTCCCTGTTGGAGCGTGTTTTTGGCGTGCTGGGGATCTTGGGCGACATATCTGGATATAGCGATTGGCACGCCCAGAGTAAGAAAAAGGCCGATGATGCTTTGGACAGACAGAACAACCCCATATATGCCGTAAGCGGCCGTGCCTAGAAGACGTCCTATTAAAGGGTGAGTAACCCATCCCAAAATTAGAAGGACGGCTTGGGCAAAAGTGAGAGACACGGCTCCAGAAACGCGAGATTGCATAGGGATTGGACGAGGTTAAGGGGTTTTTGCTAAACCCAGGGCTATAAGATCTAAAGATACGGGTAATTGCTGGGGGTTCAAGATATTAATAACAATAAAACCCTGATTGTTTATGGGAACGTGAGCGGGAGGAATTTTTACGGTGGGTTTTTCTGAAGTCAAGACATATTCATTATTGTTTGGAGTTGAGACTGTTAATGGATATGAACTGTTGTTGGGGGCTGAAATATACAGCTCGACGCTGGTATCTGGTTGGCTGGTGCCTTCTTTGTTCCATAATAAAGAAACGTAATCATTTATGTTGAAGTAAAGAGGAATAATCGGAGCAGAAGAAGTGCGATAGGTTAGATCGTCTTTAATTATAGGATCAGAAAGGCGGGTTGTTCGAAGGCTGGCCGGGAGGTGTTTGTAAGTATCTTCCCGGTCGCCAATATCATTTACCAAGGTGCTGGTTTTAAGAAGCCAGTTGGAAATTTTGTTTTTTTGATTGAGGGATTGGTCAACCTGTTTTTTGACATGGTAAAGATTGACCGTGTTCGCTTCGATGGTTTTAATGAGCGCCGGATTGAATTCAAGGCTGGTGGAACTTGAATTGTCTATGCCGGTAATCCAGTTGATAGAATGTTTATCTAATAAATATTTCGATATGGGCTTGCTTCCCAGGGAAAATATCTTTTCGTAGTCCAGTTGTTTAAGATAGAGCGAATAGCGAGTGTCTGACTGCGAGGCTTCCTGCATTTGTCTTTTTAGATCAGCCGAAATTCTAGAATAAGTGTTTAAGCCGGAGAGCATCAACCAGGACGCTGATCTGCGGTTGTAATCATCGATTAAAACGGCTCCTTCGGAAAACTGATTGAGGTAATTAATAGCGTTTATATATTCAGGAATGAGAGTCGAGTTGGTTCTGACCTGGTGAGAAAGATTGTAGGCTTGGGCCAGGCCTGAACAGGAAAGGTGAATTATGATAGCGGCGAGGGAAATTCTTAAAAAAAATTTCCTTTTTAGCAATCCGGTTTTATTCAAAAGGAAAGAGAAAAAATAAGCTCCGGTTATACTTAAAGGAACAATGAGGTAGTAGGCCGCTCTAACGGGAGGAATGTCTATGTATAAACGCGGTCCTTGAGACAGAAGAAGTAGAGTAAAAGTTGAGATAATAAAGGCTAATCGCGGGAGGCGGGTCTTTCTGAATAGAGGAAGCGAAAGCAGAATTAGACCAAATACGCCTGATATAAACCAGGCTGCTCCAAAAACGTGGAAATATTTGTCTGGGCCGGGAGTGAGGTTTTTGAGGTGGGGATTGAGATTAAACAAATGAGGTATTTTATCGTGCAGATTAAGGCTAAAAAGAAAAGTGGCGCTCATTACCAGAAAGATGGCAACAGAGAATGAGAATAATTTGTTTTGTTGAATCAATTTTAATATATGTTTTCGGCGAGAAGCGACAAGTATTAACAATGGGGGGGACAAGATAAAGATTGTTATAAAAGAGGAAAATTGATGAGCGGAAATAAGAGCCAGGCAGGAAATCACAAAAAGAAACAGATTTGTCCGATTTAGCCTGGTGAACACTTGTATTGCAAGAAGCAACAAACCAAACGTAAGTAGCTCACCGATTATGTTCTGGTAGTGATAACCAGGTTCGCGCAAGTAGCGTAAAAAGGCCGGGTTAGAAAGTAGAAAAAGAGGAGTTAAAAGCAGGCTCAAAAATCTGTGGGGGGCGGGTATTATTTCTTTGGCTAAGTTTATACACACTGTGGCTATAGCCAGACAGGCGGCGATTGAGTAAAAGCCTATCGTCATAAAACGAATATCGCTTGACCGATAGGGGCTCATTAGATAGGCGGTTGCAGTGTGCAGACCGGGAGTGAAAAAATCCACCGGATCTCGATTCAGTTTCTCAAGGGAAGATTTATAATTAGGCAGGGAAGTGTTGGCTAGTATATTATCAGCCCAATAAATTGATTTCTGGGAGTCGCCAGTTGGCATCCCGACATGGTAGGAGAGAAAGGGAAAAGAAAAAAGCAGGTAAGCTAGCAAGAACAGGGTGAGAAACGAAGCTTGCAGAAACAATGTTTTATAATTGATAATTTCTTTTCTGTTTGTGAAAAGAAAAAGGGCGGTGGTGAGCAGAGAAGTAATTAGAAAAAACCAGACGGGGAGTTTCAGCAAGGTTAACAGGAGGGTTAGTAGTAATAGAAAAGAGGTATTAAAGATAAATGATTTCGAGTGATGAGAAAAAAGACCGTTAATTGAACGTGGTTGTTTGAATATGAATAGGCCGGGAAAAAATAAGGTAAAAACAGGAAAAGCACAAGCAATGAGGGCTTTAATAAAAATCATATTTAAGATGACAGATTAATTTTTTTCATGTAGTCGGAGGCTAATTGGGGCCAGAGATATTTATGGGAATGTTTTATAAGGGCTGACTTTTCTTGTTCTGATAAGGAGTTTGTTAAAAGGAAGAATATTTTTTCCGCGTAGTCTGAGGGGTCGTTCGGTTGGGCAAAAAATCGGTTATGAAATGAGGGGGGAACTAAATGGGGTCTAATACCGACGTTGCTAGTAACGACAGGTATTCCGTAGGCCAGAGCCAGGCAGACCCGGAAACTGCTTTTAGCTCGAGCGTTTACGGAAGAGTCAATGGGATCAACTATAACGTTAATGTTTTTAGTGATTTTCGGTAATTGTTTTTTTTCGAAGTGGCCGTGGTATTGGCAGTGGTTGTTAATATTGAGCTGTTTAAGCAGCGATTTTAGTTGATCTTCATCGTCTCCGGATCCGGCTATATGAAGCGTGACGGAAATTTTTTTATCCAAAATTTTTTTTAGAATGGGTGGCAACAGCTCGATCTTGTGTCCGGAGCTTGATGTTAAACTACCAATATAGAGGATGTTATATGAGGATGAATTTTTGATAGTTGACGGAACAGGCGGCGTAACGGGATAGCAACCAGTAGGTATTAGAAATATGTTTTTTTTTCCTGTTAGAAACTTAAAGTGGTTTTGCAGAAAAGGCGAAGCGGTTATTATGGTGTCCGAAATACGCCCAGCTTGTCGTTCCGACCAATGGATTGGAATGCGGGCTGTTATTGAATTTAAAACATTGGCGCTAAGCTCATAATCATCCACGTCGGATATTATTTTGGTTTTTCTGTTTATTAAGGAGTAGAGCCAGGCGGGAAGTACATTGTGAGGGAGAGGTTTTGAAATTATTATAAAGTCGGGATGAATTGAGATTAAGGCAATAAATGTCCGGATAATAATTGAGGCGAGGTTAGAATACAGTTTTAAACCAGACAGTCTTTTTTTGCCTTTAGAGCTTCGAGTAAAAGGCTCAAAACCTGTGTAGCGAGTATTAATTTTGAAGGAGTCGGTTGAACTGTTCGAAGACAAACGGTTTTTAAGGAGAAAGACATATGTTTCGTGGAAATGGCTAAATTCCTCAGCGAGAGGGATAATGCGGCCGATGACAGTTGATCCGCCGGCTGATTGTGATGTGATAAAGATTATTTTCATTATTTGTTTTGGTGGTTATTAGATTTCATGGAAAGTGTTTTGTCAACCCTTTTGAGCAGAGGCCTAATGCCAAGAGCGGATTTTATCAAAGAGAAGGCCGATAGCTTGCTGCCCTCTTTTGATTCCCATTCGACGGGTATGTTGGTGATAGAGTAGTTCAGGTGAACCGCTTTGTAGGCTATTTCGGTGTCGAATAGCCATCGGTTATCGATTAGGTCTTTGAAAAGATCAAGAGCTACATTTCGATGGTATCCTTTAAAGCCGCACATCGTGTCGATTTGGCCCAAGCCGTAAAATTTCATGTATTGTCGGTAGGTCCAGCCGGATAATTTTCTTAATAGGGAATGGCGGTCGGTTTTTGATCCGGGTATCCATCTGTTGCCAACGACAATTTGATGATCATGCAGAGCACTAAGCATTTTAGAAAGCTCGGTTATGGGCGTGGCTCCGTCGGCGTCGGTAAAAACAATATATTCGGCAGTGGCAGAAAAAACTCCCGTTTTAATGGCCGCGCCTTTGCCGGAATTTTTTTGGTGTTTGAGGAGTCTAACGGGGAGTTTGTCGCTGTAGGAAGCGGCGAGATCGTAAGTACTGTCGGTGCTGCCGTCATCAATAATAATAATTTCATGTATGTGTGATGGGTGGGTTTGGTTATAATCGACAACGGAATCCAAAAACGGAGCTAGACGTTCAGCTTCATTGTAAGCGGGAATGAGTAAGCTGATTGGATTAGTGTTGGACATATAATAATAAAGGGCTTATTAAGAGTAGAGTTAATAGCTTTATTTATTAATTAGTAAAGGAAAAGATCAAATTTGAAAAAGATAAAAATGTATAATGGTTATATATGTTAGCTTACATAATAATTGGCGCGGCATCTTTTTTGGCTAGCGGAATATTGTTCCGACATAAAACGATTTTAACTTTTGTGGCGGCTGGTGGTATTTTTTTTGAGGCTCAAGTATTAGTGTCCACTTTGGCTGCTAGGGGACTGGAGGAGTTTATGGACAAGACAGTCGTATATCTGGTTGGGTCTTTTGTTATGTTGGGCTTGTGGCTGGCCGGCATAAAAAATTTTCGCTGGATTAAATTTGAAAAAAATTGGTGGTTTAAAGAAGCTTCTTTGTTAATGGGAATAGCTATTGTGGCCATAGCGGCGGCGGTAATTTTGGCTGTCAACGGTTGGCATGGGGGAAATTGGATAATGAGCGGTTTTTATAATGGAGATACAACCACATTTTTGTCCCTTTTTAACCGGTCCAGAGAGGTGGATGGGTTGGTTGTGGGCAATCCTTTTAACGGAGGCGGCGAGCTGGAGTATCCTGTTTTACTGCACGCTGCTTACGCGGATGCTTTAGGTGCCTGGGGAGGAGAATATTTCATGTTTTATTTACTTCCCGTTTTGGTTTTTGTCCAAGTAGTAATAGCCGTGCCAGTGTTTTATTTATGGTGCCGTGTTTATTTGTCCGAATTGAGAAAAGGGAACTGTAATCTTCTTGGGGTGGGGTCGGAGAAGGCACTGGTTTTAGGACAAATGTTTTTGATTTTATATGTTTTGGCTCTTTCCTGGGACGGTTATGTATATGCTCAAAGTCATTTTTTCCTGACGGGCATGTTTATCTTGTTGGTTGCTCTGTTGTATTCGCTGGAAAAAGATAAAATTAAAAACAAGTTACTCGGGGTGTTAGCGGTGTCCTTTTTAGGAATTGCCCTTATTCTATCAAACGCTGTTTTGGGGGCGGTAGCGGCGGCGATAATTGTTTTGTTTTTCGGCTTTACTTTTTTGAGTGACGAAAGGGCCGGAGCTGTAAAAAAAATTATTTTTTCAGTCTTGGCGGCCGTTTGGCTTATTTTTTATCTGGTTATGTCGTCTGGTGAGGCTGCCTGGGGGAGATTGGGTTTTTCTTATAGCGCGGCTTTTGAAAGTATGAGGTTGGCTCCGGCGACTATCGCGGTACTTGTTAGTTTGCTTATTTTAAACAAAAGAAAAAGCTTAATAGGATTATATGTGGTGGCTGTGATTGGGATGGCCGTGATGACGCATTTGTTTTCCGGGCGGGACATCATAGTGGAAAATTCAAGCCGGTTTATTTACCACGGGGTTTTGGTCGGCTACGTGTTGGTTTTAGAGCCAGGAGTACGATTTTTTTACTGGTTAAAAAAGGAACTTGTGCATTCACGGTTGGGTTTATTTCAGAAAGTGGTCGGGTGGTCCGCTTTAGCTGGTGTTTTTTTGATAGTTCTTTGGCCCGCTTTAGCTTCCGTTTTGGTGACTCACGATAGTTTGATGAGAAAGGATCGACACGTTGTATCCGCACAAGAGATTGAGGCAATGAGGTGGATAAAAGAAAATACCCGCATAAATGATGTGTTTATCGCAAGGGTGGAATCGCCTTGGGTTATTCCTCTTTTTACGGGCAGAGCCATCTTAAGATCCGACTATTGGTTGTCTGAAAAAGATGATGTTTTTAAGAGGATAGAAATGGCCTTTGAAGGAGATAAATACGCGCAAAAAGAAGTTTTGGCCAAAGGAAATTATTTGGCATTGATGAAAAATATTGATAGCGAGTGGGACCTGGCGGAAATGAAGCCGGTGTATGAAAACCAGGCCTATGAAATATTCAAAATTAATTAAATTTGGAAGTTGGCGAGTTCTGTTGGAGAAAAACAAGAAAAGCTTTTCGAGAAAAGATGTGTTTTTTCCGATTCAGAGACACAGTAGTATCATTACCAGAGTTGTTAAAAATTCAAGCGTGGAGGCTGATGGGGTGCTTATTGAAAAGTGTGGAGTAAAGGCAGGTGTTTATGTGGCTGATTGTTTGCCGGCGGTATTTTTAGCTTCTGATAAAGGCCTCGTTCTTCATTTAAGCAGAAGGTCTTTAGTTAGAGGGCTGCCGGAAAGGGCGGAACAAACAGTGAATTTTAAAAAGGTTGAAAGGGTATATGTTGGTCCTCATATATGCGAAAAACATTTAGTTTTTGACCATCAAGGTTTTAAAGACAGAGATTTTTATAAATTTAAAAAGATGTTTCCAGAAGCCGTTAAAGAGAAAGACGGTTTTTGGTACCTATCTATTAGACAGGCGCTGCAGAAATATTTGAATAAGTGGAATATAAAAAGTGAAAAAATAAAAGAAGAAGGAGATTGTGTTTACGAGGACAGAACGTTGGCTTCAAGAAGAAGAACAAGCAATAACGTCATAGATGAAAATAGACACAATTATGTAATTGTTTGGCGGGATAGAATGTGAGTGTAGGCGTTTACGTAATTAGTAATGCGATTAGGCCAAGCGTAATTATCTAAAATGTAATGACGAGGATAAATTGGTGGTAATTCATTGTTGATAAATTTTTTTAGAGCAACAATCCACTCGTTTGAGTTTAGGGCGGGTAAAAGAAATCCGTTTTTATTGTGATGGAGAGCGTCCGGAATGCCGTCCAGGCGGGAGGCAAAGACGGGCAGGTTGCACGAGGAAGCTTCTAGGATAACTAGACCGAATCCTTCAGGATCGTTTTTGATTCTTATGTTGGGTTGAATGAAAGCGTCGGCGCCGTTGTATAAAATTTTTAAAGTTTTTTTGTCTACGTGTCCTAAGAGGTGGATGCGGTTGGAAAAGTTTAGGGAGCGTATTAGTTTCTTTATGCGATTAAGTTCTGGGCCTTGTCCGGTAATAATATAAATTAAGTTTTGGGGGAGTTGGGAGAAAACATTTTTTATAAACCAGTAGTGACCCTTGCGACGTACTAACCGTCCATTGGTGAAAAAAACGTGGGTGTCGGGTGGTGTGTTTGTTATTTTTGAAAGATCAGTTTTGGAAATTGAAGGGTCGTAAAAAACATCTTTAAACCCGGGGTTAATTACCAGGCGTGGGTTTTTTAATTCGTATTTTTTTAGTATGGTGTTGGCGAAATTGCTGATGGGAAGATAGGCGTCAAAATTCTTGAAAAATAAACCAAGATATAGTTTGTAAAAATAGTTATCGAAGGTGATATCCAGTCCATGGACGGTCACGCAAACGGGCTTGTTAAAAATTAATTTAAGGACAGAGCCAGTAAATGAAAGAAGGGGGTCGCCGAGGTGAATGAGATCGTAATTTCTGACATGCGGCAGAGTTAAAAAAGGAGCTAGCAAGTTAAAAAGTGGAGAAATCTTTCGATTACCTCGGTAACTTATTGAATGGATTAAAACTCGATTGTCTTTTTTTAGGGCCTCGACAAATTCATAACTAAGCCTCTCCATGCCTCCCTGATTGGGGTTGTGCGCTCTGGTAATGTAGAGAATTTTTATTTTTTTCATGTTTTAAATTAGAAGACGTGTGTAACTCGCGTTTCAGAAATTATCAGGAAGATCGCTGTTTTCGGGGGTATACTCCCTCTTTTTTATATGATAGGTGATGTTGTCGAGAAGAATACGGTTTCTGTGCATCATGTCGGCTAGCATGGCGATAAAGATTAGTAAAAAGCCAATGATAATAAGAATGCTTGATAGTTGAACAACTGAACGATAGGGATATGTTTGTCCGGTGTTAATCCAGTGCAGAAAAAGCAACGCCCCGGAACAGATACCGGTAATGAGGGTAAGGACTCCCGGGATACCGAAGAATATGAGGGGTTTATAATCCCGGGCGGCTCGGAAAATTATACTGAAAGATTTGATGCCATACCTAAAAAGATTGTCCGCTACTCGAGAGCGTCCGTAAGTGCGCTCGCCTTTAACTTTTAAGGGGACTTCGGTCATGCGGATTCGTTTAAAAGCGAGGTCTATCAGGCTTTCCTGTGTGTAGGTGAAACTGCCAAAGAGTATTAAGCGCAGAGCCGCTTCGCGGTGGTAGGCTCGGAATCCGCAAGAAACATCGGTGAAGCGCTGTCCAGTAATTAGGTTGATAAGCTTGGTCATCCAGATGTTGCCTAGTTTTTTGATGTAAGGCATAGAAGGTTGATGATCGCGCCGGGCAAATCTGCTGCAACTGACAAATTGGGCTTTATTTTTTAGAATCGGGTCGATTAGTAAGGGTATATCTTGGGGGTTGAACTGGCCGTCAGCGTCCATGTTGACGATAATATCAGCTCCTCTTTGTAGGGCTTGTTTTATGCCGGTGTGAAAAGCCGTGCCAACGCCCAAATTTTGAGTATGGTTAATCACAATGGCGCCCGCTGATTCAGCTAGGGCGGCGGTTTTGTCGGTTGAGCCATCGTTGATTATAACAACTTTAATGTCATCTATGTCGTTAATTTGCCTAGGTATTCCTTTGATAACCGACGAGATGGTTTTTTCTTCGTTAAGAGAGGGAATGATAACAACTAGTTTCATAAAAATGGTTTATTGCCAGTGGTTTGATAATGATATATTTTTTATAATTTGTAAAGAGATACACGTGTCTACTCACAAAGCCAAGTAGCGCCTTTAACGGTCGGTCCTGACGCTCATTCTCACGGCCTCCAGTGGGCCGCTCCGAAGGTTCGGCCTGGGTTGCCCCGCCTCCTCGACAGACTCAGGGCGGGGACCAAGCCAACCAGGCCTCATAATCCGCTTACGGGACCGGCCGGGCGGCGTTGCTGGCTTGTTCTTACGCAGGGTTGTGAGCAGTTACATTGACACGTGCTCCTCACAATTTCGGGCAGCTAGGACACTGATTAGATTCATTGATGATTTGACCTCGGATAGTTTTGTATATTTTGAAGATTTGATAGTATATGAGAGTGGAAATAAGAAAAGCTATAGGCTGGTTGTTGGTGTTATTGTTTTTAGGCGCTAGTTGCGGGGTTGATGCTGTGGGCGCGAAGACATTAGATTCCCGGGTAAATGAAGCTTTTAGAACAGCGTTCGGAAGAAATCCAACTGCTGACGAAAATGGTTATTGGTTAGGCAGAGTGGTGAGAAAAGAAAAAATAACATTTAACTCGTTGTTGGGGGCCATGTATTATCATAAAGCCATAGGCAAAACCACCGGGTCGGTTCCTGCTGCCAGGGTAAATGGAACGCAGTCGTCGGGTTCAAGTAAACAACAACTCATAATCGGTGTGCTACCTTTGTTTGTAAAGATTTACGGCAATGATCCAACTGACGTGGAAAAGGCCTGGTGGAGAAAGAGAATAAATTGCGGAGAGATAACAACAAAGGAGAAGCTAGAGGGGGCGATGACGTATCATTTATCAAAGAACGCCAGAAAGGGAAGTGACGCTATTTGTGGCCAAAAAGGCAGTGTTGCTTTGTCTTCGGGTGTTATAGGAAGGAAAGTAGCCGGCATATCAACTCATCCAATGGGTGATCAAGTAAGAATCGGTATCTATAAGACAGGCGGAGCCGTGGAAGTGACCTGTAATGGAAGTTATCAAGTGAGAGAAGGGGCGAACAAAATTTTAGCCACTCTAGGGAAAGATGATGTGGTTAAAGTCAGCTGGTCGGGGGGTAAATATCATGTTAGAGGGTCGGGTATTAGTCTTGATACGGACAATAAAATAAGATTGGTGCCTCTTAATCAGGCTGTTATGCAGGTAAAAAGTTACAATGATTTTTCCTCAACGATTCCGGGGAAAAACTATAATCGTTTTCGGGGAATAATCGAGGTCAGGAAGGATGATGCCAGCAATGAATTGTGGGTAATTAATGAATTGCGGACTGAATATTACTTAAGAGGGTTGGCGGAAACATCGGGAAACGGTCCGGAAGAATATCTAAAGGCGTTAGGTGTGGCTGCCAGGACGTACGTTTTATATCACAAGGTGATAACAGGGGGAAGATCATTAACGGGAGGCTGGGATATAAATAATACGGCCACTGATCAGATTTACAGGGGGTATGAGTTTGAAATAATCAAGCCGCGCATAGCCAGCGTGTTCGCTAAAACAAAAGGTATAATAGTTACTAATGACCAAGGTGATGAGCCTGTGTCAACGGTATATTTTTCCGATTCCGATGGTCGAACAAGAACAGCAAAAGAAAAGTGGGGGACTAGCAAATATCCTCATTTACAGAAGTCGGTTAAAGATCCCCATCATGCGGCTGACAAGTGCGTGGGGCATTGTGTCGGTATGAGCGCCCAAGGCGCGTACGGTTTTGCCAAAAATGACGGATGGGATTTTCAGAAGATTCTTAAGTATTTTTACAGTGGTATAAAGCTGGTTAAAGCGTATTAAGAAAATAAATAAGCGGAATTCAAAAATTAAAAATTGGCAAGCCTAATGAAAGTATTATTAATTACGGAAAATTGGGAGCCGGGGGTGGGGGGAATTGAAAGGTATTTAAAGGGAATAGTCGAACATTTAGGTAATTATTGTGACGTTACGGTGATTGCTTCTGACAAAACTCCTTTTTCTGATAAACAGGAAAGGTATAATTTAATAAGAAAAAATTTTTTTGTGGGTTGGCCGAAGCCTAAATGGCTTTTCTTTTTTTTATATGTTTTAAGAAAGGCAAAAAAAGAAAAATGGCAGGTGGTTTTGTGCGGCAAGGCCTTGTTTGAGGGGTTGGTTGGTTATTATCTGAAAAAAATTCTTGGTGTTCCCTATGTGGTTTTTACTTACGCGATGGAAATCGAGAAATGGAAAAGTGACAAAAGGGCAAGAAAGAAGCTTGAAATGGTGTTAGGCGGGGCAAGTAGAATTGTTTACATTAACGAAGTTACAAAAAAAAGCATTATTGGATTGGGGATAGAAGAAAACAAAATGATAAAGATTACTCCGGCAGTCGACGATTTTTTTCTTAAAGAAGTAAACCGAGAAGAAGTGGAGAAGGCTAAGTCGTCATTGGGGCTTCAGGGTAAAGAGTACATATTGACAGTGGGCAGATTAATAAAAAGAAAAGGGGTTGATGTTTTAATAAAGACTTTTGCGGATACGGAGGGATTTATAAAATTATTAATTGTGGGTAGTGGTCCGGAGGAAAAAAATTTAAAAGTCCTGGTTAAAAATTTGCAGGTGGAAGACAGGGTAATATTTGCGGGCGAAGTCCCTGATGAAAGGTTGGCGGCTTTGTATAGAGGGTGTGTATTTTTCGCGTTAACTCCTAAAGACATAAAAAATGATTTTGAGGGTTTCGGGATAGTTTATTTGGAAGCGGCGGCGCAGGAAAGAGCCTGCTTGGCAACTGAAAGCGGAGGAATCGGTGAGGCGGTAAAAAATAATGAAACAGGAATTGTGGTAGAGGCGAGTTCAGTAAAAAACGTTAAAGAGGCGTTAATTTATCTAATAAATAATCGAGAGAAAATAGCTAGCTGGGGCAAAGAAGGAAGAAAGAGGGTGATGAGAGAATTTACTTGGGAGAAAAAGTCGGAGCAGGTAAAAAGTATTTTTAAAAAGGTCGGTGAATAGGTGTCTGGACATTGAAGTATTGGTATAAATCGGGAGAATGTCTTGAATAGTTTTTGCGGGAATATTTTCTAACATTAGACTGACGGTTTCTTGGTTGAATAAAAAGTAGTATAATTTAAGAGCGGAAATAATAATGGACTACCAAAGACAACTGCAATTGATTGGCAGAAAGATAATGAGGCTTTTGCCTCGGTTTATTGTTTGTTGTGGGTGGCCTGGAAGACAAAAAGGCGTGACCATGATTGAAACGCTGGTGGGGATATTTACCGTCAGTCTGGTGGTGTTGGTGGTAGTGGGCATGGCCACGCTGGGTACCAGGCTAGCAATAGTTAATGAAGAGAGGTCTGTGTCTCAAGGTATTGCCACGAATCGGTCGGAGGAAATCAGGACTTTGCCGTATAATGAGGTAGGATATAGTGAGCCCAGTCCCTGTACCAGTGGTTATTGCGATCCGGGAGGAAGTATTGAAAGGGTTAAAATATATACCACGGGAGAAGGTAAAGATTACGTGGTAACTACTTCTATTGTGCTGGTGGATGATCCTGAAAACGGAACAGAATCTCTCCCTCTTACGGAAGAGAAGGCGGATTATAAGCTTGTTTTTGTGAATGTAGGGTCGCCGACTTCGGTTACAGCTTCGGTTAGCGGAAAAGAAACTCATGACGTGGAGGTAGAAGTAACTGTTGTTAACGAGGGCGGGCCGTGCGTGTCCTCGGCTGATTGCGCGCCGCCTTATGTTTGTTGTGACGGTATTTGCCAGGCACCTTGCGATGGGCCGGAGGATTGTCCGGAGGGGTGGGCTTGTACAGCGGATATGTGTTCTTGTATTCCTCCTTCACCTAGTATCTCGCCTACTGCTTCACCGTCAGCTTCACCGTCAGCTTCACCGTCAGCTTCACCGTCAGCTTCACCGTCAGCTTCAC
>CAYMOF010000001.1:0-5163 GCA_964392095.1 uncultured Candidatus Saccharibacteria bacterium | reverse complement strand
GACATCATCACCGAGCGGATCACCGACATCATCACCGAGCGGATCACCGACATCATCACCGAGCGGATCACCTGCCGTGTCGCCTACAGTTAGCGCAAGTCCATATCCAACGGGAGAATCGTGTTCCAATGACAGCGATTGTCCGTCGGGAAGTTTTTGTGTGGGTGGGGTGTGTACAACAGTTACTTGTCCAGCTGACACGACGACTTGCGTGGGGGATATAGGAGTTATTGTAACATGGACTCCGGCTTATCCGACTTGCACGCCAAATTACACTTATTTTTATTGTGGTGGTTCTCCTAGTCCCTCTCCCAGTGGGGGGGGCGGGCCTACTCTTATGCCTACGTCCACAGCAACATCTTCTCCTTTAACTTGGTGTGATATAAACGGTGATGGTGCAACGGATTGTGGTGCATGTACTAGTTGGGATGCAGATGGAAATTGTACGAGTGGTGTAGGCCAGGTTGGAACTCCTCCTTGTACAAGTAGTTGTAATGATGTTGGCTGTGGAGGAGAGTCAACATGCTGTTGGCTTCTTTCTGATGATGAGTGCCAAAACGGTACATGTGGCCCTCCCGAGACGTGCGAGACACGGTATTCGACTTCGCTTGATTGTTATTATGAAAGGTGCGTAAATACGGCTACACCCACGCCTTGGTTACCATGTCAGGGTGAATGTTGTGGAAGTTGTGTGGGTGACACCGCAGAAGGAGGGTGTACAGATATTAGTTTAACGTGTTGTACGGCTTGTGCACAAACTACCCCCAGTCCTAGTCCTACGCCTGTTCCTTCTGAAACTAATGGAATAACACCATCTCCGTAGTATGCAAGACAAAGGAAGCATGACACTAATGGTGTTGGTGATGGTGGTGTTGTTTGTTGGGCTAATAGTAGCGTCAACCGCTTATATAAACCGCCAATCAACCCAGTCGGTAAATCAGGAAAGGGAGGAAGTAGCTTTTTCGGTGGCGGACGCGGGAGTACAGTACGCCTGGTGGCTTATTCAGCCCTGGGGAGCAAATATAGCTCCCGATGATTTGCGGTCCAGCCCGCCGAGTTCAGCAACCGATCATCAGATAACCAACAGTGAGGGCAGTTTCGCGGGGGTTTTTAACTTGACCTTTTTGCCGGGCGCCGGCGATGAGCTAGAAATAGTATCAGAGGGGCGAGCCCAATCAAATTCTAATCATTGTCAAACAATTGAAGCGAAGTTTACGGCAACAGTGGACGGTGATTATTTAATTGCGAAATGGAATCATTTACCTAAAACATCATGCGAATAAAGAGAAAATTTTTACGTATAGCGAGCTTTTGGACGAAAAGCTGGGGTGTATCGCAAAATAGCAACAACGTGTATTTAAAAAAGCTAGGATTAACGGCTATCGAGGTGTTAATGGCGTTGCTGGTTTTAGGGATAATGGTTATTGTGATCGCTTTGTTTGTGGGTCAGTCTTTTGGAGTAAAAAGAGAGCATTTTGAGCAAACAAGAAATACTGAAGGGGCGCGAGTGCAGATAGAAAGAATCAGCGACGCTATCAGGAATGCCCGGAATGTGGATTGCGACGGGGACGGCCAAACGGATGAAAACGAATTTTGGATTCAGGAAGCAGAACCATACGCTTTAACAATCCACACTAATATTGACGATGATAATGAAGTGGAACGAGTAAGGTATTATGTGGAAGAGGGAAGTAGTGAATTAAGAATGCGGGTGGAACATGACAATCCGGCGCCTAATTGTGAGTATCCACCGGGGCAGACAACAGACCAGACCATAATTAAATCGTTGCGTAACCGAATGGACGGTAATGACCAGGCTTTGTTTGGTTATTACGTGGCCAGTGTGGGCGGGGCGGTGGAAATGTCTTATCCCGTGGAAAAAGCTAATATTAGCTTGGTTAGAATATTTATGAATGTGGACGTGGACACGGAAAAGGGACCAAGCGACGCCATGATTGAAACAATGGTGGACCCGCGGGGCTTGAAACAACGTAGTTGTCCATCCATGGCAACTACTAACTTTTCTTATAATTACGATGACGACTTTGTTCCGGCCGCGTTTAACGAGTGCATGGATTATTGCGGAGGAGAACAGCCTGGTGGAGGATGCTGTTGGTGGCATGTTGATTTTACGCATTGGGACGGGGATCCTTACGGAGAGGTTCAGACACAGTGTTCATGTACGCCGTTTTTTATTTCAAGTTATTTAACCAAGGTTAATCTGAATACGGAGGACTATACTGATTACGTGAAAGCATGCCTGACTTTTAATGGCGGTTTGTGCGGGGACGGAAATCTAGGCATACCTTATTGCGAGCCGGGATGTATGGAGACCGGCGTGCAGGGGCAGTGCGCGTGTGATTGTCCGACGTTTTGATTTGGGCATAGATTGTTTTATTTCTTGATCGAGGTCGAGGGCAAGCTTCTCGATCGAGGCTCAAAGGCACCTTCTATGGGTAATCCACAGCCCTAGCTGTTTTAAGCTTTTCTCTTATGTTTGTGAGTAGATATGATTGATATCATTGCTTAAAGTTTATAAAACTGCTATGGCTTACAGCAGATAATATGAATCTGGGCAGGATACAAGTTTTTTCTTTATTCAGCAAGGCGGTAACAACGGCTCTGGGTATTGTCCAGAGCGTTATTGTTATTAGGATTTTATCGCCGGCCGAATACGGATTAGTGGGGCTGGTTATGTCTGTAGGGGGAATAGTGGGAGTAACCCAGCACTTAGGAGTAGTGGACGGAACGATAAGGGAAATAGCCGTGCGGCGAAGCAGGCGCGAAGCGGGGAAAGTATTTTGGGTGTCTATTTTGGTAAGACAATTGGTGACTATACCCCTTTCTTTAGGCTTGATGGTTTTGGCGGAATTTGTAGCCGTTAGAATTTACAATAAACCGGAGATCGCTGTTTTGTTACAAATTTTCGCCGCTTCGCTGATTATTCAAGGGCTTCAGGATGTTCTGGGGGCAACCCTAACGGGCTTAAAAAGATTTTATGAGCTGTACGCTGTCCAGATTGTAACCGCGGCTATAAATATAGCCGTTTTTGGAGTTTTAACCTGGCGTTACAAAATGGCGGGCTTTTTCTGGGCGATTGTTGTAACAACGTCAGTAATGGTCGCGATTTTTTCTTTTCTGGTAGTTAGGCGGTTGGGCGGCGTAATTAAAGAGCTGGCGTTTAAGGATATCAAGAAATATGCCAGGCAAATAATGCGTATTGGAGTTTACATGTATATTTCCAGGATATTTTTTATTGTTTGGCAGAGGTTGCCCATATTGATGCTAGGAGGAGTGTTGGCGGCGGATCAATTAGGGTACCTAAACGTATCCCAAACTTTCGGATCTAAATTAACGATTATCGCTATGGCTTTGTCGGAAGTTAATCTGTCCTGGATGAGTACTTTGTATGAGAGAAAAAAAGAACTTTTTGCAAAAGTTGTCGTGCAGAACATGCAAAGAGTGATGATAGCAATAACCCTTATCGCCTTAGTGTTGATTTTCTTCACTCCGGAAATTCTGTATTACGTGGTGGGGCAAGAATATTTACCGGCCAGGGGAATAATCATCATTATGACGGCCGCTTTTTATTTATACGCTCTTTGTGATATCGGCACCAGCAGTGTTTTTGTGTCGGCTAACAGGCCGAGGGTAAGGGCCTATATATATGGGGCCATGACGACCGTGTCGGCATTAATAATCGGTTTGTTATTCTTTATAAAACCCGGGTCTTTGGGGGCGGCGATCAGTGTTTTGGGAGGGGCTGGCTTTTCTTATTTACTGATGGTGGTTGTAGCGCAGAGAAAGTTTGGGATTAATTTGATTACCAGAGAGCTAGGAGCGATGATGGTGTTGCTGGGTATAAGTTTAGGGTGGTTAATGCTAAACCCGTCTTTGTTTTTTAGATTAATTGTTTTTCTGATTTTCCTCGCCTACCTGTTTTACGAAGCAAAAAAAAGTAAATTATTGTCAAAGGGAGCTTTAATAAAAATTTTCAGAGGAGATTCTGCGAAAACGGATAAAAATGAGAGCCGGAAAGATTTTAGAATTGTATGTTTCGCGGGTGCTTCTTTTGACAGTGTTTATTGGACTAATCGGCAACAGATTATGTCGAGGCTGGCCAAGGGGTACAAAGTTTTTTACGTTGAACCGCGTATTTGGGTTTTTAAATATTTATTTAAAAATATAGGAGATCCCAAGAAGTTGGCCGGTTTTTGTAAAAGACTTTTTTGGTATCAGAGGCGAGGAAATTTGTATATAAAAGCCCAAGGAAACCTGATTCCTAAATCTAGGGAGTATTATTTTATATCGACTGTTAATCACTGGTTGAACCGATGGAGTGTATTGCTGATAGCCAGGAGACTTGGTTTTTTGAGAAATAGCCCTTTAAAAAATAAGGTCATTGTGTGGATATATGACACCGAAGCGGCTGAATATTTGTCCGCGTTTGAGAAAAATTTTGTTTTATATGACTGCGTTGATGATCATGAAGCCCAGGTGGCTATAAGCAGGGATGCTCGGCGAGTCAAAGAGGAAGAGAAAATGATTATGGACAGGGCTAATCTTATAACCGTTACGTCGGTTAATTTAAAAAAGCAGAAAAAAAGATGGAAAAAGAAAGTTCATTTGGTATTAAATGCCGGTGATGCAAAAATGTTCGCCAAAAAGAATGTTTCTGTTCCTCAATTATTGCGGAAGCTGGACGGGCCGGTGATCGGGACTATAGGGACGCTGGACAGCTATAAATTTGATTTTGATTTGATTGAGAAGGCGGCCAAGGCCAGGCCTGATTGGAATTTTGTGTTAGGCGGTTCTCCAATAGTTAGTAGAGAAGACGATTTTATGAAAGGAATAAAAAAATTGCCCAATGTTCATGTTGCCGGGGTAATTAAAAGAGAGCGGGCGCCTGCTTACGCGAAAAATTTTGACGTTTGTGTTATTCCTTACAAGAAAAATCGATACAATAGGTCCAGTTTCCCCTTGAAGTTTTGGGAATTCATGGCTACAGGCAAGCCAGTGGTGGTGGTTGGGTTGCCTGAACTGGAAAGGTATAAAGAGTATATTGGTTATGGGGAAGATACGAAACAGTTTATTGGATTAATAAATAAGTGGTTGAAAAACCCCAAGCGTGGGCAGGCCGAAAGAATTGCTTTAGCTAATAAG